>NZ_AP019365.1:717500-1027166 GCF_033095865.1 Pseudomonas sp. KU43P | reverse complement strand
TGTACCGCTTCGAGCAAGCGCTCGCCGTCGACCTGGTGCTCGCGCAGCTGGCGTGCGTGCTTATCGGAGCCGGCGTGCTCGAACGAGTCTTTGAGCATGCGGGCGATCTCGCCGTCAGTCAGTCCGTAGGACGGCTTGACCTGGATGCTGGCCTCCACGCCCGAGCCCAGCTCGCGGGCCGCAACGCTGAGCAGGCCGTCGGCATCGACCTGGAAGGTAACGCGGATCTTCGCCGCACCGGCGACCATGGCCGGAATACCGCGCAGCTCGAAGCGCGCCAGGGAGCGGCAGTCGCTGATCAGCTCGCGCTCGCCCTGCAGGACGTGAATCATCATGGCCGACTGGCCGTCTTTGTAGGTCGTGAATTCCTGGGCACGGGCCACCGGAATGGTGGTATTGCGCGGAATCACCTTCTCCATCAGCCCGCCCATGGTCTCGAGCCCCAGGGACAGCGGGATTACATCGAGCAGCAGCAGTTCGCCGCCTTCACGGCGGTTACCGGCCAGGGTATCGGCCTGGATCGCAGCACCGATGGCCACGACCTGATCAGGATCGATCGAGGTCAGCGGGGTGCGCCCAAACAGCGCGCCGACAGCCTCGCGCACGCGTGGGACGCGGGTCGAACCACCTACCATGACCACCGCACCGACCTCTTCTAGCTCGATACCGCTGTCGCGCACGGCGCGACGGCAAGCCTTGAGGCTACGAGCGATCATCGGCTCGATCATGGCTTCGAAGGCAGCACGGCTGAGTTCGCCCTGCCAGGCACCATGACTGACGCTGACCACGTCGGCGTCGGTCAGGGCTTCCTTGGCGGCACAGGCAGTTTGCAGCAACTGGCGCTGGGTGGCCGGATCGAGGTCGGCGGACAGGCCCGCCTGCTCGATGATCCAGCCGGCAATGGCGTGGTCGAAATCGTCGCCACCCAAGGCGGTGTCACCGCCGGTGGCCAGCACTTCGAATACACCTGCAGTCAAGCGCAGGATCGAAATGTCGAAGGTACCGCCACCCAGGTCATAGATGGCCACCAGGCCTTCGGCATTCTGGTCAAGGCCGTAGGCCACGGCAGCAGCAGTCGGTTCGTTGAGCAGGCGCAGCACGTTCAGGCCGGCCAGCTTGGCCGCATCCTTGGTCGCCTGGCGCTGGGCATCGTCGAAGTAGGCCGGCACGGTGATGACCGCCCCTACCAGCTCACCACCCAGGGTCTGCTCGGCGCGCTCGCGCAACACCTTGAGAATGTCGGCAGACACTTCCACCGGGCTTTTCGGGCCCTGCACCGTGTCGATGAACGGCATGTGCGACTCACCGCCGACGAAGCGATACGGCAGTTGCTCGCCGAGCTGCTTGACGTCGGCCAGGCCGCGCCCCATCAGGCGCTTGACCGACAGCACGGTGTTCAGCGGGTCGCTGGATGCAGCCTCGCGCGCGGCGAGGCCGACTTCACTGTGGCCGGCCAGGTAGCGCACTGCCGAAGGCAGAATGACGCTACCCTGCGCATCAGGCAGGGGTTCGCTGCGACCGCTGCGCACGGCAGCGACCAGAGAATTGGTGGTACCCAGGTCGATACCCACCGCCAGGCGACGCTGGTGCGGCTGAGGGCTTTGACCGGGTTCGGCGATCTGCAGTAGGGCCATGCTTATCTAATTACCTTAGGCGTCATCACGGGCGGCGCCGGGTTAATCGTCGAGGCGCTCTTCCAGTTGGCGCACTTCTTGGGCGAGCTTGTCGAGGAATTGCATGCGGCGCATCAGGCGCTCGGCCTGTTCGCGCTCGGCAGGCACATCCCAGCAGGCGGCGAAATCCTCGTTCAGCGTGTCCTGGGCAGCCTTGAGGCGCTTCTTGAACACGGCGACACCGTCGAGGTCGGCTTCGTCCTGCAACTCTTCGAGCTCTTCGCGCCACTGCATCTGCTGCAGCAGGAAATCAGGGTCATGGACCGTGACTTCCTGAGGCACTTCATGGCCACCAATGGCCAGCAAATAGCGGGCACGGCGTGGCGCACTGCGCAGGGTCTGGTAGGCGTCGTTGAGGGCCGCGGACTTCTCCAGGGCTACCCGTTGCTCACGCTCGGAGGCGTCGGCAAAACGGTCCGGATGGACCTCGCGGGCCAGCTCGCGGTAACGCGTGGCCAGCTTGTCGAGGTCCAGACGGAAGCACGGCTGGAGATCAAACAGAGCGAAATGACAAGGAGTACCCACAGCCAGCCTCAGACGTTGAAGCTTTCGCCGCAGCCACACTCACCGCGCACGTTGGGGTTGTTGAACTTGAAGCCTTCGTTCAACCCTTCCTTGACGAAATCCAGCTCGGTGCCATCGAGGTAGACCAGGCTCTTGGGATCGATGATCACCTTGACGCCATGGTTCTCGAACACGGTGTCTTCGTCCGCCAGTTCATCGACGAACTCCAGCACGTAGGCCAGGCCCGAGCAACCGGTGGTACGCACGCCCAGGCGGATGCCCTCGCCCTTGCCGCGCCCTTCGAGGGAACGCCGCACGTGGTTGGCGGCGGCTTCTGTCATGCTGATAGCCATCGGAACTCCTTACGTCTTGCCTGCTGGCGGCTTAGATCAAGCCTTTCTTCTGCTTGTAATCGCGAACGGCTGCCTTGATGGCATCCTCGGCGAGTACCGAGCAGTGGATCTTCACCGGCGGCAACGCCAGTTCTTCCGCCAGCTGGGTGTTCTTGATGGTTTCGGCTTCGTCCAGGGTCTTGCCCTTCATCCACTCGGTGGCGAGGGAGCTGGAAGCGATGGCCGAACCGCAGCCATAGGTCTTGAACTTGGCGTCTTCGATGATGCCTTGCTCGTTGACCTTGATCTGCAGACGCATCACGTCACCACACGCAGGGGCGCCGACCATGCCGGTACCGACATCCGGATCCTCGGCATTCATCTTGCCGACGTTGCGTGGGTTTTCGTAGTGGTCGATGACCTTTTCACTGTATGCCATGGTGCAATTCCTTCCTCATCAGGGAGCCGCTCTTGCCGGCGACTGCTTAGTGGGCGGCCCACTCGATCTTGGAGATATCGACGCCGTCTTTGTACATGTCCCACAGCGGCGACAACTCACGCAGTTTGTTGACCGCCTCGCAGACTTTCTGCGCGGCGTAGTCGACTTCTTCTTCGGTGGTGAAGCGGCCGAAGGAGAAGCGGATCGAGCTGTGCGCCAGCTCGTCGTTACGGCCCAGCGCGCGCAGTACATACGACGGCTCGAGCGAGGCGGAGGTGCAGGCCGAGCCGGACGATACGGCGATGTCTTTCAGCGACATCAGCAGCGACTCGCCTTCGACGTAGTTGAAGCTCAGGTTCAGGTTGTGCGGCACGCGAGCAGTCTGGCTGCCGTTGACGTAGAGCTCTTCGAGGTCCGAGACCTGCTTGAAGAAGCGGTCGCTCAGGGCCTTGATGCGTACGTTTTCAGCGGCCATTTCCTGCTTGGCGATGGCGAAGGCTTCGCCCATGCCGACGATCTGGTGGGTCGGCAAGGTACCCGAACGCATGCCGCGCTCATGGCCACCGCCGTGGATGATCGCTTCCAGGCGCACTCGCGGCTTGCGGCTGACGTACAGCGCGCCGATGCCTTTCGGGCCGTAGACCTTATGCGCCGAGAACGACATCAGGTCGACTTTCAGTTTTTGCAGGTCGATTTCGACCTTGCCGGCCGACTGGGCGGCGTCAACGTGGAACAGCACGCCGCGCGAGCGGGTCAGTTCACCGATGGCGGCGATGTCGTTGATCGAGCCGACTTCGTTGTTCACGTGCATCAGCGAGACCAGGATGGTGTCGTCGCGCAGCACTGCCTCGACCTGGGCCGGGGTGACGATGCCGTCTTCGCCTGGCTCGAGGTAAGTGACTTCGAAACCTTCACGCTCGAGCTGGCGAGCGGTATCCAGGACCGCCTTGTGCTCGATCTTGGAGGTGATGATGTGCTTGCCCTTGGTCTGATAGAAGTGCGCTACGCCTTTCAGGGCGAGGTTGTCGGACTCGGTGGCACCGCTGGTCCAGACGATCTCGCGCGGGTCGGCGTTGATCAGCTCGGCCACCTGGCGACGGCCATTCTCGACCGCTTCTTCAGCCTTCCAGCCGAACACGTGGGAACGCGAGGCCGGGTTACCGAAGTTTCCGTCGACCAGCAGGCAGTCGGCCATCTTCTGGGCGACGCGGGGATCGACCGGAGTGGTCGCGGAGTAATCGAGGTAGATCGGCAACTTCATTGAGTATCTCCTATCAGGCGGTGGCGTCGCTCGTCGTCACGGCTATTGCAAAAGGTCAATCGACGGCGGACGTCTCAATCTTGTCCAGCTGGGCAGTACGACCTGCGACACGACGCAGGTCCTGGCGCTGGGCGACTTCCTGCACCTCACGGCGCATGACGAGGTCGGCCAGGCTGATGCCGCTGAGGAATTCATGGATCTGCTGGCTGAGGTCACACCACAGGTGGTGGGTCAGGCAGGTGTCACCGGCATGGCAATCCCCGAGGCCCTGGCAACGGGTGGCATCGACCGACTCGTTGACCGCGTCGATGACCTGGGCCACCTGGATGGTTTCCATGCCGCGCGACAGCTGGTAGCCACCGCCCGGGCCGCGCACGCTGGAGACCAGACTGCTGCGGCGCAGCTTGGCGAACAGCTGTTCCAGATAAGAGAGGGAGATGCCCTGGCGCTCGGAAATGTCGGCCAAAGACACAGGCCCATGCTGCGCGTGCAACGCCAGGTCAAGCATGGCGGTCACGGCGTATCGGCCTTTGGTAGTCAGTCGCATGGCTAATGGGTACCACGGGAGTTACAGGATGTGTGCGAGTATGCGATTCCCGAGCATTTAAGTCAACTATTAGACCTACTGCTTTAGTCGGGTTTGGCATCTGGGAGGCGGGCGCGATTGTAGCAGCAAAGGGGCGTGAGCACACGCCCCATATGTCAGCACGCGGTCAGCGCGGCGTTATCAATGCGACTGAGTGTCGCGCTGGGCAGCCTGGGCCACTTCACTGAAGTCGTCTTCCGGCAGCGCCGGCAACTCCTTGGCACAGTAGTCACTGCCCATCTTGGTCAATGCGCCGCACATCCCCTCCAGGCGCTCGTCCACCGCCTGCAGGTGATCGAGCATCTGGCCAATGGCGCGGGCCACCGGGTCAGGCATGTCGCCACTGACGCCATAGGCATCGAAACCGATCTTCTCGGCCATGGCCTTGCGCCTGGCCTCGAGCTCGCCATCTTCGCTCTTGACGATGATCCGCCCCGGAATGCCCACCGCCGTGGCGCCGGCCGGCACCGCCTTGGTAACCACCGCGTTGGAGCCGATCTTGGCCCCGGCACCCACGGTAAACGGCCCCAGCACCTTGGCCCCGGCGCCGACCACCACACCGTTTTCCAGGGTCGGGTGGCGCTTGCCCTTGTTCCAGCTGGTGCCGCCCAGGGTCACACCCTGATAAAGGGTGACATCGTCGCCGATTTCGGCGGTTTCACCGATGACGATGCCCATGCCGTGGTCGATGAAGAAGCGCCGACCGATAGTCGCTCCGGGATGGATCTCGATGCCGGTCATCCAGCGCCCGAAGTTGGACACCAGGCGGGCCAGCCATTTGAAGTCGCGTTTCCACAGGGCATTGCCCAGACGGTGCAGCCAGATCGCGTGCATGCCCGGGTAGCAGGTCAATACCTCGAAGGCGTTGCGCGCCGCCGGGTCACGATGAAAAACGCTCTGGATATCTTCACGCAGACGCTCGAACATCTGTCAGTCCTTCCGCTTATGCGGCTCGCCCCGGGCGACCTTCTGGGTCTCGGTGAGGATGCCGCGCAAAATGCTCATTTCCGGACGCTCGACCGAGCTTCGCCCATACAGCCGGCGCAAGCGCGCCATCAGGTGCTTGGGTTTCTCGGGATCGAGGAAGCCGATGTCCACCAGGGTTTTCTCCAGGTGTTCATAAAACAGCTCCATTTCGTCCATGGTCGCCAGCTCGCTGGCGTCGACCTTCTCGGCTTGCGGCGCGCAGCCTTCAACTGCCAGCCAGGCCATGCGCACCTCATACGAGAGCACCTGGACGGCAGCAGCCAAATTCAGCGAGCTGAAGTCGGGGTTCGAGGGAATGTGCACGTGGAAGTGACATCGCTGCAGTTCTTCGTTGGTCAGGCCGGCGTGCTCGCGCCCGAACACCAGGGCGATCTCTTCGCCGCCGATGGCGTGCTCCACGGCCTTGGCCCCACATTCACGGGGGTCGATCAGCGGCCAGGGGATGCTGCGCTCGCGGGCACTGGTGCCCATCACCAGGCTACAGCCGACCAGCGCGTCTTCGAGGCTGCCTACCACTTGGGCGTTGGCCAGCACGTCGTCGGCACCGGAGGCGCGCGCACTGGCGTCAGCGGCCGGAAACTCTTTTGGCTGCACCAGCACCAGACGCGACAAGCCCATGTTTTTCATGGCACGCGCAGCGCCGCCGATGTTGCCGGGGTGGCTGGTATTGACCAGAACAACACGAATATTTTGCAGCAAGGTGTTGTGCTCACAGATGCGGGTTTTGAGGGATCGATCTTACAGAACCGACCAGCGTAACGCCATGAAAGCAAATGTGACACTTCTGCCGCCAAACTTTTCTGCTAGAATGTTCGGCTTTCTTCTTTAACATCTCCAGGTGACCCGCCCATGCAGCCTATGCTGAATATCGCCCTGCGCGCCGCTCGCAGCGCCAGTGAACTGATCTTCCGCTCCATCGAACGCCTGGATAGCATCAAGGTCGACGAGAAAGAGGCCAAGGACTACGTCTCCGAGGTTGATCGCGCCGCCGAACAGAGCATCGTCAACGCCCTGCGCAAGGCCTACCCGAACCACTCCATCCAGGGCGAGGAAACCGGCCTGCACGCGGGCACCGGCGAAGAAGGCAAGGACTACCTGTGGATCATCGATCCACTGGACGGCACCACTAACTTCCTGCGCGGCATCCCTCACTTCGCGGTCAGCATCGCCTGCAAATACCGCGGCCGTCTCGAGCACGCCGTGATCGTCGACCCGGTACGCCAGGAAGAATTCACCGCCAGCCGCGGCCGTGGCGCCCAGCTCAACGGCCGTCGCCTGCGCGTCAGCTCGCGCACCAGCCTGGACGGCGCCCTGCTGGGCACCGGCTTCCCGTTCCGTGACAACCAGATGGCCGACATGGACAACTACCTGGGCATGTTCCGCGCCCTGACCGGCCAGACCGCCGGCATCCGCCGCGCCGGCTCTGCCAGCCTGGACCTGGCCTACGTGGCCGCCGGCCGTTTCGACGCCTTCTGGGAGTCGGGCCTGTCCGAGTGGGACATGGCAGCCGGCGTGCTGCTGATCCAGGAAGCGGGTGGCCTGGTGAGCGACTTCAACGGTGGCCACGACTTCCTCGACAAAGGCCATATCGTCGCCGGCAACATCAAATGCTTCAAGGCCGTTCTGACCGCTATCCAGCCACACCTGCCCGAGCACATGAAGCGCTAAGCGCTGATTGCAGGCATAAAAAAGCACCCGCCGAGGGTGCTTTTTTTATACCTGCATTTTGTACCGCCCTTGCTGGCCCTATCGCTGGCAAGCCAGCTCCCACAGGCGCTGCACAGCACTCAATGTGGGAGCCGGTTTGCCGGCGATGGAGCCAGAGCAGGCAACATCAAATCACTGCCCAGCTTCGCTCAAGATCAGCTTGCCATTCTTGTCCAGAGGAATGGTCGAACCCGGCTCGCGATCCATCTTGACTCGGCCAACCTGGTCGCCGATGGAATAGGTGACGTTATACCCGACCACCTTCTCGCTGATGTCGTTGACCGTGTTGCAGCGGGTTTGCGTGGTGGTGTAGGTGTCACGCTGCTGCATGCCTTCCTGCACCTTGTTACCGGCATAACCACCACCGACCGCACCGGCCACGGTAGCGATCTTCTTGCCCGTGCCGCCGCCGATCTGGTTACCCAGCAAGCCGCCGGCGATGGCACCGACCACGGTACCCGCGATCTGGTGCTGGTCCTTGACCGGCGCCTGACGGGTCACGGCGACATCCTTGCAAACTTCGCGCGGTGTCTTCACCTGCTGCTTGATTGGCTGCACGTCGGTGACCTGGGCGTACTCAGGCCCTTTGTTCACCAAGCTGTAGGTCGCCACAGCACCTCCGGCAGTTACACCGACAGCACCCAGTACCGCACCCACCAGCATTGATTTGTTCACTTGAACCTCCTGATCGTACCCGCGGGGGTTAGCCCGCCTTCTCCCAGCCTTGGAGCGAAAAAAAAGGCGCGAGTTCAACACTCGCGCCTTTTTGACCGCCGAACGGCGTGGAGTCAGCCCTTATGGACGGTCATCCACACCCTCGTTCTTGGCCGGCGGGATCAGGTCTTCACTGTTCAGGTTCAGCCAGATCAGCACCACGTTGGCGATATAGATCGACGAGTAGGTACCGGCCATGACACCGATGAACAGTGCCAGGGAGAAGCCGAACAGGTTGTCACCCCCGAAGAACAGCAGCGCAGCGATTGCCAGCAAGGTCGAAACCGAGGTGGCGACGGTACGCAGCAGGGTCTGGGTGGTGGAGACGTTGATGTTCTCGATCAGCGAAGCCTTGCGCATCACGCGGAAGTTCTCACGCACCCGGTCGAACACGACGATGGTGTCGTTCAGCGAGTAGCCGATGATCGCCAGCACCGCCGCCAGCACCGTCAGGTCGAAGGTGATCTGGAAGAACGACAGGATACCCAGGGTCACCACCACGTCGTGGATCAGCGACACGATGGCGCCGACCGCGAACTTCCACTGGAAGCGGAAGGCCAGGTAGATGAGGATGCCGCCCAGCGCCAGCAGCATGCCGAGACCACCCTGGTCACGCAGCTCTTCACCGACCTGCGGCCCGACGAACTCGACTCGCTTGAGCGTGGCCGGGTTGTCACCGCCGATCTTCTGCAAGGCTTCAGCCACCTTGTTGCCCAACTGCGGGTCATCACCCGGCATGCGCACCAGCAGGTCGGTGGTGGCGCCGAAGCTCTGCACCACAGCTTCATGGAAGCCGGAATTGGCCAGCTCGGTGCGCACGGTCTGCAGATCGGCCGGGTGCTCGTAGGTCAGCTCGATCAGCGTACCGCCGGTGAAGTCCAGGCCGAAGTTCAGACCCTTGTGCCACCAGCTGAACAGCGCCAGCACGGTAAGGAGCACGGTAACGGCGAACGCGACATTGCGCACGCCCATGAAATTGATGGTTTTCATCGTAGCTCCCTCAAACCCACAGCTTCTTGATGTCACGCCCGCCGCAGGTCAGGTTGACCAAGGCACGGGTCACCATCACGGCAGTGAACATCGATGTGAAAATCCCGAGGGACATGGTCACCGCGAAGCCTTTGACTGGCCCGGTACCCATCGCGAACAGGATACCCCCCACCAGCAAGGTGGTCAGGTTGGCATCGACAATCGCCGAATAGGCGCGATTGAAGCCTTCGTGGATGGCGCGCTGTACCGACATGCCTGCGGCCAGCTCTTCGCGGATACGCGAGAAGATCAGCACGTTGGCGTCTACCGCCATACCCATGGTCAGTACGATACCGGCGATACCTGGCAGGGTCAGTGTCGCACCCAACAGCGACATCAACGCCAGCAGCAGCACCATGTTGCCCGCCAGGGCTATGGTTGCCAGTACGCCGAAGCCACGATAGATGGCGATGATGAACAGCGAGACGAACAGCATGCCCCACAGCGATGCATCGATACCCTTGGTGATGTTGTCGGCACCCAGGCTTGGACCGATGGTACGTTCCTCGGCGAAGTACATCGGCGCGGCCAGACCACCGGCACGCAGCAGCAGGGCCAATTCGGACGACTCGCCCTGGCCGTTCAGGCCGGTGATGCGGAACTGGCTACCCAGCGGCGACTGGATGGTCGCCAGGCTGATGATCTTCTTCTCTTCCTGGAAGCTCTGTACCGGCACTTCCTTCTCGACGCCGTCGACAGTCTGCTTGACGTAGCGGGTAACCGGCTTCTGCTCGATGAAGATCACCGCCATGCTGCGGCCGACGTTGCTGCGCGTGGCGCGGCTCATCAGCTCGCCACCGTGGCCGTCGAGGCGGATGTTCACCTGCGGGCGACCGTGCTCGTCAAAGCTGGCCTGGGCGTCGGTGACCTGGTCACCAGTGATGATCAGGCCACGCTCGACCGGAGCGGAACGGCCGCCTTCACGGAACTCGAAGACCTCGGTAGTGGCCTTGGATGCACCCGGTTCGGCACCGAAGCGGAACTCCAGGTTGGCGGTCTTGCCGAGGATACGCTTGGCTTCGGCAGTGTCCTGCACGCCTGGCAGCTCGACCACGATGCGGTTGGCGCCCTGGCGCTGTACCAGCGGCTCGGCTACGCCCAGCTCGTTGACCCGGTTGCGCACGGTGGTGAGGTTCTGCTTGATCGAGTATTCGCGGATCTCGGCGACTTTCGCCTGGGTCAGCGCCAGACGCAGCACCGCGACGTCATTGCGCTCGGTGGTGGTCAGGTCGAAATCATTGAAATTCTTGCGGATCAGGGCACGTGCCTGTTCACGGGTAGCATCGTCAGCGAAGCCCAGCATGATGCCGCCATCCTGCTGAGGCAGGCTGCGGTAGCGGACGCGCTCTTTGCGCAGCAAGGTCTTGACCTCGCCTTCGTAGACTTTCATGCGGGCGCTCATGGCCTTGTCCATGTCCACTTCCAGCAGGAAGTGCACACCACCGGACAGGTCCAGGCCCAGCTTCATCGGGCTCGCACCCAGGTTGCGCAGCCATTGCGGAGTGGTCTGGGCCAGGTTCAGGGCCACGACGTAATCATCGCCCAGTGCCTTGCGCACTACATCCTTGGCTGGCAGCTGGTCTTCCTGGTTGGTCAGGCGTACCAGGCCGCTGCCCTTCTCGCCCAGGCTCGCACCCTTGACGGTGATACCGGCTTCGGTCAGCGCCTTGGTGACGCGATCGAGTTCGGCCTGGTTCACGTGCAGCGCCGAGCTGGCACCGCTGATCTGCACCGCCGGGTCATCCGGGTAGAGGTTGGGAGCGGAATAAATAAAACCGATCGCCAGTACCAACACGATCAGTGCGTATTTCCACAGAGGGTATTTGTTCAGCATCACGCCGCCCGTTCAAGACGCGGGGCGCGTTGCGCGCCCCGACTGGAAAGAAAAACCGGTAACTCAGATAGCCTTGAGCGTACCTTTTGGCAGGGTCGCGGCAATGGCGCCCTTCTGGAACTTCAGCTCGACAGTGTCGGACACTTCCAGCACCACGAAATCATCCGAGACCTTGACGATCTTGCCAGCGATGCCGCCGTTGGTGACAACTTCGTCACCTTTTTGCAAGTTGCTCAGCAGGTTCTTCTGCTCTTTGGCACGTTTGGCCTGTGGGCGCCAGATCATCAAGTAGAAGATGACCAGGAAACCTACCAGGAAAATCCACTCGAAGCCGGTGCCGGCTGGGCCAGCGGCGGGTGCAGCAGCGTCCGCATAGGCGGCGGGGATCAAGAAGCTCATTGGGCACTCCAGTTGTAAAGTTCTAATAAGTTAGTGCGAACAGTCAGTCCAAAGGCGGGACGGGAAGCCCGCGCTTGGCGTAGAAGGCGTCGACAAAGGCGGCCAATTTACCCTGTTGAATAGCCTCGCGTAAACCGGCCATCAAGCGCTGGTAATGGCGCAAGTTGTGGATGGTATTCAGCATGCTGCTCAGCATTTCGCCGCACTTGTCCAGGTGGTGCAGATACGCGCGGGAGAAGTTGGTGCAGGTGTAGCAATCACAGGTCGGATCCAGCGGCGAATCATCGTGGCGATGGAACGCGTTGCGGATCTTGATCACCCCTGTATCGACGAACAGATGGCCGTTGCGCGCATTGCGCGTGGGCATCACGCAGTCGAACATGTCGACGCCGCGGCGCACACCCTCAACGAGATCTTCCGGTTTGCCTACCCCCATAAGGTAACGAGGTTTGTCAGCGGGCATCTGCGCGGGCAGGTAATCCAGCACCTTGATCATTTCGTGCTTGGGTTCGCCCACCGACAGGCCGCCGATGGCCAGGCCGTCGAAGTCGATGTTGACCAGCGCCTCCAGCGAGCGCATGCGCAGGTCCTGGTACATGCCACCCTGGACGATACCGAACAGCGCCGCGGTGTTGTCACCGTGGGCGTTCTTCGAACGCTGGGCCCAGCGCAGCGACAGCTCCATGGACGTACGCGCCACGTCGTGCTCGGCCGGGTACGGCGTGCATTCGTCGAAGATCATCACGATGTCCGAACCCAGGTCGCGCTGCACCTGCATGGACTCTTCGGGGCCCATGAACACCTTGGAGCCGTCGACCGGCGAGGCGAAGGTCACGCCCTCTTCCTTGATCTTGCGCATGGCGCCCAGGCTGAACACCTGGAAACCACCGGAGTCGGTGAGGATCGGGCCTTTCCACTGCATGAAATCGTGCAGGCCGTTGTGCTTCTTGATCACCTCGGTGCCCGGGCGCAGCCACAGGTGGAAGGTGTTGCCGAGGATGATCTCGGCGCCGATGGCCTCGATGTCACGCGGCAGCATGCCCTTGACCGTGCCATAGGTACCTACCGGCATGAACGCCGGGGTCTCGACCGTGCCACGGGGGAAGGTCAGACGGCCACGACGGGCCTTGCCGTCGGTGGCCAGCAGTTCGAAGGACATTCGACAGGTGCGACTCATGCTTGATCCTCGGGGCCGCGCGGCGCCGGATTGCGGGTGATGAACATGGCATCACCGTAACTGAAGAAGCGGTAACCGTTCTCGACCGCCGCCGCGTAGGCAGCCATGGTTTCGGGGTAACCGGCGAAGGCCGAGACCAGCATCAGCAGCGTGGACTCCGGCAGGTGGAAGTTGGTGACCAGGGCATCGACCACGTGGAATGGCCGGCCCGGGTAGATGAAGATGTCGGTGTCGCCACTAAAGGCCTTCAGCACGCCATCGCGCGCCGCGCTCTCCAGCGAGCGCACGCTGGTGGTGCCGACCGCGACCACGCGGCCGCCACGGGCACGGCAGGCGGCAATGGCATCGACCACGTCCTGGCTCACTTCGAGCCATTCCTTGTGCATGTGGTGGTCTTCGATCTTGTCGACCCGCACCGGCTGGAAGGTGCCGGCGCCCACGTGCAGGGTGACGAAGGCGCGCTCGACGCCCTTGGCGGCGATCTTCTCCAGCAGCGCCTCGTCGAAATGCAGGCCGGCAGTCGGAGCGGCCACGGCGCCCGCGCGCTCGGCGTAGACGGTCTGATAGCGCTCACGGTCGGCGCCCTCGTCGGGGCGGTCGATGTACGGCGGCAGCGGCATGTGGCCGACACGCTCGAGCAGTGGCAGCACCTCTTCGGTGAAGCGCAGCTCGAACAGCGTCTCGTGGCGCGCGACCATTTCGGCCTCGCCACCGCCATCGATGAGGATCACCGCACCCTCCTTGGGCGCCTTGCTGGCGCGCACGTGGGCGAGCACGCGGTGGCTGTCGAGCACGCGCTCGACCAGCACTTCCAGCTTGCCGCCGGAGGCTTTCTGGCCAAACAGCCGCGCAGGGATCACCCGGGTGTTGTTGAACACCATCAGGTCGCCAGGGCGCAAATAGTCGAGCAGATCGGTGAACTGCTTGTGCGCCAGCGCCCCGCTCGGCCCATCGAGGACCAGCAGTCGGCTGCCATGGCGCTCGGCCAGTGGGTGGCGGGCGATCAGGGAATCGGGAAGTTCGAAGGAAAAATCGGCGACGCGCATGATGATGTTCGGGTTCGGCAGGGCCGGGAAGTTTAGCCCAATGTGTGAAAATTGACCATGAAAGCCGATTGACCGACCAGAGGTAGCTCTCTATACTGCGCGCCACACGCCCTGATGGCGGAATTGGTAGACGCGGCGGATTCAAAATCCGTTTTCGAAAGGAGTGGGAGTTCGAGTCTCCCTCGGGGCACCAAATCCAGAAAAAGCCGACCTTATGGTCGGTTTTTTTGTGCCTGGGATTTGGGCATACCGCACCTGTACCCCTCAATTTTGACGCCACCACGATGACCGCCCACCTCCTGGGCATGGCTGCAATCTATTGGCCAGCACCCCACCCTCTACTTAAGATGTCATTCGTCAGATGTATGCATAAAGTATTGCCGCGATGATGGCTCTTAGCCATAGTTGCGCTCCCAATTCTTGGCCCATGTGCAAATCATGAAATCTACCGTGCCCTGTCTGGCAACAATGATGTTGCTGAGTGGGTGCAATGGAATGCCGACCACCTATGTCTCGGACCCTGTCTACGACCAGGCTTTCGTCGTCACCTCGGGCGCCCCGCTGCCAATGCTGCTGATGGCCACCGCTATCCAGTGGAACGAGGACTACGCCGTCACCGCCAAACACACGCCCTTCCTGCGCAACGTGGTCCACGAAGGCCTCGGTGACGTGGTGTTCTTCAAGCACAAGGCCACCCAGGTTCCGCTCTGGCGCCAATACGTGCCGGGCGAATCAGTGACCGCGGTCGGTTTCAACAGCCTGATGATGCCGGTACAGGGCAAAGGCCACACACTGGACTCACTGGTGCGCCTGGAAGGCACACCCGGCAGCGTCTTCTATTCGGTACATGACGGCCCGATGGTCAAAGGCATGTCCGGAGGGCCGGTGTTTGCCGAAGACGGCAAGGTGGTCGGGATCAATGTGGCGTTCATTCCCAAGGATGAGATCGACAGCCGCAACCGGCCCGACCTGGCCGACAAGGCGCGGGTCAGCGTGTTCATGTCGTACAGCGAGATCGACAAGGAATGGCGGCGCTTCCAGTACCTGGCGCACAAGCCCCGCCCTGCGGGCGCACCTGCTGCGGTCAAAGGCTACGTGGCCGTGGCAACCAAACCCTGAGCCCTACTGGATCAGGCGGAGCATTCCGCCTGATCGCCATCATTTTGCGGGCCACCAGAATTGCAGCGTTATCTGCGCATCAGCGCTTTACCCCTGCGGACACCAGCACCGATAATGTCACTTTGAAATCATCGCCCCGACAGACGTGAGGGGCTGACATGGAGTTGGTATGTCCCAAATGGAGCAAGCGCTGCCCGCTACGCGCAGTAATCGGATCACCACGCTGATAGCGAAGATCATGACCGGGGTAGGTGTCGTACTGGGGGGCATGTGGGCCATCATCACCTACCTGGTACCTGATCCCAGCGTCTTCGGATTCGGTTTCATCAACTGGCGAAACATCGTTTTGCTGGTCAGTACGTTCCTGTTGCTATCGAGCCTGTCGATCTGCTGGCAGATTCGCAACTTGCCCAAGATGATGCGCGGTACGCTGACCACGGCCTTGATCGTGGTGCTGTCATTCGCCTTTTTCACGCTGGGCACCGAGTATGCAAAGCCAAGTTTCGAGTTTGCCAAGGTCCAGTCGACCATCATTGAAAACGATGGCAGCAACCTGTTGGGCAAGCGCATCGAAGTGGTCGATGACATACGCGTCGAACTGGTCGAATGCGAGAACATCGGGCGCTTTCCTACCTGCACCTTCCAGTTGACCAACCTGGGGATGGACCGCTCGTTCAGCTTCAACGGCAACTCACGCATGTTCGACGAAGCCGGGGCCCCACTGAAGATCAATCAAATGCGCGTAGGCCAGCAACCCAATAACGTCTGGAACGACTTCCAGTTGATCCGCAACGTCACGACTTCGGTGACGTTGCAGTTCCAGGAGGCCGACAGAAAAATTGAGCGCTCGCCGTCAATCAAACTCATTTTCCGCACACGCGGTAATGACGAACAGGCACTCAAGTTCAACGACGTGGCACTGAGCAATCACTCGTAACCTTGCCTGGAAACCTCAAGAGGCCCTGTCACGGCACAGGGCTTTCCCCCGCTCCCTTGCTAGCGCCATTACACTGGGCAGGGCGTGTGCGAGGCCAGAGCCGCACACGCAGAACTCAGTCAACGCTAGAAGGACCTGCCATGTTCCTCACCCATCGCCCCGTCCAGCCCAGCGACATCCCTGCCGTCTGCTGCTTCCCCCAAGGCCCGGACGAGCTGTTCTACATGTTCCCCAAGGCCACCTACCCCCTCACCCCCGCGCAACTGACCGACGCCATTGCCCAGCGCAGCGGTTCCACGGTAGTGGAAGCCGAAGGTGTGGTGCTCGGTTTCGCCAATTTCTACAAAGCCGAACACGGCGGCATCTGCGCCTTGGGCAACGTGGTGGTAGCCCCAGCCGCACGCGGCCAAGGCGTAGCGCGTTACCTGGTGCAACGCATGGTCGAACTGGCCCGCGAGCAGTACGCGGCGAGCGAGGTCTGGGTGTCGTGCTTCAATCACAACACGGCGGGGTTGCTGCTTTATCCACAGTTGGGTTTTGTTCCGTTTGGAATAGAGGAACGGCAGGCGCCTGATGGCAAGCGGGTGGCGTTGGTACAGATGAAGCAAGCATTGGCCTGAACAACGCATTCCTCAATGGGTGTAGTCCAGTTACCCGCGTTATCGTGTCACTCCCTGTAACACCCCTCGACGAATGACAGCGAACCTTGCCGCCCCCTCGACGTCCGATCCTGCATTGCCCCATCTCGAGGCCCCCCGCGTGAAAGACATCATCGCCCGCAAGTACCGCCTGGTGGTGAAGACCTTCGGCTACATCGGCTGGTCGCTGTTCTGGCTGCTGATATGGGACGTGCTGGTCACCATCGACTTCATGCTGTTCTTCAACAGCAAGTTCACCTTGCCGCTGATCCCGCTGACCCTTCTGGGCTCGGCGCTGGTGGTGTTGGTGAGCTTTCGCAACAGCAGCGCCTACAACCGCTGGTGGGAGGCGCGAACGCTGTGGGGTGCGCTGGTGAACAGTTCGCGCAGTTTCGCCCGACAGACACTGACACTGATCGACGACACGGATGAAGGACTGAACCCGGTGAAGGCCACGCTGCTGCGTCGGCATATCGCCTACGTGAACTGCCTGGCGGCGCATCTCAAGGGCGAAGCCTGCCCCGACGAGCTGATGGCATTCATCCCGCCGGCCGAGTTCGAACGGCGCAACCGCTCGAACAACTTTGCCAATGACATTCTTGGCGGCTCGGCCGCACTGCTGGCGCGCGAATACCAGGCCGGGCGACTGGACAGCATTCGCCTGGCGCGGTTGGAGTCGACGCTGGTCGACCTGTCCAACGCCCAGGGCGGTATGGAGCGGATCGCCAATACACCGCTGCCCTACCCTTATGTGTATTTTCCGCGGCTGTTCATCACGCTGTTCTGCCTGATCGTGCCGGTGGGGCTGGTGGAGTCGCTGGGTTGGTTTACCCCGCTGGCGTCCACGGTGGTCGGCTTCATGCTGCTGGCGATCGAGCGGATCGGCACCGACCTGCAGAGCCCGTTTCGCTTCAGCGAGCACCAGATTCAAATGGACACTATTTGCGAAACCATCGAGCGCAACCTGGAGTCGATGCAACGGGAAGCACAATGCGGGGAGTTGCAGCGGTAAGGGCTGCTTGCAGTCCCAGCTAGCTGTCAGGCCCGCACATACCGCTGGCGCAACACGTCACTGAAGGCATCCACCAGCAACACCAGCAGCAGCATCGCCAGGATCACGGTGCTGGCCTGCGCCTCCTGAAACAGGCTCAGGGTGGTATACAGCATCTGCCCCAGCCCGCCGGCTCCGACAAAACCCAGCACGCTGGCCATGCGGATGTTGTTTTCCCAGCGGTACAAGCTGTAAGCCAGTAACTGTGGCCACAAATTGGGCAACGTGCCAAAGCAGAACGCCGCCACCTGCCCGCCTCCCTGAAGGCGAATCGCCGCCGCCGGCTCCACCGGTGCATTTTCCAGCGCCTCGGCGAACAGTCGCCCCAACACACCTGCCGTGTGCAGCGCCAGGGCCAGGGTGCCGGCATTGGGCCCCAACCCGGCGGCCAGCACCGTCAGCGCCGCCCACACCAGCTCTGGGATCGCCCGCAAGGCATTGAGCAGCAAGCGCGCCGCCGCTTGCAGTGGCCAACCGAATCGCCCCGCTGCTGGCAAGGCCAGGAGCATACCGAGCACCATCGCCAGCAGCGTCCCCAACCCCGACATGGCCAAGGTTTCCAGTGCACCCTGCCCCACTGCACGCAGGTGCTCTGTGGATAAGTCCGGATGCAGGAAGCGCCGCGCATACTCGCCCATCTGCCCCAAACCACCATCGCCAACCATCGCATGCAGATCCATCTGCAGGTAGCTGAACGACGCGACCACCGCAGCGACGATGGCACCGATGACCAGCACATTGGCCACCCGGCTCATGCCAACCTCCCGCGCAAGAAGCGGCTCAACAGATCAGCCAGTAGCACCAGCCCGAAGAACGCGAGCAACATGCTCGCCACTTCCCCGCCGGCGAACATGCGCATCGACAGGTCGATCTGCTGCCCCAGCCCGCCTGCACCGACAAAGCCCATCACTACCGATGCCCGCACTGCGCACTCCCAGCGATACACGGTGTACGACACCAACTCTGACCCTGCACTCGGCAAGATGCCGTAGCAGAAGGCCGCCAGCCGACCACTGCCGGCCTGCAGCAATGCATGTGCGGGGCGCTGGTCGACCGATTCGAAGATTTCCGCATAGACCTTGCCGAGCATGCCGCTGTAAGTGATGGCGATAGCCAGCACACCGGCAGTCGGCCCCAGGCCCACGACACGGACGAACAACAGCGCCCAGACGATTTCCGGCACGCTGCGCAAAAAGATCAGCAACCCGCGAACCGGCATCCGTACCAGCCGCGACCACCCACCGGCTCGACCGCCCCGGGACGCTGCACGCAACGACAAGGCACGGCTGGCCATAAGGCTGGCCGGAATCGCCAGAAGCAGCGCGAAAGCCATGCCGGCAGTGGCAACGGCCAGCGTCTGCAGGGTGGCGCTGTACAACAGTTCGAGAAACGCTGCATCGTGCGCCGGCGGCCAAAAAGCACGGGTAAAACTCGCGATCTGCTGACGGTTTTCCACCTGCAGCAATACCCCAGGGTTGAGCTCACTCAGCTGCAACCCAGGCCACAACACGACCAGGGCAAGCAAGGTGAACATCAACCGTGGCCGTAATGCCGGGTCGCGAGCGTCGGCCGTCAGCATCGGGGGATCTGCACGGTCAGGGTCGGCCCCTGAACAACTGGCGAGCCCAGTTGCTCGTTGGCATAAAGGGCATCGAGCATCTGCTCGCTCACCGCTTCGGCCGCGCAATCGAACACCACCCGGCCTTCGCGAATGCCAATCACCCGGGGGAAATGCGCCAGGGCCAACTCGACCGCATGCAGGCTGGCGACCAGGGTGACGCCGTTGGCCTGGGCATGGCGGTTGAGCAGCGCCAGGCTGTGCTCGGCCAGCACCGGGTCCATGGCCGATACCGGTTCATCGGTCAGCAGCACTTCAGGACGCTGATATAGCGCCCTGGCGATACCGACCCGCTGCAACTGGCCACCGGACAACTGCCCGCACTGGACGAACAACTTGTCGGCCAGGCCCAGCTCCGCCAGCACCTGGCGCGCGCCCGGCACGTCGGTTGGCCATATCAAGTTGAGCAGGCCGCGCAACGTGCCCCACTGCCCCAGACGACCGGCCAGCACCGCCGTCACCACCCGCTGGCGCGGCGGCAAGGGCGGCGCCTGATGCACCAGGCCAATCCGTGCACGCAAGCGCTGGCGCGCACGGGCAGACAGTGCCCAAGGCTGTTCGCCGAACAATTCCAGACGCCCACTGCTGGGGTGCACGGCAGTCGCTATCAGGTGCAGCAAGCTGGACTTGCCGGCCCCTGAAGGGCCGATGATCGCCACTCGTTCACCCTTGTCGATGCGCAAGCTTATCGACTCCAGCGCACGGACCTGGCCGTGGCTCAGGCCGGCGCCGTGTACATGGATGGTCACTTGAGCAGGCCAGCCTCACGAGCAGCCTGCTCGGTACCCTTGTAGTTCTCAGGCTTGGTCTCGATGAAGCGGCTGGCCGCCTGCAGGTCGAGGATCGCCTTGTGCTCCGGGTTGGCCGGGTCAAGGTCGAGGAAGGCTTTCTTGATTCGCTCTTTCAGCGCCGCGTCCATGTTGCCGCTCACGGTCCAGTTGTAGTCGTAGTAGGCCGGGGTGGTGGCGAATACCTTGACCTTGTCGGTATCGACCTTGCCCGCATCGACCAGCTTCTGCCAGACGCTGGCATTGAGCACGCCGCCGTCGACCTTGTCGGCCTGCACCCAGGCTACGGTGGCGTCATGGGCGCCGGAATAGGCCACGCGGCTGAAGTACTTATCGGGCTCTTTGATGCCGTATTCCTTGTTCATGAAGTAGCGCGGCATCAGGCTGCCGGAAGTGGACGAGATCGAACCGAAGGCGAACGACTTGCCCTTGAGATCTGCCAGGCTCTTCACGTTCGGGTCTGCGGTGATGAACTTGGAAGTAAACTGGGCATCTTGCTCACGCTGCACCAGCGGCGTGGCGTTAGGATCTTTGAGGTGCACCTGAACGAAGGTGAAGCCGCCCAACCAAGCCAGGTCCAGGCGGTTGCTGGCCAGCGCTTCGACCACCGCCGGGTAGTCGGCCACCGGTACGAATTTCACCTCCATGCCCAGTTGCTTGGACAGGTAATCGCCCAGCGGCTTGAACTTGCGCAGCAGTTCGGTCGGCGCCTCATCAGGGATGGCACTGACGCGCAAGGTGTCAGCGGCCTGGGCGACAACGGCACAGCAGGACAGCACGAGGCCGGCGGCGAGCGCCAATGGGCGTTTGAGCATGGGGGTTCTCCGGTTCGATAGCGGGGAAAATTGCGGCAACCTGCCGACCGTGGGAAGTATAAGAGCCACAGGCGCAAAGGCCAGCTTTGCTACAATCGCGCAACAATTTGATCTTGAGGTGCGTATGAGCGAGCCGATTCGCCTGACCCAGTACAGCCACGGCGCCGGCTGTGGTTGCAAGATTTCCCCCAAGGTGCTGGATGTGATCCTGGCCGAAAGCGGCGCCCAGGCCCTGGACCCGAAACTGTGGGTCGGTAATGCTTCGCGCGACGATGCCGCCGTCTATGCCCTGGATGACGAACGTGGCGTTGTCTCTACCACCGATTTCTTCATGCCCATCGTCGACGACCCGTATGACTTCGGCCGTATCGCCGCAACCAACGCCATCAGTGACATCTACGCCATGGGCGGTGACCCGCTGATGGCCATCGCCATCCTCGGCTGGCCGGTCAACGTGCTGCCGCCTGAAGTGGCCCGCGAAGTGATCCGCGGCGGCCGCGCAGTATGCGCCGAGGCCGGCATTCCCCTGGCCGGCGGCCACTCCATCGACGCACCCGAGCCGATCTTCGGCCTGGCCGTGACCGGCGTGGTCAGCAAACGCCACCTCAAGCGCAATGACACCGCCACCGTGGGTTGCCGGCTGTACCTGACCAAGCCCCTGGGTATCGGCATCCTCACCACCGCCGAGAAAAAGGCCAAGCTGCGCGAACAGGACCAGGGCCTGGCGCGTGACTGGATGTGCACCCTCAATACCCCGGGCAGCCGCTTCGGCAAGCTCGACGGGGTCAAGGCGATGACCGACGTGACCGGTTTCGGCCTGCTCGGCCACCTGGTCGAACTGGCCGAGGGCAGCGGCCTCACCGCCCTGCTGGACTACGCCGCCGTTCCGCGTCTGCCGAGCGTCGACCATTACCTGGCCGAGGGCTGCATCCCTGGCGGTACCCTGCGCAACTTCGAAAGCTATGGTCACAAGATCGGCACGCTGAGCGACGAGCAGAAGCACCTGCTGTGTGACCCGCAGACCAGCGGCGGATTACTGGTTGCCGTCAGCCCAGATGGCGAAACCGAATTCCTCGCGCTGGCCACCGAACTGGGCCTGCAACTGTCGCCGATCGGCACGCTGGTCGAGCGACAGAGCCACGCGGTCGAGGTGAGCTGATGCGCCCCGACTGCACCGACTTGCGCCAGCTGTTTCTCGATGACGCGCCGATGATGGACATGCGCGCGCCCATCGAGTTTGTCAAAGGCGCCTTCCCCACCGCCGTCAACCTGCCGCTGATGACCGACCAGGAGCGGCAGAGGGTGGGCACCTGCTACAAGCAGCAAGGCCAGGCCGCCGCCATCACCCTCGGCCATCAACTGGTCAGCGGTGCCATCAAGCGCGAGCGCCTGCATGCCTGGGCCAGCTTCGCCAAGGCCCACCCCAACGGCTACCTGTATTGCTTCCGCGGCGGCCTGCGCTCGCTGATCGTCCAGCAATGGCTGCGCGATGAGGCCGGCATCGAGTACCCCCGCATCAAGGGTGGCTACAAGGCCATGCGTACCTTCCTGCTGGAGACCACCCAAGCGGCTGTCGAGCAGTGCGATTTCGTGCTGGTGGGCGGCCTGACCGGCACTGGCAAGACCGATGTGCTGCACCAGTTGAACAATGTGATCGACCTCGAAGGCCACGCCAACCACCGCGGCTCGAGTTTCGGTAAACGCGTCACCGCTCAGCCGGCGCAGATCGATTTCGAGAACAAGCTGGCGATCGACGTGCTGAAAAAGCGCGCCCGCGGCATCGAACAGTTCGTGTTGGAAGATGAAGGTCGAATCGTCGGCAGTTGCACGGTGCCCCTGGCGCTGTACCAAGGCATGCAGCAGTACCCGATGGTGTGGCTGGAGGACAGCTTCGAAAACCGTGTGCAACGTATCCTGCGCGACTATGTGATCAACCTGTGCGCCGAGTTCGTCGCGCTGCATGGCGAGGAGGATGGTCGCCGGCTGTTCGCCGAGCGCTTGTTACAGAGCATGGCCAATATCCACAAGCGGCTGGGGGGCGAGCGCTTCAAGCGCTTGCACGAGATCCTGCGTGACGCACTGCAAGAGCAGGCGCGAAGTGGTACGGTGGATTTGCACCGGGGTTGGATCGAGGGCTTGCTGCAGGAGTACTACGACCCGATGTATGCCTATCAGCGCGCGGCCAAGGCCGAGCGGATCGAGTTTGCCGGGGATGCCGTGGAAGTGCGCGAGTACCTCAAGGCTCGTAGACGCTGAGGGCCGCATTGCGGACCATCGCCGGCAAGCCGGCTCCCACAGCCGCTGATACTGTGGGAGCCGGCTTGCCGGCGATGGGGCATCGCAGGACACATCACTGCCCAGGGCTGAGCACCCGCTCCAGTTCCGCCGCCCGCTCCCGTGTCATGTCCAGCACACACATCCCCCCTTCTAGCTGAGCCATGGTCCCGCCACTGGCCTGCACATGGAACCGGCAGTTGGCATCGCGATAGCCGATCCACTGCCGTTGCACCTCACGCAAGCTTTTCTGCTGCCCGCTATCCAGCCTGCCCAGCAACTGCTTGTAGACGCGGTTCAGCCGCGCGTCCTGCAACTTTGTCTCGGCCTGGATACAAGCGCTCATGGCTACCGTACTGGACGCCTTGTCCATGCACTGGGTATAGGCCTGGGAGTTGTCATCAGCCATCGCCAGCGGCATGCAAATGGCCAGGCTCAACCCCATCAGATACTGCTTGTTCATCTCGATTCTCCTTGGCGAACGTCAAAATGCTTGCAGCTGCTCGGGCGGCATCAGCACCTTGCCCGGCTCGAAGCGCAGCGAAGGCATCTGCGTGGCGGCATACAAAGCGACCGCCAGCGCCGCGATCAGTGCCACATCCAGCCAATGCCAACCCGGCATGTCGGCACTGCTGCGTGCTTTCCAGCAATACCAAGCCTGCCCTGCGCAAAATAGGGCAATTGACGTCAACCAGAGATAAAAACCTGCACCAAAGCCTGTGCGCGTCTGAAATGCATAGCTGATGTTATCCGGCAGCCGTTCGATACCAAAGCTGCTGGCCGCCAGGTACAACGCACACAATCCCGCCACCAACGCCAGCCGTCGATAGCGCCGATGCGCTAGGACGGCCAGGGCCAGCAGAGGATTGGCAAACCACTGAAACAGCCCGAACGGCACACCCCAGGGCCCGTACAGCAACATCTGCAAGGCCGGCATGTGCCTACCAGCCCCCATCAACGCGCCGTCGAAACACAGGGCCAGCAAGTACAGGGCAAGGCTGCAGGTCAGGTAGAAAGCCGTCATGCCACAGGTGGCTCGAGCAGCAGACCGTAGATGCCGGAGTCGGAAAGCTCGCCCGCCACACACCAGCGGGCACGCAAGGTGCCTTCGAGGACGAAGCCTTGGCGTTCGAGCGTGCGCGCCGAACCCTGGTTGCGGGGGTCGATCTCGCCTTCCAGGCGGCGCATGTGCAGGGTGTGGGCGAGGTAGTCGATGAAACAGGTCAGCGCCTCGTCCATGTAGCCCCTGCCCTGCACCGCACTGGCCAGGCAATAGCCGATTTCACCTCGCCGGGAGACGTCATCGATGTTGAAAAGCTGAACCATGCCGATCAGTTCGCCATTGTCGCGACGGTACATGCCCAGCTTGAGCTGCTCGCCGCTGGCATAGGCCTCACGGTCGGCGGCCAGAGCGCTTTCGGCCTCGGCCAGGTTCTGCCAGGGCGCGTGGTGCCAATAGCGCATGACCTCGGGGTCGGCCATGATCGCCAACCACTGCGCGGCGTCGCCGTGGCGCATGGGCCGAAGTTGCAGGCGCGGGCTGTCGAGGCACAGGTCGCTGGGGAAACTGCGGGGTGGGGTCACGCCGGATCTCCTGTCCATTGCTGGGGAGATGACAGTCTACCGTCATGTGGTGCTTTAGGGTGCCTGGCTTGGGTGTTGTGGTGGCGCGAAAATCGAGCGCCACCCCACATGGGTTGCAACGTACTTACGCCAATCTGGTCAAGGTTGTTCGCCTTGCACCCACCAGCCATTTGTATTTCATGATGGATCAGGCCACCTCGGCCCCCTCATCGGGCCAGTGCGGCTCGTTGGCCCCCGGCGGCGTCAGCGGTGGCAGACCATAGGCTGCACGCGCATCATCGCAGCTAGGGTTATGCACTCCACCCTCCCACGACGCCTCGAACTCTCGGCACGGGCTGGAACGGTTGGCGTAGATGGTGCACGCCACCTCTTTACCGATCTCGCCCTGCAAGCTCACGCAGCGGCAGGGTTTGGCGTCGGTACCGATCATCGCAACGCGGGTCGGGTTGATCTGCACCACCAGGTCATCAGGCACGAGGCCGCCGGCAGACTGGCATTCGCCCCAGAAGAAGGACACACGGAAATACCCGCAGCAGGCGCCGCAGTCAAGGCAAGGGTTGTATTCGGACATGATGGCACGGGGGGGAAAGGTTGTTGTTATCGGGGCGAGGCCCGCGGCGCCATTTGTAATCGAAGCCAGGTCGGCTGAGAAGAGGGGTAATGAAAAATAGTTTGCCGCCGATCCGACAGCATCAGGGGCCGCTTCGCGACCCCTGATCCAGCATTACTTGCGTACCAGGCCGTCAGCCCGGAACATTTGCCGGATGCCCCGAATAGCCTGGCGAATGCGGTCCTGGTTCTCGATCAGGGCGAAGCGCACGTGATCGTCGCCATAGTCACCGAAACCGATCCCCGGCGACACGCACACCTTGGCCTCGGCCAGCAGCTTCTTGGAAAACTCCAGCGAGCCCAGATGGGCGTACTGTTCCGGGATCTTGGCCCAGACGTACATCGACGCCTTGGGGTTCTCGACCATCCAACCCAGCTCGTGCAGGCCCTTGACCAGCAGATTGCGGCGCTGGCGGTACTGCTCGGCGATGTCACGCACACACTGTTGGTCACCTTCCAGCGCGGCGATTGCCGCCACCTGCAGCGGGGTGAAGGTGCCGTAGTCGTGATAGCTCTTGATGCGGGCCAGCGCGCTCACCAGCTCGGGGTTGCCGACCATGAAGCCGATCCGCCAGCCGGCCATGTTGTAGCTTTTGGACAGGGTGAAGAATTCCACCGCGATGTCCTTCGCGCCTGGCACCTGCATGATCGATGGGGCCTTCCAGCCGTCGTAGACGATGTCGGCGTAGGCCAGGTCGTGCACTACCAGCACATCGTATTGCTTGGCGAGGGCTACCACACGTTCGAAGAAGTCCAGTTCGACACACTGGGCGGTGGGGTTGGAGGGGAAGCCAAGGATCATCATCTTCGGCTTGGGGATCGACTCGCGGATCGCTCGCTCGAGTTCGTTGAAGAAGTCCACGCCCGGCACCAACGGTACCGAACGCACCTGGGCACCGGCGATGACCGCACCGTAGATGTGGATCGGGTAGCTCGGGTTAGGCACCAGCACGGTGTCGCCATGGTCGAGGGTGCCGAGCATCAAGTGCGCCAGGCCCTCTTTGGAGCCGATGGTGACGATGGCTTCGCTTTCCGGGTCGATGGCGACGTCGTAGCGTTCCTTGTACCAATTGGAGATGGCACGGCGCAGGCGCGGAATGCCGCGGGACGTGGAGTAACCGTGGGTGTCCTCGCGCTGGGCGACCTGCACCAGCTTCTCGACGATGTGCGGCGGCGTGGCCCCGTCGGGGTTGCCCATGCTCAGGTCGATGATGTCCTCGCCGCGGCGGCGGGCTGCCATCTTGAGCTCGGCGGTGATGTTGAAGACGTAAGGGGGGAGACGATCGATGCGCGCGAAGCGGCGCGGCGAACCTGGGTTGGCCATGGTTACCTCTGAGTACGTAAGCGCCCGGAACCGTCCGAGCGACGCTGGCCGCTGCGGCGGCCGAATCAGAAGATAATGCCGAAACATCTTACTTGTAAATGACAATTTCCTGTTTCGATAGAACTTTTCAGATGAATTGATTGAAAATTCGAATTTTATGCTTTCTCGTCTGGCCCTATCGCCGGCAAGCCGGCTCCCACTGATACACCACCCCCCTCAAGGACAGTGGAGCCCGTGTGGGAGCCGGCTTGCCGGCGATAGGGCAGAACAGGCAAAAAAAACCCCGGCACATGGCCGGGGTTTTCGTGTAACAGGCGACTGTATCAGCGCGCGTACGTCATCAGCACGTCCGCAGCCGTCTGGCTGTCCACCGACATCATCACGCTCAGGGCAGTGACGGTGAGGATGGAGAAGCCGAACACCTTGCGCGCCCACTTGCTGTCGTCCTCGGCCTTGTAGCCACCCCAGGCCATGTACAACCAGTACAGGCCCATGGCCGCAGCCACGGCCAGGTAGCCGAGGCCGGCGTAACCGCCGAGGGTGAGCATCAGGGTAGCGAGCACGAAGGCCAGCACGTACAGCACGATCTGCTTCTTCGCCGCGAGGATGCCGCGCGCCACCGGCAGGACCGGGATGTTGGCAGCGCTGTAATCCTTGAAGCGGAAAATCGCGATGGCGAAGCTGTGCGGCATCTGCCACAGGCTGAACATCACCAACAGGGTCACGGCAGCCAGGTCGAAGCTGTTGCTAACGGCGCAGTAGCCGATCACCGGAGGCATGGCACCGGACAGGCTGCCGACCAAGGTGCCGTGCACCGATTTGCGCTTCAGCCAGAGGCTGTAGAAACCGACGTAGACGATGAAGCCGATCAGCGCACAGAACGCCGACAGCGGGTTGGCCTGGACATACAGCAGGCTGAAGCCTGCCACCCCGAGGAGGGTGGCGTAGACCAGCGCGAGGGGCAGCGACATGCCACCCTGAACCATGACACGGTTCTTGGTACGTTCCATCTTGATGTCGATATCACGGTCGATGCAGTTGTTGAACACGCAACCGGACGCAACCACCAGGGACGTACCTACCACCACCGCCAGGAACAGGGCGAAGTCCACATGGCCCTTCGCGGCAAGGAAGAAACCGCCTGCCACGGAAAGCACGTTACCGAAAATGATCCCCGGTTTGGTGATTTGGATAAAGTGCTTAACGGACATGCAGTCTTACCTCACTTGGCCAACATTTCGTAGTGGATGCTGAACATGATCCACAGCGACAGGCCGACCAGCAGTGCAATGACCAGA
The DNA here is from genome assembly GCF_033095865.1 of Pseudomonas sp. KU43P. Lineage (NCBI taxonomy): Bacteria > Pseudomonadati > Pseudomonadota > Gammaproteobacteria > Pseudomonadales > Pseudomonadaceae > Pseudomonas > Pseudomonas sp. KU43P. Next base: position 999,423 of record NZ_AP019365.1, on the reverse strand, counting down.
CCGGTGAACAGGAACGTCGTCACGTTGGTACGCTGCTCTTTCGAGCGGTCCATGTGCAGGAAGTACACGAGGTGCACGACTACCTGGATGACGGCCATGGCCACTACGACCAGAACGGTCAGGTTCTTCGGCAGGCTTGGGAACATCACCAGGCCGAACGGGATCGCGGTCAGGATGATCGACAGTACGAAGCCGATCATGTACGACTTGACGCTGCCGTGGTTACCTTCGTGATGAGTGTCGTGTGCGTTAGCCATTACAGAACCCCCAGCAGGTAGACGACGGTGAATACGCAGATCCAGACCACGTCCAGGAAGTGCCAGAACAGGCTCAGGCAGCTCATGCGGGTCTTGGCAGTCGGCGTGATGCCGTGCTTGTTGATCTGGAACATCATGATCGCCATCCAGATCAGGCCGGCGGTCACGTGCAGGCCGTGGGTACCTACCAGGGCGAAGAAGCCCGACAGGAAGCCACTGCGCTGCGGGCCGAAGCCCTCACCGATCAGGTGATGGAATTCATAGATTTCCATCGCGATGAAGCCTGCACCGAACAGGAAGGTCACAGCCAACCAGCCCAGTACACCTGCCTTGCTACCGGAGAACATCTTCAGCATGGCGAAGCCGAAGGTGATCGAGGACAGCAGCAGGAACGCGGTTTCAACCAGCACGAAGTCGAGCTGGAAGATGTCGTGACCCGACGGGCCGCCGGCAAAACTGCCGGACAGCACCGCGTAAGTGGCGAAGAGCGACGCAAACAGGATGCAGTCGGTCATCAGGTACAGCCAGAAGCCCAGTACGGTCATCTGGCCCGAGTCGTGGTGGTGGTCGTCATGCCCATGGTCGTGACCATGAGCAGCACCGTGCATTACTTGACTGGACATTGATTACACCCGCTCAAACGATTCGACACGTGCGCCGGCAGGCAGAGCACCTGCTTTGGCCAGCGCTTTCATGCGCTCGCCTTCGATGCGCGCCACTTCTTCGGCCGGAACCATGTAGCCCTGGTCGTCACGCGCAGCGTGGCGAACGAAGACAGCGATGGTTGCAACCAGGCTTGCGCCGACCAGCCACCAGATGTGCCAGATGAAGGCAAAGCCGAAGACGGTCAGGAACAGGCCCATGAACAAACCGGTAGAGGTGTTGCTCGGCATGTGGATCGCGTCGAACTTCTTCGCTGGCTTGTAGGCGTTACCGGTTTCCTTGGTTTCGTGCCAGGCATCCAGGCCAACCTGCTCAGGCATGTGGGCGAAGTTGTAGAACGGAGGTGGCGACGAAGTCGACCATTCCAGGGTACGGCCGCCCCATGGGTCGCCGGTCACGTCCAGGTTCTGGTTGCGGTCGCGGACCGAAACGTAGAGCTGGATCAGCTGGCAAGCGATACCGAACAGGATCAGCACGGCGCCGGCGACGGCAACGTACAGGTAGGGTTCCCACAGCGGGTTGTCGGAGTGGTTCAGACGACGGGTCATGCCCATGAAGCCCAGGGCATACAGCGGCATGAACGCAACGTAGAAGCCCGAGATCCAGAACCAGAAGGCAGCTTTGCCCCACTTCTCGTTCAGCGTGAAGCCGAAGGCTTTCGGGAACCAGTAGGCGAAGCCGGCGATGTAGCCGAATACCGCACCACCGATGATCACGTTGTGGAAGTGAGCGATTACGAACAGGCTGTTGTGCAGAACGAAGTCAGCACCTGGAACGGCCAGCAGAACACCAGTCATGCCACCGATGGAGAAGGTGATCATGAAGCCCAGGGTCCAGAGCATTGGCGCGGTGAAGCGCACACGGCCCTGGTACATGGTGAACAGCCAGTTGAACAGTTTCACACCGGTCGGAATGGAGATCAGCATCGTCGCCAGGCCGAAGAAGGTGTTGACGCTGGCGCCGGCACCCATGGTGAAGAAGTGGTGCAGCCATACGGCGAAGCCCAGAACGGCGATGGCGCCCGATGCGTAGATCATCGAGTGGTGGCCGAACAGACGCTTGCCGGAGAAGGTCGAAGTCACTTCCGAGAACACGCCGAAGGCCGGCAGGATCAGGATGTAGACCTCAGGGTGACCCCACGCCCAGAACAGGTTGACGTACATCATCGGGTTCCCACCAAGCTCGTTGGTGAAGATGTGGAAGTCCAGATAACGGTCAACAGTCAGCAGTGCGAGTGCAGCGGTCAGGATCGGGAACGAGGCAACGATCAGAACGTTGGCCCAGGTGCAGGTCCAGGTGAAGATCGGCATGTCCATCAGTTTCATGCCAGGTGCGCGCATCTTCATCACGGTGACGAGGAAGTTCACGCCGGTAAGCGTCGTACCCAATCCGGATAGCTGTAGCGCCCAGATGTAGTAGTCGACACCCACCCCAGGGCTGTACTGGATACCCGCGAGCGGCGGATAGGCAACCCAACCGGTCTTGGCGAATTCGCCGACGCCCAGGGAGATGTTGACCAGCAGCACGCCTGCCAGCAGCAGGTAGAAGCTCAGGGAGTTCAGGAACGGGAAGGCAACGTCACGTGCACCGATCTGCAGAGGAACCGCAAGGTTCATCAGGCCGGTGAAGAACGGCATCGCCATGAAGATGATCATGATCACACCGTGGGCGGTGAAGATCTGGTCATAGTGTTCAGGCGGCAGGTAGCCTTCGGAGCCGCCGGTAGCAGCAGCCAGCTGTGTACGCATCATGATGGCGTCGGCAAAACCGCGCAGCAGCATGACCATCGCGACGATGATGTACATCACCCCGATTTTCTTGTGGTCGACCGTGGTCAGCCACTCGGTCCACAAGTAGGTCCACTTGCGGAAATAGGTGATAAGACCGACGACAGCGATACCACCGAGCGCGATCATGGCAAGCGTCACCATGACTATCGGCTCGTGATAGGGTATCGCCTCCAGGCTTAATTTACCGAACATCTCTTACTCCTCTGCACCGGCAGCTGGTTGCATACTCGATTCCACACCCTTGGTTGTGGCCAGATCTTTGCTGCCTGCTTCTTCGTGGCTCGGACGACCGCGGTTCATGCCTTCGTACTTGTCGACGATCAGCTGGAACTGGTCAGGCGAGGCCTCGCTATACAGCGCGACTGGGTTGTTTTCGCTTGGTTTGGCCAAGGCATCGTATTCGGCCTTGTCCAGCTTCTTCGGCGACTGCTTGACCTCGGCGACCCACTTGTCGAAGTCTTCCTGGGAGGTTGCAGTGGCCTTGAATTTCATGCCGGTGAAGCCAGCGCCGCTGTAGTTGGCACTGATACCGTCGAACTCGCCGTTTTCGTTGGCGATCAGGTGCAGCTTGGTGGTCATACCGGCCATGGCGTAGATCTGGCCGCCCAGGCCCGGGATGAAGAACGAGTTCATCACGGCGTCGGAAGTGACGCGGAAGTTGACCGGGGTGTTAGCCGGGAAGACGATCTTGTTGACCGTGGCAATGCCCTGCTCCGGGTAGATGAATAGCCACTTCCAGTCCAGCGCGACCACGTCGATCTGCACCGGCTTCACATCGGAATCCAGTGGACGGTACGGGTCCAGCTTGTGGGTGGAGTGGTAGGTGACGTAACCCAGGGCGATGATGATGATGATCGGGATGATCCACACCGCAGCCTCGATCTTGGTCGAGTGCGACCAATCGGGGGTGTAGGTGGCCGCCTTGTTGGAAGCACGGTACTTCCAGGCGAACGCCACGGTCATGATGATGACCGGGATCACCACCAGCAGCATCAGGCCGGTAGCGATGAGGATGAGGTTCTTTTGCTCAATGCCGACCTGACCTTTCGGGTCGAGCAGGGTCCAGTTGCACCCACTGAGTAAAAGCATGCCTAAAAAGGGCAATATGCCAAACAGTCTGGGGTAACGCTTTTTACTCATCTCACGACCTCTAGATCAGCTTGCTTCAATGCAATTTGTGTTTTGGTAGCCAACACTTCGTCCTGCCAAGTGAGGCAATTCACGCCCGTACTCGCTCCTGCCTGGGGTCTGACTGCAGGACCTTGGCTCAAGCGGGTTAGCGGTGCTTATGGTTTCGTAGGCAACAGGCCTGTACTTCAGACCAAGTCCATTTGGTGCGGGAAAACGCGGAGGGGTATCCGCCCGGTATCGCCGCTGGGCGAAACTTGACGAAGTCAGCAAAAGAAAGCGCTGGGGCTTCCTTCAATCCTGCGACTCGCAAGCAGTGCCGAACGGAAATTGGGGGCGATTGTAGTTAGGTCGCCAACCCTTGACTATGACTTATTGAGCAACAGTCTTTTACAGAATGCGTAACAATCCAGACCTGAAAATCAACTTCGCGACAGTTTGTCGCACCCCGCTTGCTAGCTCTGAAACCCGCACGCCACAAGGCTTTGTGATTGATCTGGATCAAGCGGGAGGGCACTTTCCCCTCTTCTCAGTGGGTGCAAAAGCCCCCACTGAAATCGGGACTAATGTCTAACCCTGCCGACGATTGCGATAGATACCGAGCGGTACCAGGATGGCCGTCAGCACGAATGCAACCAAAGCCCATTGCGCCAGCGACAAGCCGAGCAGCGGTGGGTAGGGCGTGCTGCAGAAGCCGTCGACCTGGAAGGCCAGCGGCCAAAGCTTGGCCAGGGGCAGATCGTCGACGATCGGCTGGAGGGTGTCGATACCGCAGCTGACCATGGGGTTGGCGAGTATATACACATGGTTTCCGGCCGCAACGATTCCACCTATCGCGCTGGCCACGACCAGGCATTCGAAGAAGGTCAGGCTGCGCTTGCCGGGCATTGCAGCGGCGATGAAGGCAAAGATCGCGATGAACAGCAGTGCATAACGCTGCAGGATACACAGTGGGCAAGGCGCCTCACCCAGCACAACCTGCATGTACAAAGCGCCGCCGATCAGGGACAGGCAGATCAGCCCCAGCAGCACCAGAAAGCGCCGTTCCCGATTCAGGCGCGATGTTTGTTCGTTCATTGCCGATTCCTTCGATGGATAGGGGGCAGCGTGCTTTGCCTGCCTGGCGCAAGTCTACACGCAGGCAGGGCCTTGTTGCGTGTCGAGGCAGCGGCAAGACAGCACTGCGCAGGGCTATCCGGAGATGGCTTCTGACCGGCAGCCGGGACGTCGGTTCAACATCGGCCGGTAAAAAAGCGACTGCCCAGGTGTCGCGCAGGAGCAGGCCCCTCGACACCCGGGAGTGAAGGATACAGTGATTAAAGGAGGATTAAAGTGAAGGATGGCCGTTGCGTTTTATCTTTCCTTCTATATAGAGGAAGCCGTAACGGCCCTATCGCCGGCAAGCCGGCTCCCGCGGGAGGTGCACAGACCTCGATGTGGGAGCCGGCTTGCCGGCGATAGGGCAGCCCAGTCAGCACATCACTCCAGGGCTGCGGCCGGCCCGAAGAACTCATAACGGCTTTGCGCCTCAGGCACACCCAAGCCCTTCAGTTGCCGCTTGATCACTGCCATGAACCCCTTGGGCCCAAGGAAGTAGGCATCTACATCACGCTCCCGCGGCAACCACTCGGCCAGCAGCGTCTCATTCAGCAAGCCCACGGCATCGGCCCCCTGCGAACCTTCCTGCTCGGCATAGCAATAGAAGCGCTTGAGCTGCGGATGACGCTGGGCCAGTTCATCGACCCAGTCGCGAAACGCGTGCACGGCGCCATTGCGCGCACAGTGAATGAAATGCACCGGGCGTTGGGTCTTGAGCGCGGCCTCGAGCATTGCAAGGGTCGGGGTGATGCCCACGCCGCCACTGATCAGTACCAGCGGCTTGTCACTGGCGGTGAGGGTAAAGTCACCGGAAGGCGGGAAGAGCTGCAACGTTTCGCCGACCATCAGGTGGTCATGCAGGTAATTGGACACCTTGCCATCCGCCTCGCGCTTCACGCTGATGCGGTAAAGCTGGCCATCGCACAGGGCCGACAGCGAATAGTTGCGGCGCTGCTCGGCACCGTCGATGAAGAGCCGCAAGCCGATGTACTGACCCGGCTCAGCCTTGAGCACCGGCTGGCCATCGACCGGAGCGAAATAGAAGGAAACGATCTCGCTGCTTTCCTGCTCACGGCGTACCAGGCGGAATTCTCGGCTACCGCGCCAGCCACCCGTGGCCTCTTCCTTCTGTTTATAAAGGCTTTCCTCGGCACCGATCAGAATGTCGGCCAGCTGGCCGTAAGCAGCGCCCCAGGCAGCGATTACGTCGGGGGTAGCGATTTCCTTGCCGAGCACTTCTTCGATGGCGCGCAACAGGCAGCTACCGACGATCGGGTAATGCTCCGGCAGAATCTGCAAGGCCACATGCTTGTTGATGATCTGACCAACCAGACCGCCCAGCTGCTCCAGTTGGTCGATGTGACGGGCATACATCAGCACGCCGTTGGCCAAGGCGCGAGGTTGGTCACCGCTGGCCTGATGGGCCTGGTTGAACAGCGGGCGCACCTCTGGGTACTCGGTGAGCATCATCTTGTAAAAGTGGGTGGTCAGCGTTTCGCCGCCCGTTTCCAGCAGGGGGACGGTGGCCTTGATGATTGCACGTTGTTCGGCATTGAGCATTTGCAACGACTCCTGAGCCTGAGGCTTGAAAAGGTTGCATTGACTACTTCATCAACCGTGCCAACTTTTTCGACCAATGAAATCAGGGGATTGACGCCGATCATGTCAAAAAGACCTTGGCCAACGTATAGTCATATTGACCAACAGGAGTCTTTATGACCGCAAAGCCCTTACTCACCGCGCTGCTGCCCCTGGTCAGCGACCTTTCCCGCGACTTGCCCGACCAGGAGCGCTACCGGCGCCTGCTCCAGGCCATGCGCAGCCTGCTTCCGTGTGACGCCGCTGCGCTGCTGCGCCTGGACGGCGAATGGCTGGTGCCACTGGCCGTGGATGGCCTTAGCACCGACACCCTCGGGCGGCGCTTCAAGGTCAGTGAACACCCACGCTTCCAGATTCTGCTCAGCCGTGCCGAGCCTACCCGCTTCGCCAGCGACTCCAAGCTACCCGACCCTTATGATGGCCTGGTCAACGCCCCTGACGCCGACCTGGAAGTGCACGACTGCATGGGCTGCCCGCTGATGGTCGATGAACGCGCCTGGGGCCTGGTGACCCTCGACGCGCTCACCCCCGGCCAGTTCCAGACCCTGGAGTTGGACGCCCTGCAGGCCTTCGCCAGCCTCGCTGCTGCCACCGTGACCGTGGCCGAACGCATCGAACACCTGGCCCTGCGCGCCGAAGACGAACACCACCGCGCCGAGATCTACCGCCAGGCCAGCGGCCAGGATCGGGAGTTGATCGGTCAGAGCAAGGCCCATAAGCAGCTGGTCGAAGAAATTCGCCTGGTAGGCAGCAGCGACCTGACCGTGCTGATCACCGGCGAGACCGGCGTGGGCAAGGAACTGGTCGCCCAGGCGCTGCATCAGGCCAGCAGCCGTGCCGACAAACCGCTGATCAGCCTGAACTGCGCCGCGCTGCCCGACACGCTGGTGGAAAGCGAGTTGTTCGGCCACGTACGCGGCGCATTCACCGGCGCTCATGGCGAGAGACGGGGCAAGTTCGAGTTGGCCAACGGCGGCACGCTGTTTCTCGATGAAGTCGGAGAACTGCCGTTGAACGTGCAGGCCAAGCTGCTGCGGGTGCTACAGAGCGGGCAACTGCAGCGCCTGGGCTCGGACCGCGAGCACCGGGTCGATGTGCGCTTGATCGCCGCTACCAACCGCGACCTTGCCGCCGAAGTGCGCAACGGCAACTACCGCGCCGACTTCTATCACCGCTTGAGCGTGTATCCGCTGCAGGTGCCGCCATTACGCGAACGTGGGCGTGACGTACTGCTTCTGGCCGGTTACTTCCTCGAACAAAACCGATCGCGCCTAGGTTTGAACAGCCTGCGGCTGAGCAGCGAAGCCCAGGCGGCGCTGCTGGCCTACGATTGGCCCGGTAATGTACGTGAACTGGAGCACTTGATCGGCCGTTCGGCACTCAAGGCCATGGGCCAACACCCGCAGCGCCCGCGCATCCTCACCTTGGAAGCCAGCGACCTCGACCTGCGTGGCATGCCCGCCATCGCCACTGCGCCCTCCCCCGCGCTCCTGCCACCACCCACAGTGCCCGAGGGCGGCCTGCGCGAAGCCATCGACAGCTACCAGCGGCAGGTGATCGACGCCTGCCTGCAACGCCACCAGGACAATTGGGCGGCAGCCGCGCGCGAGCTGGGTCTGGACCGCGCCAACCTCAGTCGCCTGGCGCGTCGCCTGGGCCTGCGCTAGAGCGTTTGTACCAAAGGATTAACCCTTAAAGCCTCTGGTTGCTTCCCACTGGACTGCTATATCTCCCTAAACACCGGTAACAGGGCCGTTACACGGCCAAGCTGCGCGCAGCCGTTCGCATACGCAGGGCAGGTTGCGCCAGCCGAGGGTCGCAGAAGCGATCCGTACCGCACACCAGCAGGGAGCATCCATGGACAACATCGTCGTCGCCGACAAGCAATCCGCCGTAGCCACCCAGAGCGCCTGGGGCAACATATCGCTCAATAGCCCGGGGGTGGTGCAGATGCCGGTGGCCCCAGACCAGGTGGCCACCGTCACCCGGCGGGGCCAGGACCTGATCGTCACGCTCAAATCGGGCGAAAAAGTCACGGTCGGCAACTTCTTCGCCGTGGATCAGGCCGGTGTCGGCAGCGACATGGTGTTCGTCGGCGAAGACGGCACCCTGTGGCACGCCAATTATGACGCCTCGGCCTTCACCGGTTTTACCTTCGACGAAGTGGCGTCGCTCGATGAGCTGGTGGCCGGTATCGGGGTTGCCGGCAGCGCCACGCCCACCTGGGCGATAGCCGGCCTTAGCTTACTTGGCGTCGGCGGCGCGGCCGCTGCTGCGGACCACAAGGGTGGTGGCGGTAGTAGTGGGGGTGGCGGCGGTGCAACCGACACCACCCCGCCGGCCAGTGCCATCGACCTGCTGGTTTCGCCCGACGGCCTGCACCTCAGCGGCCGTGGCGAAGCAGGCGCCACGGTAACCATTCGAGATGCTGCGGGCAATGTGATCGGCACCGGTAAGGTGGGGGCCGACGGTACCTTCAACGTGCCGTTGAGCACGCCCCAGGTCAACGGCGAACACCTGGGTGTCACCCTCACCGATGGCGCCGGCAACAGCTCCCAACCCAGCACGGTCACCGCGCCTGACACTACGGCGCCAGTGGCGCCCAGCGAACTGGCGATCAATGAACAAGGCACCACCCTCACTGGCCGTGCCGAACCCGGTTCCACCGTGCAAGTACGCGGTCCTGGCGGCGCTCTGCTGGGAAGCGCGGTGGCGGGTGCCAACGGCGAGTTCAGCATCACCTTGCAACCCCCGCAAACCGACGGGCAGGCCCTGCAGGTGACAGCCAAGGACGCGGCCGGCAACACCTCACCCGCCGCCGCTATCAGCGCGCCGGACGACAGTACGGGCAACCCGCCCGATACCACGCCGCCCAATGCGCCCACAGCCCTTGTGGTCGGCCAGGCCGGTCACCAGCTCAAGGGCCGTGGCGAAGTGGGCACCCAGGTACAGGTACGCGATGCCGAGGGGCACCTGATCGGTAGCGGTGTGGTCGGTGCCGACGGCACATTCACCCTTACCTTGAACCCGGCTCAAGCCAATGGCGAAGCACTCAACGTTCGCCTGGTCGACAGTGCGGGCAACATCTCTGTGCCAGGGCACGTGGTAGCACCCGATATCACCGCGCCAACGGCGCCAGCCGGGCTTGCGGTCAATGCCGATGGCAGCGTGGTCAGCGGCCGCGCAGAACCGGGTAGTACCGTGCGGGTATTCGCCGCCGATGGCACCACCCTGCTGGGCAGCGCCGTGGTCGGTGCCAACGGCGCTTTCAGCATCACCCTCGACCCGCCGCAGGTCGACGGCCAGCATTTGCGGGTGACGGCCACCGATGCCGCTGGCAACACCTCAACGGCCGGCAATGTCACGGCACCCGACATCGACACCGGTGGTGGCGATACCACTCCCCCCGCACCGGCCAGCGGGCTGGCGATCAGCGGTGACGGTCGTACCGTCTCGGGTCGTGGCGAGGCGGGTGCCACGGTCAAGGTATTCAATGATCAAGGCCAGCTGGTGGGCACGGGTATCGTGCAAGCCGATGGCAGCTTCACCCTGCAGCTCACGAGGCCGATAGTCGATGGTGCGTCACTCCAGGTGACCCTCACCGATGCTGCCGGCAATGTCTCCGCGCCGGCCCCGCTGACCGCCCCTGACCTTGTCGCCCCCACGCAACCTACCAATCTCAGCCTTACCGAGGGTGAAACCTTGACCGGCCGCGCCGAGCCAGGCGCCCGGGTGGAAGTGCGTGACGCCAATGGCGTACTGATCGGCAGCGGTATCGTCGGGCCCAATGGTACCTTCAGCTTCACCCTCGACCCCGTTCAGGCCAACGGTGAGCACTTGTCCATCCGGGTGACCGATGGCGCCGGCAACAGCTCACCGCCCCTGAGCTTCACCGCACCCGACATCACCCCGCCCGGGCTCATCAGCAATGTGGTCGTCGGCGACGGCAGCCTGGTGGTGTCCGGGCGCGGCGAAGCCGGCGCCACAGTGCTGATACGCGATGCCAATGGCAACGTCATCGGCCAAGGCACGATCGCCAGCAACGGCACCTTCCTGGTCACATTGGATGGCCCGGTCAGCGCCGGCGAGACTATCGTGCTGAGCCAGACCGATGCCGCCGGCAACCCTTCGCCAGGCCTGAATATCATCGTGCCGTCGACCGCCGTACCGGATGCGCCCAGCCAACTGGTGGTGGCCGCCGACGGCTCGTCAATCACCGGTAGCGCCCCTCCCGGCAGCCTGGTCGAAGTGCATGATGCCAACGGTAACGTGGTGGGTAGTGTGCAGGTGGGTAACGACGGCACCTTCACGCTCCCCCTCAACCCGCCACAAGCCAATGGCGAATTGCTCGACGTGGTCGCCATCGACGCCAACGGCAACAGCTCGTTGCCGACACCGGTCACGGCACCTGACATCACCCCCCCCAATGCCGCCAGCGACCTTCAGCTCGCGGCCGATGGTGTGACGCTTACCGGGCGCGGCGAACCTGGCTCCACCGTGCAGGTCACCAATGCCCAGGGAACGGTGCTGGGAACGGGCGTGGTCGGCGCCAACGGCGTCTTCACCATCCTACTGAGCGCGTCTCAGACCGACGGCCAACTACTGGATGTGGTGCTACGTGACAGCGCAGGCAACAGTTCGACCGCAACCCTCACCGCCCCTGACCTGGACGGCCCGCTGCAACCTTCGGCACTGGCCATCGACAGCACCGGCCTGCACCTGACCGGTTTCGGCCAGGCGGGCTCGAGCGTGACCGTGCGAGCCGCCGACGGCACTGTGCTGGGCACTGCACTGGTGGGCGCCGACGGGCGCTTCGACGTTACCCTCAACCAACCTCAGCGCAACGGCGAAAGCCTGCGGGTCGAGGCAACCGACAGCCTCGGCCACAGCGCCGGCCCGGTCAGTTTTACCGCACCGGACAGCACACCCCCGCAAGCTGTCGCTAACCCAAGCATCGACGGTACCGGAAACACCGTGAGCGGCTCCGGCGAACCCGGCGCCACGGTCATCGTGCGCGGCGCGGATGGCAGCGTACTGGGCAGTGCGGTGGTGAGCGGCGACGGCACCTTCGAAGTCACCCTCACTTCAACACAAACCAACGGCCAGGCATTGACCGTCGAACAGCGCGACCCTACCGGCAACGTTTCCGCATCGGTCGGCCTGACCGCGCCAGACACTGTGGCGCCCGGCACCCCCAGCGGCCTGAGCTTGTCTGCCGATGGCACGGTTATCTCGGGTACAGGCGAACCCGGTGCCCAGGTAAAGGTTACCGGCGCAGGCGGTGTGGTGCTGGGCACCGCCGTGGTGGCAGCCGACGGCAGCTTCCACGTGACCCTCACCGCGCCACAGCTCAACGGCCAGACCGTGTCGGTCAGCCAGACCGACGCGGCGGGCAATGCCTCCGGCGCCGCTACCGTGACCGCCAGCGACCTGCAGGCCCCCGAGATGGCCCACGACCTGACCCTGACCGGTGGCGGCACGCAGCTCAGCGGCCAGGGTGAAGCCGGCGCCACCGTGGAAGTACGCAACGCGGCTGGGCAATTGCTGGGCAGTGGCCAGGTAGGCACAGACGGCACCTTCACCCTTACCCTCACCCCAGCCCAGGCCAACGGCCAAGTGCTGTCGGTGGTGCTGGCAGACGGTGCAGGCCATGCATCGCCATCCGCCACCATCACCGCTGGCGACAGCACTGCGCCTGCCACTGCGACCGGCCTGCAGGTCAGCAACGATGGCACCACCCTGCACGGTAGCGGCGAAGTCGGTTCGACGGTGGAGGTACGCAATGCCAATGGCGACTTGCTGGGCACCGTGGTGGTTCCAGCAGGCGGCAACTTCAGCGTATCGCTTTCGCCAGCCCAGCTGGACGGCCAGGCGCTCCAGGTCACGCTGACCGACGCCGCCGGCAATGAATCCACGCCAGGCCAGGCCACCGCCCCTGACCTCACCCCACCGGCAGTGATCGATGTCGTTGTCGGCCCGGGCGGCACCGCCGTGACCGGCAACGCACCTGGCGCAACCACGGTGACGGTTACCGCCCCGGACGGCACCGTGAGCAGCGGCCAGGTGAATCCCGATGGCAGCTTCAGTGTCACGCTGACCCCGCCACTCACCAATGGTGAGCCCGTGACCGTCGTGGTTTCGGACGCGGCGGGCAACGACACCACGACGAACATCAACGCACCGGACACCACCCCGCCCGCGCCTGCCTCCGACCTCACCGTGAGTTCCGATGGCAAGACTGTCGGCGGCACCGCCGAACCTGGCAGCACGGTCACCGTGAGTGAAGGCGGAACCACGCTGGGTACCGGGACTGCAGGGCCAGACGGCACCTTCGTGATCACGCTTACCCCGCCGCTGGCCAGCGGCGACGTCGCACAGGTCGTGGTAACCGATGGCGCCGGGCTGACGTCCTCGACCACCCTGAACGGCCCTGACGGCAATGAAGTGGCCACGCCGAGCGACCTGCAGATCAGCGCCGACGGTTTCGTGCTCAGCGGCGAAGGTACCGAGGGCTCGCTCATCACCGTAACGTCGGGCGGCGTGACCCTGGGCACGGCCACGGTCGGTAGCGATGGCACCTTCCGCGTGTTCTTCAGCAGCGCCCAGCTCAATGCACAGACGCTGCAGGTCAGCGCACGTGACGCGCAGAGCGGCAAGCCTTCTGTACCGGCAACCATCGTGGCCGAAGACACCACTGCGCCGAATGCGCCGGATCAGCTCAACCTCGACCGCAGCGGCACTACCCTCACCGGCCACGGCGAGGTGGGCGCCACCGTGCGCGTGGTGGATGCGCAAGGCACGGTGCTGGGCACCGCGATCGTGGGCAGCAATGGGCTGTTCAGTGTCAGCCTGGTCCCTTCCCAGGCCAATGGTCAGGCACTCACCGTTACCCAGACCGACACCGCCGGCAATACCTCGCTCGCGGCCACCCAGCAGGCGTTCGATCTGCAAGCGCCGAACGCGGCCACCGGCCTGAGCCTGAACAGCGCTGCCACCGTGGTCAGCGGCCAGGGCGAAGCAGGAGCGACAGTCACCGTTCGCGATGCCAGTGGCAACATTCTGGCCACCGGCACCGTCAACCAGAGCGGCCAGTTCCAGATCACCCTGCCCAATGCGCAAACCACCGGCAGCCCCTTGCAGGTGACCCTCAGCGACGCCGCTGGCAACGTGTCTGGCCCTGCCAGCGTGGCGACCCCCGACCGCACGCCACCGGCGGCGGTCAGCAACGTCGCGCTCAGCGCCGATGGCAAGCAGTTGTCCGGCAGCGGCGAAATCGGCGCCACCGTGCAGGTGCGCGATGCAGCCGGCAACGTGGTCGGCACCACCACCGTGGGCGCCGATGGCCGCTTCACAGTGACCTTCGATACGCCACAGACCAACGGCCAGTCGATCGGCGTCAGCCAGGTGGATGCGGCCGGCAATACCTCGCCAGCATTTACCCTCACCACACCAGACCTGACGCCACCGGCCGCATTGACCAACGTAGTGCTCAACAACAATGGCCTGACCCTGACCGGGCTGGGTGAAGCCGGTGCCACCGTGACCGTGCGCGGCCCCGACGGCACCATCCTCGGCACCGGCCTAGTGGCGGCCAACGGCAGCTTCACCCTCACCCTCAACAGCGCCCAGCTCAATGCCCAGCACCTGAGCGTGACCCAGACCGACGCGGGCAACAACACCTCGGTCGCCGTCGCCGTCACCGCACCGGACCTCACCCCTCCGGCGCCACCCAGCGCACTGGCCCTGGCCGGCAGCGGCCTGCAACTGAGCGGCCAGGCCGAAGCAGGCAGCACGGTCACCGTGCGCGACGCGGCGGGCAACCTGCTGGGCACCGCCGTGGCCAACAGCAACGGCACCTTCCAGGTCACGCTCAACAGTGCCCAGACCAACGGCCAGACCCTGCAGGTTAGCGCTACCGACGCGGCGGGCAACGTATCGACCAGCACACCGTACACTGCCGCCGATACCACGCCACCTGCCGCAGTGGCCAACCTGGCGGTTTCGGCCAATGGCGCCACACTGACCGGTACCGGCGAAGCGGGCGCCACGGTGACCGTGCGTGCTCCAGACGGCACCGCCCTTGGCACCGCCACGGTCGGCAGCGATGGCCGCTTCAGCGTCACCCTGTCCCCGGCGGCATTTGCCGGAGAACACCTCAGCGTCACCCAGGCCGACGCCGCGCAAAACGTATCGCCGCCCCAGACAGTCACTGCACCCGGCATCCTGGCGCCAGACATACCCGACAATCTGGTGCTTTCCGCCAACGGCCTGGTAGTCACTGGCACCGGAACGCCAGGCAGCACGGTGAGCGTGTATGGCCCCGGCGGCGTGCTGCTGGGGACAGCACCGGTCGGCAACGACGGTACCTTCAGCGTCAACCTCGGCAGCGCACAGGCCAACGGCGAAGTTCTGCAGGTCAGTGCCGTGGGCACCGACGGCAGCGCCTCGTTGCCAGGCACCTTACAAGCGCCGGACACCACAGCCCCCCAACCGCTCACCAACCTGGTGCTGGCCAACGATGGCATGACCCTGAGCGGCCGAGGCGAACCGGGCGCCACCGTCACCGTGATCGGTGAGGGCGGGGTCGACCTGGGCACCGGCGTGGTCGATGCCAATGGCAATTTCAGCATCAGCCTGGGGGCCGCGCAGATCAACGGCGAGCATCTGAGTGCCAGCCAGACGGATGCGGCGGGCAACGAGTCGAACAGTGTCAGCCTCACCGCGCCAGACCGCGTCGCCCCCGACGCCGCTGCAAACCTCGCGTTCAGTGGCGGCGGCAGCCTGCTCAACGGCACCGGCGAAGCCGGCAGCACGGTGAAGGTGCTGGCCGCCGATGGCAGCGTGCTGGGTACTGCGGTGGTCCGCGGTGACGGCACCTTCCAGGTCAGCCTCAGCACACCCCAGGCCAACGGCCAGCAGGTCCAGGTGGTGTTGACCGACGCCGCCGGTAATCAGTCCAACCCAAGCCCGATCACGGCGCCAGACACCACGCCACCCGCCGCAGTGACTGCATTGGCGATCTCGAGCGATGGCATTACCTTGACCGGCCGCGGCGAGGCCGGCGCACAGGTGACTGTTCGCGATCCGGCCGGTGTAGCGATCGGCACGGCGCTGGTCGATGCCAGCGGACACTTCACCATCACCCTCAACCCGGCACTGGGCAACTCTGAAATCCTGAGCTTCACCCAGACCGACGCTGCCGGCAACGTGTCGGCCGTGGCTACCTTGCAGACGCCCGATTTCACGCCGCCTGCCATCCTCACCAATGTGCAGATCAATGCCGACGGCAGCGTGGTGACCGGGCGCGGCGAAGTGGGTGCGACCGTCACCGTGGCCAACGCCGCCGGCGTGGTCCTGGGCACCACCGTGGTGCTCGCCGACGGCAGCTTCAGCGTCCAGCTGACCCCCCCGCAGATCAACCAGCAGGTGCTGTCGGTGCAACAGGCCGACCCACCCGGCAACATCAGCCTGCCGGTCACGGTCGATGCGCCGGACCTGACGCCGCCAGCGGCGGCAGTGGGGCTGCACCTGAACGCCAGCGGCGATCAGCTCAGCGGCACCGGCGAAGCAGGCACCACCGTGCGCGTCTTTGTCGGCAGCCTGGAGGTCGGTACCGCCACGGTCGACGCCAGCGGCAACTTCGTGGTCAACCTCGCCCCACCGCAGCTCAACGGTCAGCTGCTGCAGGTGAGCCTTGCCGATACCAGCGGCAACGTCTCGCCGATCAGCACGATCACAGCCGCGGATATCACCCCGCCAATCGTCCTGCTTGCCGGGCTCAACGGCAGCGGCACGCAGATCATGGGGCAAGCTGAAGCGGGCGCTCGCATCACCGTGATGAACAGTCGTGGCGACGTTGTCGGCCAAGGCGTGGTCGATGCCGACGGCACCTTCGTGCTCAACCTCACCACCGCGCAGATCAATGGCCAGGCCCTGACCATCATTGCCCAGGACAATTCGGGTAATCCTTCTGCACCGTTCCAGTTGACCGCACCGGACCTCACCCCGCCCCCGCAACCCACCGACCTGACCTTGACCGGTGGCGGCACGTTGCTGAGCGGTACCGGCGAGGTTGGCAGCACCATCACCGTGCTCGGCCCTTCCGGGATATTGGTCGGTACCGTCACGGTGCCGGCAGGTGGCGAATTCACCGTGACCCTGAATCCGGCACAGAACAATGGCCAGCTGCTGACCGTGGTTTCGACCGACGCGGCCGGCAATACGTCGCTGCCCGCAACCTACCAGACAGCAGACACGGCCGCGCCGGAGCGTGTCACCAACCTCGCCATCAGTGCCGACAACGGCACGCTTACCGGCCGTGGCGAGGCCGGTGCGACCGTCAAGGTCATCCTAGGCGGCGTGACGCTCGGTACTGCCCTGGTCGACGCAGCTGGCAACTTCTCGGTCACCCTGGCCCCACCACCGGGCGCACTGGCGACATTGACCGTGAACCAGACCGATGCAGCCTCCAACACATCGTTGGATGCCACCTTCGAAACGCCTCTGGTACCAGCACCCGAGCCTCCCACCGGCGTAGTGCTGGCCGCCGATGGCCTGAGTGTGACGGGCACCGCCGTGCTTGGCGCAACGGTCCGCGTCTATGATGCGGCTGGCAACCAGATCGGCATTACCGTGGCCGGGGTCGGTGGCGCCTTCACCGTCCCGCTCGGCACTGCCCAGCTCAATGGCCAACACCTTTCGGTAACCGCGCAGGTTCCGCTCGCCGGCGAATCGCAGCCGGTGTTCCTGCAGGCTACCGACGTCACCCCACCGGCCAACCCGGTCGTCACGGCACTGTCCGCCAACGGCTTGGTACTGACCGGTACTGGTGAGGCAGGCGCCACGGTCACGGTGCGCGATGCCAGCGGCAATGTGCTGGGCACGGGCCTGGTCAATGCAAACGGTGTATTCAGCATCAACCTGGCCAGTGCCCAGCTCAACGGCCAGGTGCTGAGCGTGAACCAGGCCGATGCCGCGCTGAACGTTTCCGGCAGCACCAGCTACACCGCCCTGGACGTTCAGGCACCTATCCCACCCAGCAATCTGATTGTCGCGGGGGGCGGCACGACGCTCACCGGTACCGGCGAACCCGGCGCAACCGTCACCGTAACGGGCCCTGGCGGTGCGCTCGGAACGGCCGTGGTGCAAGCCAACGGCAGTTTCAGCCTCACCCTCAGCAGCCCACAGAATGACGGCCAACTGCTAACCGTTCGCCAATCCGACGCGGCTGGCAACCCGTCTGGCAGCGTGACCATCACCGCCCCGGACACCACGCCGCCTGCTGCTCCCGTGGCGGCAATCAACGCCAACGGCACCACAGTGACCGGCTCAGGCCAGGTCGGCAGCACGGTCACCGTGCGCAACGGCGCCGGTACCGTCATCGGCACCGCCGTCGTGGGCAGCAACGGCCTGTTCGTGGTCAGCCTTACCGCCGCACAGATCGACAACCAGGCCCTGAGCGTCACCCTCACCGATCCAACCGGCAATGTCTCGACCAGCACCGGACTGACCGCCCCGGACCTGACGCCACCGGCGGTCGCCAGCAACCTGGTGATCAGCGCCGATGGCAGCACCCTCACCGGCAGCGGCGAGCCCGGCGCCACCGTCACCGTGCGCGGTGCCGGCGGCACGGTACTGCAAACCGCGACCGTGCAGCCTAACGGCACCTTCACCGTCACCCTGAGCCCTGCCCAGGACAACGGCCAAGTACTGTCGATCACCCTCACCGACCCACGCAACAACGTCTCCGGCAACGTCAACATCACCGCGCCGGACATCGATGCCAATGCGCCGGTGATCGCCAGCGACAACCTGGCAACCGCCACGGTCAACCTGGCGCCGGTGGTCAGCCACCAGACCTACAACGACAGCTTCACTACCCTGCTGTCGGGTTTCAGCAAGACCTACACCTGGACGGTCGCGGCCGGCACCACCGTGGACCCGACGCTGACCCTGACCACCAACAGCGTGCTGGCGTTGCTCAACAACTCCACGTTCACCCTGCAGGTGAAAGATGCCAGCGGCGCCTGGGTGACCATCGCCACCGGCAACACGCAAGGGCTGCTTGACCTGATCGTGCTGCCGCTGGGCCTGCAGGTGGACATCGGCAAGCTGCAGGCCGGCGACTATCGCCTCACCGTCGCCAGCGGCGGCATCGGCCTGGTCACCAACGTCACCACCACGCTGGACATCGAGAGCACCAGCCTCACCCAGTTCACAGGTAGCGGCACCCCGACCACCGGCAACGTCATCACCGACCCTGGGACCGACGGCACCACCGACGCCCTAGGCCCTGACAGCGGCGCCGTGTTGCAGGTGCTGAAGAACGGCAGCTACGTCAGCGCCGGCAGTGCCACCACGGTGCAAGGCCTGTACGGCACCTTGGTGATTCGCGGCGACGGCACCTACACCTATACGCCGACCGGTACCCCGTCCAGCGTCGGCAAGGTGGATGTGTTCAACTACCAACTGGTGCACAGCAACGGCCTGACCGATACCGCCACCCTGTATGTGCGCATCGACAGCCCGCAAGCCACGGAAATCTGGAGCAACAGCAACCTCGGCGCACCGGCCACGGTGGTGGATGCGGTCAACGATATCGACAGCACCCACATCACCCTGGCCAACCGAGTGGACAGCAGCAGTTCCACCCTGGGCACGCTGAGCCTGCCGGTGATCGGTTCGCGCCAGGCCATCTACACCACCACGGTCGCCGCCAACACCAGCGCCGACCTGCAAGTGGTGGTCAACTCCACCAACCTGCTGACCCTGCTCGGCAACACCACCATCGCCCTGTACAAGCTCAATACCAGCACCGGCCAATACGTCCTGGTGCAGTCGGTACCGGGCAGCTCACTGCTGACCCTGCTGGGAGGAGGCGCCGGCTATACCTTCACCGGCCAGGGTGCCGGCAGCTATCAGGTCCGCGTCAGCTCCAGCGGTATCGGGCTGCTCAGTTCGATCACCACCAGCCTCAACGCCACCACCACGCACCTCACCGAATTCGTGGTCGGTGGCTACACCGCCGTGAACGGCAACCTGATCACCGACCCTACCGGTGCCGACAACCTGGGTTCATCGCTTACCGTGCTGAGCGTACTGGTCGCGGGCAATACCTTCGCCATCCCCGGCTACAACGGCATCAGCGTGGCCGGCACCTACGGCACGCTGCTGGTGCATGCCGACGGCAGCTACACCTACACCCTCAACTCGGGGCTGACGTCTGCAGTGATCGGCCAGCACGACACCTTCACCTACGAGCTTACCCACCCCAACGGCACCACCGACACCGCCACCCTGACCATCAACCTGGACAACGCTGCCGGCTTCACCGCCACCACCTCGATGCTCGCCGACAGCCTCGACGACGGCGTGGCCCTGGCGGCGGCTGCGGCGTCCAGCGAGGTTATCGCCGGCACCGCCGGCAACGATCATCTGGTGGGCAGCCAGGGTGGCCACATCACCCTGCAAGGGGGCGCGGGGGACGACACCCTGGTGGTGGTCGACCAGCAGTTCGCCAGCGTCGACGGTGGCACCGGCACAGACACTCTGCTGTGGGGCGGCGGCGATACCAGCATCGACCTGGGTAACCTGGTCGGGCGGGTGCACAACATCGAAGTCATCGACCTCAACGACACCAGCTCGGTGGCGTTGACCCTGAACCTTGCGGACGTGGTGGCCATCACCGAAACCGGCAAGGACACGCTGATCATCAAGGGCGACGACAAGGACTCGGTGCACCTCACGGACAGCTGGACCCTGACCGGCAACCAGGTCGCGGATGGCATCGACTATAACCAATACACGGCCCAGGAGGATCCGAGCCATCACCTGTGGGTACAAAACGGCATCCATGTCGTCTGAGGCCGCAGTAACCCGCCGGGCGCACCGCGCCCGGCGGCAAGGACGAACGGGCAGTAAGGGAATTTCGTGAAGCGACGCAGTCTGCTGTCACCGCTATTGCCGGGCGCCTTCGGGCTCCTGCTACTGATCACTCACCCGGTTGCCACGGCAGCCGACGACATAGACCCAGCATTGCGTACCATCGGGCCATCGCTGTTGCGCGATGCTCCCGACGCCATTCCTGCCCGCCCGCCCTCTGGCCTGGCTCCAGGCCAGGGGGACCGCCTGGGGCTGGCCGAGGCGGTACTGGCTGCCGCGCAGTGGCACCCGAGCATCGCCGAGGCCATAGGCAACCTGTACAAGCAGGGCGAAGGCATCAACGTTGCCCGCGCCGGCTACTACCCGCAGATTTCAGGCGGTATCCGCACCGGTTACGACAGCGGCTACGGCGGCGACCGCAACAGCCAGGCGCTGAACCTGTCGCTCAAACAGATGCTGTACGACTTCGGCAAGGTCGACAGCGCCGTCGACGCAGCCCAGGCCGCCGCTGCCAGGGCCCAGGCCAACATCCTGCTGGTGGTCGATGACCTCGCCCGCGATACCGCCTACGCCTGGATCGAAACTCGCCGCTACGAGCAACTCATGGTCATTGCCCGCGACCAGATCCGCGGTGTCGACGACATTGCCGGCATGGCACGCCAGCGCAGCGACATGGGCGCCAGTACCCGCTCCGATGTGGTCCAGGCCGAATCGCGGGTTGAAGGCGCACGGGCCACCCTGGAGGAATACCAGGCGCAGTACCAGCGCTGGCGCTCGATACTGGCTGCCCTGCTTGGCCGCGCGTCGCCACCGGCCCTGGCCGAAGAAACGCCGCCGGAGCTGAACCAGGCCTGCAAGCGCCCGGGCAATGGCGATGACCGCCTGCCCGCCGTGCTGATGGCCCTGGCCTTGCGTGCGCAATCCAAGGCCGAACTGGCCCAGGCCAAGGCCGAGGCCTATCCGACCCTTTCGCTGCAACCGCAGGTCAACCACTACCTGGACAACGATTACAACCGCGACAACCGCAGCCTCGACCGGACCCAGGCCGGCATCTACCTGAACCTCGAAGTGCCCATCTACCAGGGTGGCGCCATCAGCGCCCGCACCCGCGCCGCCGGTCATGCGCTGACGTCCGCCGACTCGGCCGAGGACGCCGCGCGCCTGCAGGCACGCCGAGGCCTGGCCGAAGCCATGGCGCAGACCTCCGGATTGGGCCGCCGGCTCAGTTCCCTGGAAGCACGCCAGGTCAGCATCCAGGAAGCCCGTATGCTTTACGGTCGGCAGTACCTGGACCTGGGCACACGACCACTGCTCGACCTGCTCAACGCCGAGCAGGAAATCTATCAGTCACGCTTCGACCTCGCCGGCACACGCTCCGACCTGCTGCGCCTGGATGTCGACTGCCTGTACAACACCGGCGCCCTGCGCAGCGCCTTTGGCCTGGAAGGGCGCAACCTGCAAGGGGTGGAGATCGAGCCATGAACGATACCGTCAATCTGAGCCAGGCCAGTCAGCAGCCCCCCGAGCAGGCGACGGCCCACCGCCCCGACCTCGGGCCGTGGCTGGAGGTGATGCTCCAAGTCGCCCACCACTACCGCCTGGACGTCTCGCCCCAGCGCATCCGCCTAGCGGCGGTTGAAGATGCCCGGCCACTGGATGAGATTCTTCGCCACATGGCACGCCAGGCGGGCCTGGCGCTGCGCTTCGTGCGCTTCGACGCCAAGGGTCTGAAGCAATGGCGCACACCGCTGGTGCTGGACCTCGACGATGGCCAACTGGCCGTGGTCGAAGCGGTGACCGAGGAAAACGAACTGGCCGTGGTGTTCGCCGGTGACCAGCGCCTGACCTCGCGCCTGCCGCGTTCAGCGCTCGACGGGCGGATCAACCGGGTGGCGCTGATGCGCCCGGCACGGCCCTTGCGCGATGTGCGCACCGATGACTACACCGCGCCCTATGACCGCCACTGGTTCGCCCGCATCGTGCTGCGAGACCTGCGCCCCTATGGGCAGGTGATGGTCGCCTCATTGGTGGCCAACGTGCTGGCCCTTGCCGGGGTGCTGTTTTCCATGCAGGTGTACGACCGGGTGATCCCGGCGGAATCGTTGCCGACCCTGTACGTGCTGTTCGGTGGCGTGGTGCTGGCGCTGGTGTTCGATTTCAGCATGCGCCTGCTGCGGCTGAAGGTCACCGACCTGCTCGGCAAGCGCGCCGACCTGCGCGTATCGGACCTGGTCTACGGCCACGCCCTGCGCCTGCGCAACTCGGCCCGGCCGAAGTCCACGGGCTCGTTCATCTCGCAATTGCGCGAACTGGAGTCGATTCGCGACCTGATAACTTCCAGCACCGCCACGGCCCTGGCCGACCTGCCGTTCTTCCTGCTGTTCCTGTTCGTGTTCTGGCTGATCGGCGGGGTACTGGTGCTCATTCCGCTGGTGGCGCTGCTGGCAATGGTACTGCCGGGGCTGCTGGCCCAACGCCGGCTGGCACGCATGGCCAACGCCTCGATGCGCGAATCGTCCCTGCGCAATGCCATGCTGGTGGAAAGCATCCAGGGCCTGGACGAAATCAAGGCGCTGCAGGCCGAGGCACGCTTCGAACGGCAGTGGAACCAGTACAACGCCGCCTGCGCCCACACCAGCCTGCACCTGCGCACCCTGACCAACGGGCTGGTGACCTGGACCCAGAACGTGCAGGGCGCAGTGTTCGCGGTGGTCATCGTCATCGGTGCGCCCATGGTGATTGCCGGCGACCTCACCACCGGTAGCCTGGTGGCGGCGTCGATGCTGTCGTCGCGGATGATGGCGCCACTGGCCCAGCTCACCCATGTGCTCACCCGCTGGCAGCAAGCCAAGGTAGCGCTGCAGGGCCTGGACAAGCTGATGCAGTCGCCGGTCGACCACCCCGAGGGCGAAGCCCGCGTGCACCTGCCTGCCATTCGCGGCGAATACAAGCTGCGCCAGGCCAACTTCCGCTATGAAGCCGAAGCTGCGCCGGTGCTGAGCATCGGCCAGCTCGACATCCAGCCGGGCGAGCGCATCGCTGTACTTGGGCGTAATGGCGCGGGTAAATCGACCTTGCTGCAGGCCTTGGGCGGGGCCATGGACCTGGTGCAAGGCGAAATCACCCTGGACGGCATCGCCCTGGCCCACCTCGACCCGGCCGACCTGCGCCGTGACGTCGGCCTGCTGCCCCAGTACGCGCGGTTGTTCCACGGCACCCTGCGGGAGAACCTCACCCTCGGTGCCGGCCAGGCCAGTGATCAGGAGCTGGTCGCCGCACTGGCCGCCACCGGCGCCCTGGACTTTGTCCGGCGCCTGCCCAAGGGCATGGACCACCTGATTCTCGAAGGCGGCCTGGGCCTGTCGGGCGGGCAACGCCAGGCCCTGGTGCTGTCACGCCTGCTGGTGCGCCAGCCACAGGTGCTGCTGCTGGACGAACCCACCGCCTCGCTGGACGACATGACCGAACGCAAGCTGCTCGACAACCTCGACCGTTTCTGCCAAGGCCGCACACTGGTAATCGCCACCCACCGCTTGAGCGTGCTGCAGCGGGTCGAACGGATCATCGTGCTGGATGGCGGGCGCATCGTCGTCGACGACAGCCGTGACGCCGCCCTGGCGAAACTGCAAGGAGGCCAGGCATGAGCAACCATGAACTTCCCGCGTCCTACCTGGACGGCCAGGACGACCAGGCGGTGCTGCGCGCCGGCCGCATCATCACCCTATGTGCGCTGATGCTCGCCGTATTCCTGGGCTGGGCTGCCTGGTTCGAGGTGACCGAAGTGTCCACCGGCACCGGCAAGGTGATTCCCAGTTCGCGCGAGCAGGTGATTCAGTCGTTCGAAGGCGGCATCGTCGCCGAGATGAACGTGGCCGAGGGCGACCTGGTCGAGCGCGGCCAGGTGCTGGCCCAGCTCGACCCAACCAAGACCGCCTCCAGCGTCGGCGAGAGCGAGGCCAAGTACCGTGCGGCCAAAGCCAGCGTGGCGCGGCTGCGCGCCGAGGTCACCGGCAAGCCGTTGAGCTTCCCCGACAGCCTGCGCGACTCACCCGAGCTGATCGACGCCGAAACCGCCCTTTATGAAACCCGCCGTCGCGGCCTGGAGCAGACCCTCGCTGGCATCGAGGACTCGCTGCGGCTGGTGCGCAGCGAACTGAAGATCACCGAGAACCTGGCCAAGATGGGCGCCTCCAGCCGCGTCGAGGTTATCCGCCTGAACCGCCAGCGCTCTGAGCTTGAGCTCAAGGCCAACGAAGCGCGCTCCGACTACCTGGTGCGCGCCCGGGAAGAACTAGCCAAGGCCAGCGCCGAGGCCGACAGCCTGTCGGAAGTGATCCGCGGGCGCAGCGATTCGTTGTCGCGCCTGACCCTGCGCTCGCCAGTGCGCGGCATCGTCAAGGACATCGAGGTCAACACACTTGGCGGAGTGGTGCAGCCGGGTGGGCAAGTGATGAAGATCGTACCGATGGACGAACGACTGCTGATCGAAACCCGCATTGCACCACGGGACATCGCCTTCATTCACCCCGACCAGGCGGCCAAGGTGAAGATCAGCGCCTACGACTACTCGGTGTATGGCGGGTTGGATGGCAAGGTGGTGGGTATTTCGCCAGACACCCTGCAGGATGAGGTGAAGCCGGAAATCTACTACTACCGGGTGTTCATCCGCACCGAGCAGGACAGCCTGCAGAACAAGGCCGGCAAGCGCTTTGCCATCGTGCCAGGGATGATCGCCACGGTGGATATCCGCACCGGCGAGAAGACCATTCTCGATTACCTGATCAAGCCGTTGAATCGTGCCAGGGAGGCGTTGCGCGAGCGCTAGGGGCCGCTGCGCGGCCATCGCCGGCAAGCCGTCTCCCACAGGACGAGCACATTGGCAGAGCCTGTGCTGTTCCTGTGGGAGACGAACGACAGTGCCCTCTCAACCCTTGCCGCGCTCGACAGAGTAAGTCACCGACATGTCCACCTCTTCGAAAGGCAGAATGTCTTCATTGGCCACGCTGAATTGGAACGGGAACGCCTTGAATTCCTGGGTTGGAATATCGGGTGCCGGCGGCGTACCAGACGCTGCTGCGAAATGAAGCGTGACCAGATCCCCATCGCGAAGCGGCGCGGTATTGGGTATATCGAACACCGCAATGGCCGTGTCGGAAGGCAAGAAGGCATCGTCGCCAGTGCCCTCCAACTGGGCGCAGGTTGGGGCTGGGTAGTGCACCTCGCCGCTATCGACCACGTTGTAGACGACCTCACTCGACAAGCGCCGCAGATCAAATTCGGGGGTGAACACCGAATAACTCAAGGTCAGCGTGCCAGTCACCAGCGGCTCCAGGAAGGGCAAGCTGACGTCAAACACAAGCTCCGTTTCTTCACCGCCCGGCGGGACTATCAGCTCTGTACTCCAGGTCATGCCCTCGCCATCGCCCACTTGCCCCGTCCAGAACAAGGTAACCTCATCGGCCTCCCGCTGACCTGAATACAACGGAATGCGTACATGCACCACTTCTTCGGTCAGCTCAGCGAGGTCGATGATGTCGCCAACGGCCTCCTGCAGCACAGGTGGCAGCAATTCAAAGGATTTACCGACGATCGAGATAGAGCGTCTTTTCGATGGCCTGGCCGCTCCCCCTGCGGCGGGTTGCGACTCGTAGAAGACGTTTGCCGAACCATTGACCACCAGGGCAGCCAGTGCGAAGGGCAGTTCGAAAAGCATGTCGCGAGTGTTATTGATGATCCTGGCCGGCCAATCATAAGGCACTGGCATGGCATCGGCATCGGCAGTCAATCCGATCCAGTGCATGGTGACCGTATCACCCCGCACATAGCCGTCATAGACTGGGAGAAAAATGACCACATCAGCGCCATCCAACGCATCCAGGTCCAACCGGTAGGGAGGGTTTTCTGCACCTTCGACCTCAGGTGCCTCAAGGGCATTCGGGTCTTCGACCGTTACGTAAGCAGGAGGCGAAGGGCGCGAGTAGTTCCGTACCTCGTCACGGATCTCGTAATAAACCAGCAAATTATCGCCGCTGCCGCCGCTCTCGATGATATCTGCAGGCACTCTGAAGACCACTGGATCACCGATGGCATCTCCCTCTTTAAGTGGGTCGCGCTTGGAGCGCACCCCGTTCCAGACCAGCGTCAGTTCATCGCCAGTTTGCATGAACTCCCACGCTTCTACTGTGACCATTACCTCCGTTTCGGGTGATTCGATTTTCGAAGGGTCTATGAAAGGGGCACTCAGGAACTCATTGATCGGCGTCTCAGGCCTGGGGTCCAGACCGCCAGGCACTTGCAGGTCGATCAGTACCTCACGATAGTTTGAAAAGCGGAGGTCATCGGATTCTGGATCGTAAATGGAATAGTAGAAGTAACC
Source organism: Pseudomonas sp. KU43P (assembly GCF_033095865.1). Classification (NCBI taxonomy): domain Bacteria; kingdom Pseudomonadati; phylum Pseudomonadota; class Gammaproteobacteria; order Pseudomonadales; family Pseudomonadaceae; genus Pseudomonas; species Pseudomonas sp. KU43P. The sequence goes on along the minus strand of NZ_AP019365.1, from coordinate 972,631 downwards.
AAAGAACGGTTCAGGAAACTCACGCACTGCCGGGGGTTCAGGCAGGCGTTCAAGTTTGAGAGCCTGCAGGAACCTGGGGTGATGCTCGGGTTCCAGTTTACGTACAAGTTCAAGTACGAGGTCATCTGGGATTTTCATGAGTTCACGCGTTGCGGCGAAACTCAGCCATCCCCTCTCGACAGTGGCCTCATCCAATTCATAAAATTGAATCCGATCCTCCTCAGGGCCTTCCTGCGGTGGGGTGGGCGGCTTTGTAAGGGTCCAGAACAAACTGATGTGGTCGCCCTTGCGAACGACTTCTGGCAGACGTGCGCTCATCGGCACGGGACGTGTCGGATCGAAAAGCTCGTTCCAACCGAGGCCCTTGCGTTCGTTGCCCGGTGAATCCATGTCGGAGATCACAAGTGGGTTCAAGTCATTCTCGAGTTGATTTCCACTGCGTTCGTTGCCTGGTGAGTCCGTGTCGAAACTCACATTTTTTTCGGCAATCTTGAGTTGATCAAGAAACTTTTCTTCTGCGCTCATGGTGGGTCTTCTTCATGGGTGAAAAAAACGACCGCGCGGCCCATGCGTGCGGCATTGGCGACTGGGAGAACAACGATCTTTCACATCCCAGTGGCGTACCTCAAATCTATCCAGTAATGGGCACTTCGTAACCTGGCATTTTTACTAGTTCACAACCACAACCCTTGGCAATACGCTTATTGCCCACCTCTGTCGAAAAAAGTCCTGAAATGAGTATTTCCTACCCGATTTCGTCTAAGGTCGCCCGCCCACTGCCCGTTACCGAAACCGAGCGCTTCCATCAGGTAAACCAAGGTTGTATTTATCATCAGCTGGTTTACGTTTCGATTACTGCCGTATGGGGTAAAGCCTGAGTTATCGAAGTTACAGCTGCAGGAAAGTAACGGGGACCGGCAGTCTACTATTACCGGGGGTTCATCCGTACCGAGCAGGACAGCCTGCAGAACAAGGCCGGCAAGCGTTTTGCGATCGTACCGGGGATGATTGCCACGTTAGATATCAGAACAGGCGAGAACCCCATCCTGGACTACTTGATCAAGCCCATGGAAAGGACGAGGGAAGCCTTGAGGGAGCGCTAGTCCATACATCGATAAAAACGGAGAGGGGCTTTCGCCCCTCTCTTTTTTCACACTCAGTTTCTACTTGGACTCGATGTTCACCTGGATCCCGACCAAACGCGACAACCCACTGACCTCGCCGTCCTTGTCAGTCACGCGATAGCCGAAGTAAAGCCGCTGATTGTTGCCCACCGCCAGAATGCGCTCGCCGGCGAAGTTGATCGGCGTCTTCTTGTCCGGATCTTCCACCGTACTGGAGCTCAGATAAATGCCGGAGCTTTCCGCCTCGCTGGTCCCGACCCAAGGCTCGATGACATCGCCCTTGGCGACCCCGAAGTAGGGGTTGACAGCAGCGACCAGCACACCTTGTTCCAGATCATCTTCACTGATCCCGCTGCGTTGTTCCTCAGTGAAGGCAATCGGAGGGAGGCTGTTATCGGAGTCCGGAAGTGCGTGCTTTGGAGGGGCGCCTGTCATGCTCGCCATAACACCCGATGCTTTGGCGAAAGTCGGTACCTTGCAAAGACCGCCCGCCGCATTCATTGCGAATCGGACGAAGGCTTCGACATGATTGCTGTTGCGACCAAAGTCGTTGGCAAGGGAATAATTCAGCTTCGCACCGTTACGACAGATGTAGTAGGTTATCGCATAAGGCAGCGCCACCTCGAAGAAACCATCGTCAATATGCGACTGCTCCAGTGGTACATCGGTTGCCGTGATCCTGGACTGTTCGATCTCGGCACCAGGAGGCGTGGGAGGGCCACTCTGATCCCCACTTTCAACCCCCACGAAGTTGTAGCTGATCGTTGGATTGAGGGCCAAGCCGATATTGGAAACATCCGTCAACGGAATACGCACGCTGGTACCTCTACCACCAACCTCCGCGTTGATGATATTTCTGGCGCTTTTTTCCCAGAAATCACCCGCCGCCAGCTGGTTACCATCACCCGGCAAAGCATTTGATGACGTAACCTGCACTTTCTGGATGGGCGATCTGACCGTTACTGGCACGCTGCCCCCGCCCTCGACAGGCAGTTGGCGGGTCAACGTGAACCAAGTCTCCACGCTCCCTACGCCAATGGCCTCTATCACATCGGTGAAGGGGATCGGAATCGGAATATTCGCGCCTTCATTGGAGTCTATCACCGTGATCGAAGCGATCTCTGGGTTCGAGATAGTCCCCCAATGCATCTGGATAACATCGCCCACCAGCCAGATTGGACTGTTGTCCGTACCTTGACGGTATGCTGTAGCGACTGCGTCTTTGCCAAAATCCGTCGGCTCGATGGTATTGACCGGGCTGGCTCCACATAGAATAGACGGCAACCTGATATTGCCGTGCTCTGGGAGTTCTGGATTGGGATCGGGATCCGGGCCGCCAGGTGTTCTCAGGTTAACCGGCACATCGACTGGCGGCGATTCCTGCATTGGATTAACGCCCCGAGTCATCTGATAGAGCACTGGGATGGCCGCACCATCACCCGCCGTAGCCACGGTGGCATAGGGCACTTCGATGAAGGCCACGGGCAAGTCTGGGTCACGATCAATATCGGCTTGGGTCAACTCATAGTGGTCAATCGGCAAGCCCCCCCAGACTACGACGATCCTGTCATTAAGCGCTGCACCGTCGTAACGCGGAATCTCCACGGCCACACTGGGGATAGCATCGTTGTAAGTCACCAGGCCGTCTGCTGCCTCAGGTACCACGGGTGCTTCGAGGGACGGCAAGTTGATGAAGACATCGATCGCCGTCACGTTGGACAGCGGGCTCTCATTACCCGCAAAGTCGGTCACGCGATAACCGAAGTACATCGCCTGAGCATCGCCAACGGCGTCTAATTGTTCCCGCGTGAAACTGACCGGAAGCTGCATTTTCGGATCAGTCACGGTGTAAGTCGGTGCCAGGTAGCTGCCACTGGCCGCGCTGTCGCCGAGCCACAATTCAACGACGTCAGATTCTTCGCCAAGGTGGTAAGGATCGATGATCACGTTCAATTTACCATCGTCATCGAGATCGCTGGCGGTGATGCCACTGAGTTGATCATCAGTAAAGGCAATCGGCGGTAGCTCGTCGCCGCCTGCAAATTGGCGATCGAAGCGTACCATGACAGGTACGCCGGCCGCCTCGCCATGCTCCGAGTCCGTGTCGAAAAGGTAATAGTTCAATGAAACTGTGGTATTCATACCCTGTCCAGGGAATTCGGTAGTCTTGTAATAAAGATCAAACTTGATAAGGGTGGGGTCGCTCAAATCATACGACTCAAGATTAACCGGTTCACCAATATGGTTATCCGGATCTCCGAAATCATTATTGATGAATAGTTGAATAGATAACGAGTTCCTGAATTCTGCCCCCTTGGGCACCTCTACCAGCAAATCAGCGGCCAACTTTTCGATTGGAATGATCCCACGAATCGGATCACGGTCCGGGACAACAAGGCTGTCCAACATTAAGGGTGAGATCCCACTATGTCGTGGCGCACTACTTTTTGAAAGTCGAATTGGAGCGTTCATCTGACACCATCCTTTAAGGTGAGACGTTAATATTCAAGCGCCATGCATCACGCGACGTGTAATGACCCAGTCGGGTATTGGCGGAAGATCGGCGATACCCCACGGGTAACGCTTAGGATGATGCTAGTTCGCATCGACTTGCCTGTAACCTAGCATTTTTACCAGGTAGCCCACGGCCTCTAATGCGGGTAAATATCAAGGTATTGAATGGGCCACACGTAACCCAGGTCTTGGCTGTATAACAACGAGCTTATGGGGAAACCAGCATGGACGTTATTGACCGCGAACCCTCACAACGATTTCTTTTACTTCTCCTGTGCATCGGTTTTCCCGGCACCTTGTACGCAGCCGACCTGCCGCCCGGTAGCAACGTCACGGTTCGCCCCGGTGACCCGGTCGAGCGCTGGACGCTGGATGCAGCCAGCCTGACCATCGAGCCCGGTGGCCAGTCGCTTGGGATCCTCGCCAACCCCGGCTCGAACCTCACGCTCGACGGCGCCACGGTGAATGGCGGCAACCTGCGCGCGGTGGTGTTGACGGAAAGCCAAGGCACAGTCCGCAACTCCACCGTGATCTCCGACAGAAACACGGCGTTGTCAGTGGTCAGAGGGGTGGACGATTCAATCCCGGGCTCGACGGTACTCGTGGAGAACACCACGATCAGCGGAGCAGGCCGTGGCCTGAATGTCGCTGGCGGCAGCAGCGCAACCGTCATTGGCTCGCGCATCACCGGTACCGGTGCCGTAGGCGGCTCCATTGCCGGCAGCGGACTAGGCGTAACACTGGTTGGCGGCGAAGCTGTCTTGCGTGATACCACCGCCACCGGCAGCAATTGGGCGGCAGGGCTGTTTTCCAATTCACCCGGCACTGCAAACCCGCATCTGGTGCTGGAACACGCCAGCCTGGAATCGAAAACCGGGAGCACGATCGTGGTCAGCAATCTTGGCCGTGAACCCATGCTCGCCACGATAGAAATCCGTGACGGGTCATCCTTGCAGACCGCCAACGGCACGCTGGTGGAAGTCGGCCTGCCCGGCGACTTGCCCGATCGAGTGGCACAGGCGCAATTGACGGTCGATGCCAGTACCCTGGTGGGCAATATCCAGGTGGCCAATGGTGCAGTGGCGGATGTGCTGATGAGCAACAACGCCTCCCTGACCGGTAATCTGAACAATGTTCGCAATCTGACACTGGATGCCAGCCACGTGAGCGGCAACCTCATTCAAGCCGAAGGTTCGACTGCCACGGCAACCCTGCGGGCAGGTTCGACGCTGAGCGGCAATGTGCAAAACATCGGCAGCCTGCACCTGGACGCCAGCAGCCTGAGCGGCAATGTGGTCTCGGCGTCCGGTAGCAGCACGGCGGTGACGCTTGACCAGGGTTCGAACCTTACTGGCTCGGTCATCAACGTGGGAAGCCTGGCGTTGGACAACAGCCGTATGACCGGGGACATGACCCAGGATGTGAACACACCGGGCACCCTGAGCCTGAGCAATGGCTCGCACCTGACCGGCACGCTCGATCAGGTTGGCAATACGGTCATCCAGACAGGGTCGACCTTCGACATGGTCGGCGATTCCAAGGTGGCTGGTTTGCGCCTCGATGGCGGTACCGTCAATTTACGCGGTGGTAACGGTGCATTCCGTACCTTCACCGCTTCAGGACTCGAAGGCAGCGGCACCTTCGTGCTGGGTACCAACTTGGCACAAGGCCAAGGCGACCTGGTGAACATCGAAGGCCAGGCCGAAGGCAACCATCGCCTGGCAATCGTCAATACCGGGGTGGAACCGGCCAATGATTTTGCGCAACGGGTGGTGCATACCGAAGGCGGCAACGCCCGCTTCGCCCTGCTCGGCAGCAATGGGCTGGTAGACCTCGGCACCTTTTCCTACGAGCTGGAGCAACAAGGTACCGATTGGTATCTAGCGCAGCATTCAATTCCAATCATTTCTCCTGGCACGCAAACTGCCATTGCCCTGTTCAGTGCAGCGCCGACGGTCTGGTATGGCGAACTCAGCACGCTGCGCAGCCGGATGGGTGAATTGAGGAAAGGTTACGGCCAGGGTGGATTCTGGGCACGCACCTATGGCAACAAGTATCGCGTCTCGGCCGACGACCAGGTCAACTACGAACAGATCCAGCAGGGTGTGTCATTGGGTGTCGATACCACGCTGCCAAGCCAACAGGGCAAATGGCTGGGCGGCCTGCTGGCTGGCTACAGCAACTCTGAGTTGAACATGCAGCAGGGCAGCAACGGCCGTGTCGATAGTTACTACGTAGGCCTCTACACGACCTGGCTCGCAGACAACGGCTACTACCTGGATGCAATCCTCAAAGCCAACCGCTTCGACAACAAGGCCGATGCGCGAATGAGCGATGGGGAAAAGTCCAAGGGCAACTATGACAACTATGGCGTGGGCGGATCGATCGAAGCCGGTCGACACTTCACGCTCGATGACGGCTGGTTCATCGAGCCTTACCTGCAAGTATCGGCGCTGTGGGTAGAGGGTGAGCACTATGAACTGGACAATGGCCTGCAGGCCGACAGCAATCGCGCCGATTCATTGCTTGGGAAATTCGGTACGCACATCGGTCGAACGCTGCCACTGGACAAAGGGGGGTTCGTGCAACCCTATGTGAAGCTGGCAGTGGCCCGCGAGTTCGCGCGCAACAATGAGGTCAACGTGAATCGCACGACTTTCCATGACGACCTGTCCGGGAGCCGAGGGGAAGTCGGTGCCGGGGTTGCCGCACAACTCACTGACGTACTGCAGCTGCACGCCGACATCGATTACAGCGACGGCAAGAACATCGAACAACCGTGGGGCGTGAATGTTGGGCTTCAGTTCGCCTGGTGATCCGCTGAAGATGCAACCACGCGTACATTATTGAGGGCTTTTCTTACAACCTAATCAGTGTTTTCCTGCGGGATCTCGTAACTCTTTCCGGTCAAATGGCGCCTCGATTTTTTAACCGAGAACGCCCATGAACCCTGTGAAAGCCTGCACGTTGGTTGCCTTCGGGATTGCTTCAGTGTCTCCCGTACTGGCCAACCAAACCATCATCCTTCCACCTAACAGTTCCTACACCGTACGTGAAGGCAGCCCCGTCACGCGCTACGAACTGGAAAGAAGGGCCACCCTCAATGTATTGCCAGGCGGCAGGACCAACAGGATCTTTGCCGCTCAGGGTTCCCGCGTGAACATGCAGCAGGGCAGGATCGACTCGGTCGGTATTCATGCCCTCACCCTGAGCAACAGCCACGCCGTCATCGATGGCAGCACCATCGTTGCCACCGTCGACCCCTCAAAACCCGATGCCACAGCGTTCGGCATCACCCTCATCGGGGCAGAGGCCTCCACGGCGCGCATCAGCAACAGTACCGTGTCAGGCGTTGGCCGCGGCATCAATGTGACCAGCAGCGCGATACTGGACCTGAGCAACACCCAGGTCGACGGATACGCCGGAGGGCCTGGCAGCGGCGCAGTGACGGGCGGCGCCGGGGTGGTAGTGGCAGGCGCCACTGCTTTCGTGCGCAACGGTAGCGTGGTATCGGGCGACAACAACGGCGTGGTGCTTTTCTCGAGTTTCACCGGGTCTAAAGAGCAGGGTGCGACGCTGGTGCTCGATCAATCTGCCGTGGTGGGACGTCAGGGCAGTGCCATCAAGGTCATACAACCCGCTACCAATAACGAGACCGCCTACATCGAGATCAACAACGGCTCGACGCTCTCGGCCGGTAATGGCGTCATCCTGGAAGTGGCCGAAGGCGCCAGCGCCAATGCCCTCGTCAACAACAGCCACCTGACCGGCAACATCGTCGCCGAGCAAGGTGCCAGCCTCGACCTGAGCTTCGCCAATCAGTCCAGCCTGACCGGCAGCATCGAGAACGCTCACTCCTTGTCCATCGACGGCAGTTCTTCATGGATCATGACCGGCGACTCCAGCATCGACAGCCTGAACCTCGCCGGGGCACAGTGAACCTGCGCGGTACCGAGGGCAGCACCGGCTTCAGCCGCCTGCAACTGGGCGAGCTGTCCGGCAACGGCACCTTCATGCTCGGCACTGACCTGGCCAGCCAGCAAGGCGACTTCCTCGATGTCACCGGCAAGGCCAGCGGTAATCACCAACTGCTGGTGGCCAACACCGGTACCGACCCGAGCACAGACGTGGCCGCCCACCAGGTGGTGCACACCGGCGAAGGCAGTACCTCGCAATTCGGCCTGATCGGCGGGCAGGTGGACTTCGGCACCTTCGCCTATGAACTGGAGCAGCGCGGCGATGACTGGTTCCTGGTGCGCAAGGGCAACACCACCACCCCCGGCGCCCGCTCGGTCACCGGCCTGTTCAGCGCCGCGCCGACCGTATGGTACGGCGAATCGACCACCTTGCGCGGGCGCATGGGTGAGTTGCGCAATGGTCAGGAGCAAGGTGGCGGCTGGCTGCGTAGCTACGGCAACAAATACAAGGTGGCGGCGGGTGCCGGCGCGGCCTATGACCAGGTCCAGCAAGGCATCGCCTTTGGTGCCGATGCACCGATGCCTTCGGGTAATGGTCAGTGGCTGGTAGGCGTGATGGGCGGTTACAGCCGTTCGGACCTCGATCTCTCGGGCGGAACCACCGGCAAGGTCGACAGCTTCTACCTGGGTGCCTACACCACCTGGCTGGCGGACGACGGCCTGTACATCGACGCGCTGATCAAGGCCAACCGCTTCCAGAACAAGTCGGATGTGCGCATGAGCGATGGTCGCAAGGCCAAAGGCGACTACAGCAACAACGGTATCGGCGCCTCGGTCGAAGTGGGCAAGCACATCAAGCTCGACGATCAGTGGTTCGTCGAACCGTTCGCCCAAGCCTCCGTGCTGTGGGTGGACGGCGCCAGCTACAGCCTGGACAACGGCATGCGTGCCAGCAGCCACAGTGCCGATTCGATGCTGGGCAAGGTCGGGACCCATGTCGGTCGCACCTTCCCATTGCGTGATGGCGGCTTCGTGCAGCCCTACGTGAAGGTGGCCGCAGCCCATGAGTTCGCCCGCAACAACCAGGTCAAGGTCAACGGCAACACGTTCGACAACGACCTGTCGGGCAGCCGCATGGAGCTCGGCGCAGGGGTCGCCGCGCAGGTGACCGACACCGTGCAGATCAATGCCGGTTTCGATTACATGAAAGGCAACAACATCGAACAGCCCTGGGGTGTGAATCTTGGCGTACGTTACAACTTCTGACATTTGAGGGGCCGCAAGGCCCCTTCTTTTTGCCTAAAGCCTGGCCCGCCGAGGCCGATAGCCTGTCATCCCCCGTTTCCCACGAAGGTCCCCATGGCCACGCAAAACGCTCGCGCGGACTCGCTGTCCCTGCTGCTGTTCACCCTGCGCAGCGGCAAGCTGATGGCAATCAACCTGCTCAAGGTCAGCGAGATCATCCCCTGCCCGCCGCTGACCAAGCTGCCCGAATCGCACCCCCATGTGAAAGGCGTGGCCACCCTGCGCGGCAACTCGCTGTCGGTGATCGACCTGTCCCGCGCCATCGGCGAACGGCCGCTGGCCGACCCCGACGGCGGCTGTCTGATCGTCACCGAGATCAGCCGTTCGCGCCAGGGCCTGCATGTCCAGGCCGTGAGCCGCATCGTCCACTGCCTGAGCACCGACATCAAACCGCCGCCCTACGGCTCAGGCAACCGCTCGTACATCACCGGTGTAACCCGGGTGGACGACAACCTGGTGCAGGTGCTGGACATCGAAAAGGTCATCCACGCCATCGCCCCGCCAGAACCGGTGGCGCACCCTGGCGAACTCAACGAAGAAGACGCCAGCCTGCTGGCCGCCGCCAACATCCTGGTGGTGGACGACAGCCAGGTGGCGCTGCAACAGTCGGTGCACACCTTGCGCAACCTCGGTATCGAGTGCCACACCGCACGCAGCGCCAAGGATGCGATCAACGTGCTGCTGGAGCTGCAGGGCACCGCCCAGGAAATCAACATCATCGTGTCCGACATCGAGATGTCGGAGATGGACGGCTACGCCTTCACCCGCACCCTGCGCGAGACCCCGGACTTCCAGCACCTCTACATCCTGCTGCACACCTCGCTGGACAGCGTGATGAGCGCCGAGAAGGCGAGACTGGCCGGGGCCAATGCGATCCTCACCAAGTTCTCTTCGCCCGAGCTCACCGACTGCCTGGTGGTCGCCGCCCGCACCGTGGTATTTGCCGAGCGCTGAAAATCCGTGTTGTTATATTCAGCGACAAACTCCCTGGCCCATGGCCAGGGATGACTCGGGCATAATTCGCGCCCCTCGGATCTTCGTCGGAACCGTGTCATGAAGTACTTCAGCTCCCTCCTGATCGCTTGCACCCTCTTCAGCACAATTGCTCAGGCCTCGAGCAGCCAGGCCTGGAACGAGCAGCGTCAACAGATGCTCAAGGCATGCCTTGCAGCCAGCCAGTTCAAGGATGCCCACGCCCGCGGCAAACCCGCAGAGTTCGATGACCAGGTCGGCTTCAGCGCCCTGCTGGTCGAAGGCGTATACCCGCAGAAGCACATGCAGCAACGCACCGGCACCGAGTTGTGCCTGTACGACCGCCAGCAGCAGCGCGCCTTCGTCAGCGAATGGAACCCGGACGCCAAGTGAGCGAAAACCTGCGCTTTGCCTGTACCGGTTGCGGTAAGTGCTGCACCGGCCACCATGTGCCACTGACGCTAGACGAGGCGCGCCAGTGGGCAGCCTCCGGTGGCCAGGTGGTGGTATTGATCGAGGCGTTCGTGGTCGATGGCCCAGGCATGCCGGCTGACCAGCGCGAGCATGTGTTGCGCCGCTCTCACCCGGTGCCTTGCGGTGACGGCGAGGTGCGGGTCGCGGTGACCTTTGCCGCGTTCAACCCCGGGCGCTGCCGCAACCTCGACGATAACGACCTGTGCACCATCTACGAAACTCGGCCGTTGGTCTGTCGTATTTATCCCGTGGAGATCAACCCGCACATTCCACTGCGGCCGGAGAACAAGGACTGCCCGCCTGAAGCTTGGGAACAAGGCCCTGAGCTGATTCACGGCGCACAACCAGTCGACCCGCAGCTGGCGGCCTTGGTACAGGCCTCGCGCCAGGCCGACCGTGACGACATCGCGGCCAAGGTGGCGATATGTGAGGCGTTGGGGATGACCTGCAGCGCGCTCAAGGGCAATGGGTTTACCGCTTACCTGCCGGAGATGGCGGCGTTCGCGACGGCGTTGCAGCAGATGCCAGTGGGCGACGGTGCAGCGTGGACCTTGCACGTGAGCGATGAAGGCTTGGCAGGGGCGCTGCATGCGCTTGGCATGCGGACGACTGGCGAAACACCGGTCTATTACGCCTTCATCGGATTCTAGGGAGCCAGGGCCGGCCCTATCGCCGGCAAGCCGGCTCCCACAATGTCGAGAACTGTGGTGTACCTGGGGGAGCCGGCTTGCCGGCGATAGGGCCGCTCCTGACACTCCACCCTGCGAAACTGTCAGCGCTGTCAGCCAGCCGTCACGCTGCCGACCGGGTTGTGGGGCTATAAGCTTCAGTACAGACAACCGTTTCCCATCCTCTTGGCCAAGGTGCCCGCACCGATGCGACGTCCTTCCCGCTCTCTCCTCCTGGCCACCACCGCATTGCTTGCCCTGGCAGCCCTGGGCATCTGGTACGGCCAGCGGCACGAGGCGCCAGCCAATCGCGCGCAAACCGCCATCCCGGTGCGGGTGGTCAACGTCGCCCAGCAGGACGTACCGCGCTACGCCAGCGCCATCGGTTCGGTGCTGTCGTTGCACAGTGTCGAGATCAGGCCACAAGTCGAGGGCGTGCTGACCCAGGTGCTGGTCAAGGAAGGCCAGTGGGTCAAGGAAGGCGACCTGCTCGCCACCCTGGATGATCGCAGCATCCGCGCCTCGCTCGACCAGGCCCGTGCCCAGCTCGGCCAGAGCCAGGCACAGATCCAAGTGGCCGGGGTCGACCTCAAGCGCTACAAGCTGCTTAGCACCGACGACGGTGTGTCCAAGCAGACCCTCGACCAGCAACAGGCGCTGGTCAACCAGCTACAGGCCACGGTCAAGGGCAACCAGGCGGCCATCGCCAATGCACAAGTGCAGCTTTCCTACACTCAAATCCGTTCCCCGGTGACAGGACGCGTAGGCATCCGCAATGTCGACCCCGGCAACCTGGTGCGTACCACCGATACCCAGGGCCTGTTCAGCGTTACCCAGATCGACCCGATCGCTGTGGAGTTTTCCCTGCCGCAACAGATGCTGCCGACCCTGCAAACCCTGCTCAAGGCACCCTCACCCGCGTTGGTGGAGGCCTACATGGATGCCGACGGCGAACGCGGCCTGCTTGGCGAAGGCCACCTGGCCCTGATCGACAACCAGGTTTCCGCCAACACCGGCACCGTGCGGGTGAAAGCCGAGTTCGACAACAAGGACGGCCGACTGTGGCCAGGGCAACTGGTCACCGTGCGCTTGCGCACGGCGCTGGACGAAAACGCCCTGGTGGTGCCGCCGCCGGTGGTGCAGCGCAGCATCGATGGCCACTTCGTCTACCGCGTCGACGGCGACAAGGTCACCAACGTGCCGGTCAAGGTGCTGTACCAGGACAGCACGCTGAATATCGTCGCCGGGGTCAAAGCCGGTGACCGTCTGGTGCTCGACGGCCAGTCACGCCTCAAGCCGGGCGCGCGCATCGAGATCACCCCGGATGCACCGGCACCGGCCGAGATGGCCGACCGCAGGAGCCAGCCATGAACACCCGCAACGGCGTCTCGGCCTGGTGCATCGACCACCCCATCGCCACCCTGCTACTGACCTTCGCCCTGGTGCTGCTGGGCGCCATCGCCTTCCCGCGCCTCCCTGTGGCACCGCTGCCCGAAGCCGACTTCCCGACCATCCAGGTCACCGCCCAGTTGCCCGGCGCCAGCCCCGAAACCATGGCCTCGTCGGTGGCAACGCCCCTGGAGGTGCAGTTCAGCGCCATCCCCGGCATGACCCAGATGACCAGCAGCAGCGCCCTGGGCTCGACCACGCTGATCCTGCAGTTCACCCTCGACAAGAACATCGACACCGCCGCCCAGGAAGTCCAGGCAGCGATCAACACCGCCACCGCACGCCTGCCCCAGGACCTGCCCAGCCCGCCTACTTGGCGCAAGGTCAACCCGGCCGACAGCCCGGTGCTGATCCTCACCGTCAGCTCGGCGCAGATGCCCGGCAACGAGCTCAGCGACTACGCCGAAACCCTGCTCGCCCGCCAGCTCAGCCAGATCGACGGCGTCGGCCTGATCAACATCACCGGGCAACTGCGCCCGGCAATCCGGGTCCAGGCGCAGCCGGAGAAGCTCGCGGCCATCGGCCTGACCTTGGCCGATGTGCGCCTGGCCATCCAGCAGACCAGCCTCAACCTGGCCAAGGGGGCGCTGTATGGCGAGCACAGCGTGTCGACCATCGCCGCCAACGACCAGCTGTTCCACCCTGAGGACTACGCCAAGCTGATCGTCAGCTACCGTAATGGCGCGCCCGTGCACCTGGCCGATGTGGCCAAGGTGATCAACGGCGCCGAGAACGCCTACGTCAAGGCCTGGTCCGGCGACCAGCCGGGGCTGAACCTGGTGATCTTCCGCCAACCCGGGGCCAACATCGTCGACACCGTGGACCGCGTGCTCGACGCCCTGCCCCGCCTGCAGGAAATGCTGCCGGCCTCGGTCGAGGTGTCGGTACTGCAGGACCGCACCCAGACCATCCGCGCCTCGCTGCACGAGGTGGAACTGACCCTGATGATCGCCGTGGCGCTGGTGATCGGGGTAATGGCGCTGTTCCTGCGTCAGTGGTCGGCCACCTTCATCGTCTCCAGCGTGCTCGGGGTGTCGCTGATCGCCAGTTGCGCACTGATGTATGTATTGGGTTTCAGCCTCAACAACCTGACGCTGGTAGCCATCGTCATCGCCGTGGGCTTCGTGGTCGATGACGCCATCGTCGTGGTGGAGAACATCCACCGCCACCTGGAGGCCGGCGATGACAGCCGCACCGCGGCGCTCAAGGGCGCCGGCGAGATTGGCTTCACCGTGGTGTCGATCAGCTTCTCGCTGATCGCCGCCTTTATCCCGTTGCTGTTCATGGGCGGCGTGGTCGGGAGGTTGTTCAAGGAGTTCGCCCTCACCGCCACGGCCACCATCCTGATTTCGGTGGTGGTGTCGCTGACCCTCGCCCCGACCCTGGCAGCTATGCTCATGCGCCGCCCCCCCGGCGAGCATGCTGGCGGATTCGGCCCGCGCCTGCTGTGCTGGTACGAAAAAGGCCTGGACCGGGCGTTGGCTCATCGGCGCCTCACCCTCGGCGTATTCGGCATCACCCTGGCGTTGGCAGTTGCCGGTTATGTCGGCATTCCGAAAGGCTTCTTCCCGCTGCAGGATACCGGTTTCATCCTCGGCACCACCGAAGCGGCAGCGGACGTGTCCTATCCCTCGATGATCGAAAAGCACCTGGCGTTGGCGAAGATCATCGGCGATGACCCGGCCGTACGCGCCTTTTCGCACTCGGTCGGGGTCACCGGCAGCAACCAGACCATCGCCAACGGCCGCTTCTGGATCTCGCTCAAGCCCCGCGGCGAGCGCGACGTGTCGGCCAGCGAATGGATCGACCGGATTCGCCCGAAACTCGCCCAGGTGCCGGGCATCGTCCTGTACATGCGCGCCGGCCAGGACATCAACCTCAGCTCGGGCCCGTCCCGTACCCAGTACCAGTACGTGCTCAAGAGCAATGACGGGGTCGCCCTCAACCTGTGGACCCAGCGCCTGACTGATCGCCTGAAGGAAAACCCGGCGTTGCGCGACCTGTCCAACGACCTGCAACTGGGCGCCAGCGTCACCCGCATCGACATCGACCGCCAGGCCGCAGCGCGCTTCGGCCTGACCACCACCGACGTCGACCAGGCGCTGTACGATGCCTTCGGCCAACGGCAGATCAGCGAATTCCAGACCGAGACCAACCAGTACAAAGTGATCCTGGAGCTGGATGCCCGCCACCGTGGCAAGGCCGAGAGCCTCAACTTCTTCTACCTGCGCTCGCCGCTGACCAACGAGATGGTGCCGTTGTCAGCCCTGGCGCACGTTGCGCCGCCCAGTACCGGGCCACTGTCGATCAGCCATGACGGCCTGTTCCCGGCCGCCAACCTGTCGTTCAACCTGGCGCCTGGGGTGGCCCTGGGCGATGCGGTGCAGATCCTCGAACGCACCCAGCGCGAACTGGGCATGCCCGACTCCATCGCCGGCAACTTCCAGGGCGCCGCCCAGGCGTTCCAGAGTTCGCTGTCGAGCCAGCCCTACCTGATCCTCGCCGCGCTGGTGGCGGTGTACATCATCCTCGGGGTGCTCTACGAGAGCTTCGTCCACCCGCTGACCATCATCTCCACGCTGCCTTCGGCAGGCCTAGGCGCGATCATCCTGCTCTGGGGCAGCGGGCAGGACTTCAGCATCATGGGCCTGATCGGCGTGGTGCTGCTGATCGGCATCGTCAAGAAGAACGGCATCCTGCTCATCGACTTTGCCCTCGAGGCCCAGCGCCACCAGGGCATGACACCGGAGCAGGCGATCCGCCAGGCCTGCCTGGTGCGCTTTCGCCCGATCATCATGACTACCCTGGCGGCCCTGCTCGGTGCGCTACCGCTGATGTTCGGCTTCGGCACCGGCGCCGAGCTGCGCCAGCCGCTGGGCATCGCCGTGGTCGGCGGCCTGTTGGTGAGCCAGGCGCTGACGCTGTTTACCACCCCGGTCATATACTTGGCCCTGGAGCGCCTGTTCCATCGCCGCCAGGCGGCCCCCGCGGCCGCGCCGAGTGCCAGCTGAGACAAGACCATGCGTGTGCTGATCATCGAAGACGAAGAAAAAACCGCCGACTACCTGCATCGCGGCCTGAGCGAACAAGGCTTCACCGTCGACCTTGCGCGGGACGGCATCGACGGGCTGCACATGGCCCTGGAAGGCGACTACGCGGTTATCGTGCTCGACGTGATGCTGCCGGGCCTGGATGGCTACGGGGTGCTGCGCGCCTTGCGCGCACGCAAGCAGACGCCGGTGATCATGCTCACGGCCCGCGAACGTGTCGAGGACCGCATCCATGGCCTGCGCGAGGGTGCCGACGACTACCTGGGCAAACCCTTCTCGTTTCTCGAACTGGTGGCCCGCCTGCAGGCCCTGACCCGCCGCAGCAGTAGCCACGAGCCGTTGCAGGTACAGGTTGGCGACCTGTGGATCGACCTGATGGCGCGCAAGGCCAGCCGCGCAGGCCAGCGCCTGGACCTTACCGCCAAGGAGTTCTCGCTGCTCAGCGTGCTGGCCCGGCGCCAAGGCGAAATTCTGTCCAAGACCGCCATCGCCGAGCTGGTCTGGGACATCAACTTCGACAGCGATGCCAACGTCGTCGAAGTGGCGATCAAGCGCCTGCGCGCCAAGCTCGACGGGCCATTCGACAACAAGCTGCTGCATACCATCCGAGGCATGGGTTATGTCCTGGAAAACCGTGCCGTTTAATTCCATCGCACTGCGCCTGTCGGGGCTGTTCATCCTGGTGGCCCTGGGTGTGTTCGTGCTGATCGGCTCGGCGCTGTATCGCCAGGTCGACCGCAGCCTCGACCTGCTGCCGGCGGCCGAGCTGGACGCCCGCTACAGCGTGCTCGAATCCACCCTCAACCGCTTCGGAACACCCGAGCACTGGGCCAAGATCAGCAACAAGCTCAACCTGCTCAGCGAGGAAGACAAACGCATCCGCTTCTGGGTGGTGAGCAGCAACCCTGCATTCGAATACGGCCACCCCAGCGAGCTGGTGCGCGCGTTCGCCGAGGGCGCGCAAGGCATGCGCGACCTGCGCCTGCCAGACCGCCCCTACCCGTACAAGGTGCTGGTCAGCGAAATGCCGGCCCTGGCCGACCGCCCGCCGCTGCGCTTTCTGATCGCCATCGACACGGAAACCTTCTGGCAAGCCCAGCACAGCCTGCTGGTGGCCATCGTCGGCCTGGCAGTGCTGGGCGTTCTGCTGGCCTCGGTGCTCGGTTACTGGGTAGCGCGTATCGGCCTGCGTCCGCTGCTGGCGCTGTCCAACGAGGCCCAGGCACTGGCGCCGCCACGCCTGGATGGTCGCCTGCAAACCAGCGACCTTGCCCCAGAACTGGCGCAGTTTGCCGGCGCGTTCAATGCAGCCCTCGACCGAGTAAGCCAGGCCTACTCACGGCTGGAGGCATTCAACGCCGACGTGGCCCACGAACTGCGCTCGCCACTGACCAACCTGATCGGCCAGACCCAGGTCGCACTCACTCGCGGGCGCAGCGCCGAGCATTACTTCGAGGTGCTGCAATCGAACCTCGAAGAGCTCGAACGCCTGCGCAGCATCATCAACGACATGCTGTTCCTCGCCAGCGCCGACCAGGGCAGCAAGGCCACGGCCCTGACCCAGGTGTCGCTGGCCGAAGAGGTCGCCACCACACTCGATTACCTGGACTACATCCTCGAAGACGCCCAGGTCAGCGTGCAGGTCAGCGGCGATGCGCAGGCCCCCATCGAGAAAGCCCAGTTGCGTCGGGCGCTGATCAACCTGCTGAACAATGCCGTGCAGCACACCGCGCCGGATGAGGTGATCCGTGTGCATATCGAGGGCGGGCAGGAACAGGTGAGCATCGCCGTGAGCAACCCGGGGCCGGCGATCGAGGATACCCACCTGCCGCTGCTGTTCGAGCGCTTCTACCGGGTGGACGCGGCGCGCAGCAACAGTGGCGGTGGCAACCACGGCTTGGGGCTGGCGATCGTCAAGGCCATTGCACTGATGCATGGCGGCGACGTTTTCGTGCAGAGCGAGGCCGGCGCCAACACCTTCGGCATTCGCCTCCCAGCCGCTCAACCACGCGGGTTTGGGGCGAAAGTCTAATTGCTTTTCAGCATCATCGTTACCTTTTGCGCAACAGTGCTTATCAGCGTGGACGCTGTTTCCCAGGCTATTAAACGACTAACTTTAGCCCTGTCCTCATTAGCACTTGCACCGCAAGAAGGTAGTTTCAAATGTCCAACAGTATGGGTATTGCCAGCGTTTTCGTTCTGTCTTCCCTGTTGTTGTCGCCCCTGGCCATGGCTGAAGAATCCCAGGCCTTCGTCGCCCGTAAAGCAGAACTTGCCGCTGTTCACCAAGACGCCCGCGAAGCCGTTGCCCACCAGGCAGACGCCGTAAAAGCCTCGGAACAGACAGCCTCGAAAGTTTCCATCGATACCAACGCCGACAGCTGATCGCTGTTCGCTAACGCCCCAGATTTCCCTCGGCTACGCCATGGGCACCACCGGTGCCGATATGTTAGCCTTTTAAAGCCGCTGCCAATCAGCGGCTTTTTTTATGTGCTTTAACGATCAGCCCGGTTGTTATGTCCCTAACAAGAAAGTTGCACATTCAAAAATAAAAACTGCCCCACCGTCAGACCAAAGGAGCTAGTACCGGTGCCTTCCGCGTTTCGTTTCACCCCGCTGTTCATTGCATTGACTGCAACGATGCCTCTCGCCGCCCAGGCAAATGAAGACAAGGCTGATGGCTTCATCGAAGGCTCGTCGTTCAACCTGCATTTTCGTAATGCCTACTTCAACCGCAACAACCTCAACCCAGGCGTGCGCGACAAGCGCGAGTGGGGCCAGGGCGCAGTCGCCCGCTTCGAGTCCGGCTATACCCCTGGGGTGGTCGGCTTCGGCCTCGACGCCCATGCCATGCTGGGCCTGAAGCTCGACGGCGGTGGCGGCCATGCCGGCACCAGCATCCTGCCTACGCACGTCAAGGATGACGGAGAGCTGGGCGCAGCGCCGCACTCCTTCTCCACGGCGGGCGCAGCGGTCAAGCTCAAGGCGTTCGATACCGAGCTCAAGGCCGGTGACCTGTTCCTCACCAACCCGGTGATCGCCGGCGGCGAAACTCGCATGCTGCCGCAGACCTTCCGCGGCGTGAGCCTGACCAACACCAGCATCGACGGGCTGCTGCTCGAAGGTGGCCAAGTCAGCTTCACCCACCCGTACAACCAGAGCGGCCACCGCCGCATCGACACCTACTACGGTGCGCTGGACGAGCACGACAAGAGCAAGCACCTGAACTGGGCCGGCGCTTCCTGGAGCGGTACCGAAAACATCACCGCCAACCTTTACGCCGCCGAGCTGAAGGACATCTGGAACCAGTACTACGCCGACTTCGACTACACCTACGTGGTCAACGACCTGGTC
This sequence comes from Pseudomonas sp. KU43P, assembly GCF_033095865.1. Taxonomy (NCBI): domain Bacteria; kingdom Pseudomonadati; phylum Pseudomonadota; class Gammaproteobacteria; order Pseudomonadales; family Pseudomonadaceae; genus Pseudomonas; species Pseudomonas sp. KU43P. Next base: position 953,804 of record NZ_AP019365.1, on the reverse strand, counting down.
AGCCTGAACCCAGGCGTGCACTTCTACCACACCCAGGACACTGGCCAGGCGCTGCTGGGCAAGATCGACAACAACACCTACAGCCTGCACTTCACGGTCAACGCCGGTTACCACAGCGTCACGGCCGCCTACCAGCGGGTCAACGGCAACACCCCGTTCGACTACATCAACCTGGGCGACAGCGTGTACCTGGACAACTCGCGCATGTATTCCGACTTCAACGCCCCCAACGAGCGTTCGTGGAAGTTGCAGTACGGCTACAACTTTGCCGGCGTCGGCATCCCTGGCCTGAGCACCACCGTATCGTACTCGCGCGGCGAGGCGGACCTGACCAAGGCCACCCAGGACCGCAGCCACTACGACTACTACCGCGCCGATGGCAAGAACGCCACGCACTGGGAGCGTGACCTGGACGTGAAGTATGTGTTCCAGGAAGGCGACTTCAAGGACCTGTCGGTGCTGGTGCGCTACGCCACCCACCGCGGCAGCCAGGGCTATGCGTCGATCGACGACAACAGCGACAACGACGAACTGCGGGTGATCGTGGATTATCCATTGAACGTGTTCTGATCCAGGACCGCAGGCGGGGGCTTTGCCCCCGTTTCGCCGGCAAGCCGGCTCCTACAGGTACCCCACCGAGCGGAAAACGGTGAGATACCTGTGGGAGCCGGCTTGCCGGCGATAGGCCGCACGGCAGATTCCGTCGGACAAATCTTGTCCGACAATCCATGCTTCCCTAAAATGTCGCCGCCGCAAATGGCCCTGCCTCAGCAGTAGCGCGCATGCCCACTCGATTACCGCGTCTCGCACTCTACAGGTCGCACCCCGAGCTGATCCTCAACCTGGGCAGTTGCCTTGCCGTGCTCGCCATCGTGGCCATCGTCAGCTATCTGCTGGCCCGCGAGCGCGACAGCGTCGAGCAATCGGCCATCCGCGCCTCGAACAACATCGTGCAACTGATCGAAAGCGACATCCTGCGCAACGCCGAACTGTACGACCAGTCCCTGCAGGGCCTGATCTGGGCGGTCAATCGCAAGGAACTGCCCGGGATCCCTGGCCCCCTGCGCCAGCGCCTGCTGTTCAACGAAGCCTTCGTCGACAAGAAACGCGGCGATGTGCTGTGGCTCGACAAAGCCGGCAATGTGGTGGGCGATTCCACCAGCATGGTGCCGCGCAAGGCCAACTTCGCCGACACCGGCGTGTTCCAGGCCCACCTGCACAACCCTAACCTCGGCCTGCTGGTAGGCCCGCCGTTCAAGGCCCGCCTGGGCGACCTGGACTGGTGCATCAGTTTCAGCCGGCGCATCTCCGGGCCCGACGGCGAGTTCGCCGGATTGGCCGCTGGCGCCTTGCGCCTTTCCTATTTCAACGAACTGTTCCAACGCCTGGATATCGGCGACGACAGCAGCATCAACCTGTTCAATACCCACGGCCAGCTGCTCGCTCGGCAACCTTCGCGCCCGCAGGACCCGCTGATCGGCAGCAATTACAGCGATCGGCCCAACTTCAAGCGCGTGCTCGGTGAACACAGCGGCAGCTTCACCGCCCGCTCGGGCACTACTGGTGCGCAGCGCATGTACACCTTCGCTCGGGTGGCCGATCTGCCCTTGATCGTGATGGTGGTGCACTCGGCCGACGAGGTGTTCGAGTCCTGGCGACGCACGGCAATATTGGTCAGTGTGGCCACCGGCGTACTGTGCGTCGGCATCTTGTGGTTGACCTTGCTGCTCGGCCGCGAGCTGCAGCGCCGTCATGAGGCAGAACAGAGCCTGGCGACCCTCGCCGCCACCGATAGCCTTACCGGGCTTGCCAACCGTCGCCGGCTGGACCAGGTGCTGCGCCTGGAGTGGGCGCGGGCTCAGCGCAATCGCAGGCCCCTGGCCGTGATGATGGTGGATGTGGACCACTTCAAGGCATTCAACCAGCGCCATGGCCATGCCGGCGGCGACCACGCGCTACGCGAGGTGGCCAAGGCCATCGAGCAATGCCTGAGGCGCCCTGCCGATCTGGCAGCACGCTATGGGGGGGAGGAGTTTCAGGTGATCTTGCCAGAGACCGAGCTGCCAGGTGCGCTGCTGTTGGCAGAACGGATTCGAACTTGCGTGGAAGAGTTGGCGCCGTTTGCCGATGATCTGCGCTCGGTGACGGTCAGCATCGGCATCGGCGTCTACATCCCAGGCACCCAGCACGACCTTACCCAGGTGTTGGGCGATGCGGACGAAGCCCTCTACCGGGCCAAGGCCAATGGCCGTAACCGAGTAGAGGGGCCTGTCGCTTAGGAGCGGGCGCGTGCGGCGTTACGCAGGGCTTTCACCTGGTCATGGTTGCGTTGCACGCCTTGCAGCTGCTTCTCGACCAGTGCGTAGCTCTCGTCGCTGGCAGCACGGCCCAGTTTGACCAGTTTTTCACGGGCTTCCTTGTAGGCCTTGAGGGCATGGTCTTCGCCACGCTCGACTTCGTTGAGCACGGCTTCTTCGTCCTTGCCAGTGACCATCGACTTGAGATTGACCCAGCCGCGATGCATGTCACCGCTGATGCTGGTGGAGGTTTCCGGGTCGCCACCCAGGCGGCGGACTTCGCTTTGCAGTTCAGCCGCAGCACTGGCGCATTCACCCGCACGCTGCACGAAGAAAGCCCTCAGTTCCGGGTTCTTCACATCATCGGCCGAGGTCTTGAAACCCTTTTCGCCGTCCTTGCTGTACTCGATCAGGTCGTTGAGTACGTCGATCACGTCTTTGTTGGGGTTGCTCATGGCAGAACTCCTTGGCAGGTGATAGTCATGTAAACAGGAGCAGCCTTCGTGCCAAGCTTTCTTCTAAAATAAAAGCCAATAAAATCAAGTAATTAGGCTTAGATCAAGAAACACGTTAAACGGCGTTATGCATGATTGCCGCTTGGGCGCTCGTGCAGATTGCAGTATCGTCGGCGCACTCTACTTGCAGGCATCACCATGAAACCGGAAACCCTCGAACTGCTGGTCACGCGCACGATGCCGTTTGGTAAATACCAGGGTCGGATCATTGCCGACCTGCCAGGTGATTACCTGGCGTGGTTTGCGCGCAAGGGTTTCCCGGCAGGGGAATTGGGTGGGTTGTTGGCGTTGATGCACGAAGTCGACCATAACGGCCTAGGGGATTTGCTGGTGCCGTTGCGGCAGAAACATCGGCGCTAGCCTGCGCAGGCCCTATCGCCGGCAAGTCGGCTCCCACAGGGATCTGCACTGCCCTGCAGCCAGTGGCACTCCTGTGGGAGCCGGCTTGCCGGCGATGAGGCCCGTCGCAACAGCCGAGGGCTCAGCCCTTGACCGGCGCCACTGCCAGCTCCACCCGCTCACTCTTCTTGATCACGGCATACACCACCGCCGTCAGCAGGCTTCCCGCCACGATCGCCAGCAGATACAACAACGCATGGTTGATCGCATTGGGGATCAGCAACACGAACAGCCCGCCATGCGGCGCCATCAGCTTGCAGCCGAAATACATCGACAGCGCACCGGTCAACGCTCCACCCGCCACGCTCGCCGGGATCACCCGTAACGGATCCTTGGCCGCGAACGGAATCGCCCCTTCGGAGATGAAGCACAGGCCCAGCGCCAGCGCCGCCTTGCCCGCCTCGCGCTCGCTCTGCGCAAACTTGCGCCGGGCCAGGAAGGTGGCGATGCCCAGGCCGATCGGGGGCACCATGCCAGCGGCCATGGTCGCCGCCATCGGCGCGTAGCTCGACGAAGCCAGTAGCCCCACCGAGAAGGCATAGGCCGCCTTGTTGATCGGCCCACCCAGGTCGACGCACATCATGCCGCCCAGCAACAGGCCAAGCAGGATGGCATTGGTAGTGCCCATGCTGTCGAGAAAGTGCGTCAGCCCTTCGAGCATGGCCGCTACCGGCTGGCCCACCACATAGATCATCACCAGGCCGGTGAACAGGCTGGCCAGCAGCGGAATGATCAGGATCGGCTTGAGCGCATCCAGGCTGCTCGGCAGCCGTGCCCAGCGGGCGATGGCCTTGGCGCTGTAGCCGGCAAGAAAACCGGCAACGATACCGCCGATGAAACCGGCGCCCAGGGTGCTGGCCAGCAGGCCGCCGATCATGCCGGGTGCAAGGCCCGGGCGGTCGGCGATGGACCAGGCGATATAGCCCGCCAGCAGCGGCACCATCAGCTTGAATGCTGCCTCGCCGCCAATCTGCATCAAGGCAGCCGGGAGCGTGCCTGGCTCCTTGTATGCCTCGATACCGAACACGAATGACAAGGCGATCAACAAGCCGCCGGCCACCACCATCGGCAGCATGAACGACACGCCGGTCAGCAGGTGCTTGTACACCCCTGTCTTTTCGGCCTTGGCCACCGCGGATGCGGCATCGCCTGCGCTTTCCACCTTGGCCTCTGCCAGGGCCTTGTCCAGTGTGGCCTGGGCCTGCTTGAGCGCAATACCGGTGCCGCAGCGGTAGATCCGCTTACCCGCAAACCGGTCAGTGGGCACCTCGATGTCGGCGGCCAACAGCACCACATCCGCCTCGGCGATGGCCTGGGCCGAAAGCGGGTTGCGCGCACCGACCGAGCCCTGGGTTTCCACGGTCAGCGAGTAGCCAAGCTGCTGCGCAGCCTGTTGCAGGGCCTCGGCAGCCATGAAGGTGTGCGCGACGCCCGTCGGGCAGGCGGTAACGGCAACCAAGCGCACGCCCCCCGACGTTTGCGCAGCAGCGGGCGCATCAACCTGAAGCTGAGCCTTTGCGGCCGCCTGGTCGAGAAAGCCTTCTCGGTCGGCCAGCGCTTGGGCCGGCGTGCTCTGGTACAAACGTTTGCCGTTGAACCGAGCCAGGTCAACCGGGCCGGTGCTGACCACCAGTACCCAATCAGCCTCAGCGATCTGCGCGGCGCTCAACTGCCGCTCTGGATGCTCGGCATCCACCACTTCGACGCAGGTTTTCCATCCGCGACGCTGGGCGGCGGCCGCCAGCAGGCGCGCACTGAGCACGCTGGACACCTGGCCGTTGGGGCAGGCGGTGACAATGGCAATGTTCATCGGCAACCCTCTTGTTGTTCTGTCAGTTGCACGGCGGCTTGCAGGCGCGCCAGTTGATCGTGGTCGCCGATCCCGAAGCCGACTTGGGTCACCGCCTGGGCGGCAATGGCCGTGGCGCGGCGCAGGGTCTGCGCCGTGGCCTCGCCAAGCAGCAGGCCATGCACCATGCCCGCCACCAGCGAGTCACCCGCACCCACGGTGCTGGCCACACGTACCTGTGGTGGCTGGGCATGCAGCGCCAGGCCAGCGGCGAACCAACTGACCCCCTGCTCACCCGCCGACACCACCACATGCTCGACACCACTGGCCAGCAGCTGCTTGGCAGCAGCACGCTGTTCGGCGTCACTGTGCACCCCGACGCCCAGCACCTCGCCAAGCTCTTCGGTATTGGGCTTGACCAGCCACGGGGCACTCTGCAACCCGGCGCGCAGGGCTTCGCCGCTGCTGTCGAGGGCGACCTTCAGCCCTTGCGCCTTCAGTTGCTCAAGCAACAGGCGAAACCACTCGGGGCTGATGCCACGCGGCAGGCTGCCGGCTACCACCACCGCATCATGCCCCGGCGCCACCGCCTCCAGTCGACGTAACAAGGCCGCGCAGGCCGCATCATCGACCTGCGGCCCCTGGCCATTGATATCGGTAACGCGGCCATCGGCCTCGACCAACTTGAGGTTGCTGCGGGTTTCGCCCGGTACACGGACGAAGCAGTCGACGAAGCCACGGCGTTCGATCAACGCCTCGAACGGCTGCAGGTTGTCCTGGCCAAGGAAACCACCCACGGTCACGCTGTGCCCCAGGTCGGCAAGCACCTGGGCGACGTTCAGCCCTTTCCCGGCGGCATGGCTGTGCTGGTCCTGGGCACGGTTGACGAGCCCCGGGCGCAGGGTGTCGAGGCTGACGGTGATGTCCAGCGCCGGGTTCAGGGTCAGGGTGAGGATCTTGGCCATTCAGTAACGCTCCACCAGCGCGCGAACCGCCGCGGCGCTGTCTTGTTGCAGGGCCTCGCGCGCCAGTGCTCGGGCCGTCTGGTGATCGGCCTGGCGAACCAGTGCCTTGACTTCGGCAACGCTGCGCGCCGCCACGCTCAGCTCGTCGACATCCAGCCCCAGCAGCACTGCCACGGCCTGCGGGTCGGCGGCCAGCTCTCCGCACACCCCTACCCACTTGCCCTCGGCATGGGCGGCGCGCACGGTCATGTCGATCAGGCTCAGCACCGCCGGGTGCAGGCCGTCGGCCTGGGCCGACAGGCTTGGGTGGCCACGGTCAATGGCCAGGGTGTACTGGGTCAGGTCGTTGGTACCAATGCTGAAGAAGTCCACTTCGCGCGCGAGCTGTGGCGCCAGCAACGCTGCGGACGGCACCTCGACCATGATCCCGAGCTGCAGGTCGGCGACCGGGATTTCCACGCGCAGGCGTTCGACCATCGCCCGCGCCTCGCGCCATTCGTGCACCTGCCCGACCATGGGGAACATGATCCGCAGCGGGCGTTGATCGGCGGCGCGCAGCAGGGCGCGCAACTGGTCTTCCATGATCTGTGGCCGCTGCAGGGTCAGGCGCACCCCGCGCACACCGAGGAACGGGTTGTCCTCGGCTGGGATCGGCCAATAGGGCAACGGCTTGTCGCCGCCCACATCGAGGGTGCGCACCACCAGTGGCCGGCCGCCCAGGCCGTCGAGCACGCGGCGATACTCGGCTTCCTGGGTGACGATGTCCGGCGCCTGTGGGTGGGCCATGAACAGCAGTTCGGTGCGCAGCAAGCCGATGCCTTCGGCGCCCTGCTCCACCACCTTGTCGATACCGCTGCTCTCGCCGATGTTGGCGAATACCTCGACCGCATGGCCGTCGCGGGTGACTGCCGGGGCGTGGCGATCGGCCCAGGCCGCACGCAGGCGCTGCTCGCGCTGGTCGCGTTCGGCCAGCGCACGTTGCAACTCATCGGCAGGGGGCGCCACGCTGAGGGTGCCGCGCTGGCCATCGAGCAGCAGCGAGGTGCCGGCTTCGAGCTGCAGGATCGCTGCCCCCACACCGACCACTGCTGGAATGCCCAGCGCTCTGGCGACGATCGCGCTGTGGGCGGTGGCGCCGCCGTAGGCGGTCACGATGCCGGCGACCCGCGACGGATCCAGGCGAGCGACATCGGAGGGGCCCACTTCGGCCATCACCAGGACATAAGCTTGCTCGGGCTCGGCCTGGGTCTGCACACCACACAGCTGCGCCAATACGCGACGACCGACATCCCGCAGGTCAGCAGCACGCTCGGCGAGCAGTGCATCGTGCAGTGCCTCCTGCTGGCGTGCGGCGGCATCGATCACCGCCATCCACGCAGCCGGTGCGCTCTCGCCCTGGGCCAGGCGCAGCTCGACATCGTCGGTCAGGGCCGGGTCGGCGAGCATTTCCTGGTGGGTAACGAATATTTCGCCAATGGCTTTGTCGCTGCGCCGCACCAGCGTCTGCAAGTCTGCATTTACCGCTGCCACGGCCTGCTGCAGCTTCAGCCGCTCTTGGGTGGGCGATTCGCCTCGCAACGGGTAGTCGATTTCACGTTCGACGCAGACATGCGCCGGCCCGCTGGCGATACCAGGTGCCGCGCCCACCGCCTGGATGCGGGTGCCGGCTGCCGGTGGCTGGAGGCGTTCGGGCGGCATCGACGAAGCCTGACTGGCGGTAGCGGGCAGTGGCTCCACCTCCTCGCCCAGACCTTCTTCGATAGCTGCCAGCAGTATCGGCAAGGCATCGCCGGCGATGGACGGCTCGGCGATCAGCTCCAGCATCTGCCCACGCCGAGCCCCCAAACTGAGCAGCTTGCTGAGGCTTTTGACCGACACTGCCGGCTGCGCGCTGTCCACCATGCGCAGGTGAATTTCGCCTTCGAAGCCTTTGGCCAACTGCGCCAGGATCTTCGCCGGGCGGGCATGCAGGCCGTGGGGGTTGGCAAGGGCGATGCGGGCACTGGGCCAGTCCATCGGCGCCTCGCCACCCAGCACTTCGAGCACCGCGCGGCTGCTGGTGGCCTGGTACAGCGTCTGCCCACGGCCCTCGATCAGCACCTCGCAAAGGCGTTCGAGCAACGCCTGGTGCGCCGCACCGAGGCTGGCCAGGCAGAACAGCCCATTGAGCGGCTGGTCGCGATAGCGCAGTGGTTGTTGAGGGGTGACGAAGGCCAGGCCCGGCTGGCGCACCTGGCGCTCGCTGTGCAGCCACCACAGGCCCTCGCCCAAGGGCAAGGGGGCGGCCTGCTGCAGCACAGCGGCAAAACCGCTGTCCACGCACCCGGCACGTTGCAGCAGACGCGCGCCACGCCAGGCCAGCTCGTCGAAGTCGTCGGCTGGCAGGTTCAGGCCGACCAGTTGCGCGTCCAGCGCCAGCTCCTGCGGTGCGCTTTGCAGCAGCTTGAGCAGCGCTTCGGCGGAGCTGGCGCGGCGCAGGGCTTCGGCCAGGTCGGTTTCGCCCAGGGCACGGGTCAGCAATTGCAGCAGGCGCAGGTGCTCGTCGGAGCGGGCGGCGATGCCGATGGCCAGGTAGACGATCTGGCCGTCGCCCCAATCGACGCCTTCGGGAAACTGCAGCAGGCGCACGCCGGTAGCGAACACCAGGTCACGGGTCTGCGGGGTGCCGTGGGGGATGGCGATGCCCTGGCCAAGGAAGGTGGAACCTTGTGCCTCACGCGCCTCGAGGCCTTGCAGGTAGCCTTCGGCGACCAGCCCATCGGCGACCAGCCGCTGCGCCAGCAGGCGCAACGCCTGGGGCTTGTCGACGGCCGTCTGGCCCATGGCTATCTGCTCTTTGGCGAGCTCGAGCATGACCTTCTCCTTTTGCAGCCCCTTGCGATAAGTGCCGGGTACTGAGGTATTGTTGTGAAATTCACGATTTCAGCCAGTTCAACAGCCCCGCATGGGCGGTAGCCGCGGCAGAAAAATAGCTAGCTGAAACGTTTAACCTGACCAAGCGGCCACGTTACTCGATAATCTTCCGGGGAAAAAGCCCCATCCTGTCGGACAATTGCGACAATGGTCGTCTGCGCGTGGCAGCCTGAGCGGGTCAAACTAACCGGTCCTGCCCCACGACCAGCCCCGGTAATAACAAGGAAAATTCGGTGAAACTCAGCGATATCGCCCGTCTGGCCGGTGTGTCCGTGACCACAGCCAGTTACGTCATCAATGGCAAGGCCGAACAGCAGCGCATCAGCAACAGCACTGTCGAGCGCGTGCGCGCGGTGGTCGAGGCCCACGGCTTCACCCCCAATCCGCAGGCCGCCGGCCTGCGTAGTCGGCACACCCGGACCCTGGGCTTCATTCTCCCGGATCTGGAGAACCCCAGCTACGCCCGCATCGCCAAACAACTGGAACAAGGCGCCCGCGCCCGTGGTTACCAGTTGCTGATTGCCAGCAGCGACGACCAGCCAGACAGCGAGCGCCAACTGCAGCAACTGTTCCGTGCCCGACGCTGCGATGCGCTGTTCGTTGCCAGCTGCCTGCCGCCAGAAGACGACAGCTACCGCGAGCTTCAAGACAAAGGCCTACCGGTGATCGCCATCGACCGGCGCCTGGACCCGGCACACTTCTGCTCGGTCATCAGTGATGATCGCGATGCCAGCCGCCAGCTCGCCGACAGCCTGCTGTCCACTGCCCCACACAGCATCGCCCTGATCGGCGCACGCCCCGAACTGTCGGTCAGCCAGGCCCGCGCCGGTGGTTTCGACGAGGCACTGCAAGGTTTTTCCGGTGACGTGCGGCGCTACCAGGGCGAAGCCTTCAGCCGTGAATGCGGCCAGCGCCTGATGCAGCAACTGATCGACGAACTGGGCGGGCTGCCGGATGCCCTGGTGACCACCTCCTATGTGCTGCTGCAAGGCGTGTTCGACACCCTGCAGGCGCGCCCGGCCGATTCGCGTCAGTTGCAACTGGGCACCTTCGGTGACAATCAGCTGCTCGACTTCCTGCCGCTGCCGGTCAATGCCATGGCCCAGCAACATGGCCTGATCGCCGCCACAGCACTGGAACTGGCATTGGCCGCGATCGAGGACAAACGCTACGAGCCCGGCGTGCACGCCATTGGCCGCACCTTCAAGCAACGCATCGCAGCGGGCTGAACATGCGCCTGATCGACACCCACACCCACCTGGACTTCCCCGATTTCGACGCCGACCGCCCGCGCCTGCTGGCCAACGCGGCGGCGCGGGGGGTGGAGCAGATGGTGGTGCTGGGGGTGTATCAGGCCAATTTCCAGCGGGTCTGGGATCTGGCCTGCGCCGAACCCTGCGTGCATGCGGCGCTGGGGTTGCATCCGGTGTACCTGGAGCAGCATCGCCCCGAGCACCTGGTGCAGTTGCGCGAATGGCTGGAGCGCCTGCATGGCGACCACAGGTTGTGCGCCGTGGGTGAGTTCGGCCTGGACTACTTCCTTGAAGACCTGGACAAGGACCGCCAGCAGACCTTGTTCGAAGCGCAATTGCAGATGGCCTGCGACTTCGCGTTACCGGCGCTGCTACACGTGCGCCGCAGCCATGCCCGGGTGATCGCCACGCTCAAGCGCTACAAACCAGCGCGGGCGGGGGTTATCCATGCATTCGCCGGCAGTTACGAAGAGGCGCGCGAGTACATCAAGCTGGGGTTTCGGCTTGGGCTGGGCGGCGCGGCGACCTGGCCGCAGGCCTTGCGGTTGCGCAAGACCATCGCTCGGTTGCCGCTCGAAAGCATTGTGCTGGAAACAGACTCGCCGGACATGGCGCCCGTGATGTTTGCCGGGCAGCGCAACAGCCCGGAGCATTTGCCGGAGATTGCCGGGGCGCTGGCCGAGTTGATGGGCATCGAGCGGCAGGCCTTGGCTGAGGCCAGCAGCAAGAATGCCTGCGAAGTGTTTGGCTGGTAGTACCGGCCCTATCGCCGGCAAGCCGGCTGCCACAGGGGGGCTGCAGCGTTTTCGGAGTTTGTGCTGTAGCTGTGGGAGCCGGCTTGCCGGCGATAGGGCCAGCACTGACCTGGCCTAGACCGTGAATGCGCCGATCACCCGCTTCAATTCCAGCACCTGTTGAGACAGTGCCCGGCTGGCATCCTCGGTTTGACAGGCCCCCTGGGTAGTGTCGTGGGCCGCCCGATTGATCGCCACGATATTGCGGTCGATGTCATGGGCCACCGCCGTCTGTTGCTCGACCGCTGCCGCAATCTGCTGGTTCTGCTCGACGATGCCCCCCACCGCACCCAGGATATTACCCAACGCCTGTTGCACCTGGCGCGCTTCATCCACCGTCACCGCCGCCATCTGGTGGCTGCTGCCCATGGCCCGCACCGCCGCCCCAACCCCGTCCTGCAAGCGCTGGATCATCTGCGCGATCTGCGCCGTGGAATCCTGGGTACGCCGTGCCAAGGTACGTACCTCGTCGGCAACCACGGCGAACCCTCGGCCCTGCTCACCGGCCCGCGCCGCCTCGATGGCAGCGTTGAGGGCCAGCAGGTTGGTCTGCTCGGCAATGCTGCGGATCACTTCAAGCACCTGGCCGATCGTCTGGCTGTCAGTTGCCAGTTGGTTGATCGCCAACACTGTCTGGTCGATTTCACTGGCGAGTCGGCCAATGCTGCCTTGCTGGCTTTGCACCAGGCTACGGCCATTGGCGCTCTCATGGTTCACCTGCTGCGCACCGTCGGCAGCCAATGCCGCGCTGCGCGCCACTTCCTGAACGGTAGCGCTCATCTGGTTCATGGCCGTGGCCACCTGCTCGATCTGTTCGCGCTGACCGCTGACTGCCTGGTTGCTCCGCGTCGAGACCGCCAGAACCTGCCCGGCCTGCTCTTCGACGGCCACCACGGTGCGCCCGACCTGGTCAATCAGGCCGCGGATACGCTGCACGGTTTCAGTGAAGTCACGGCCCAGATCACCCAGTTCATCACGGCTATGGGCCTGGAAACTGACCGTCATGTCACCGGCTGCCACCTTTTCCATGGCACAGCCCAAGTTGCGCAGGGTCGCTCGGATCGACACGTAGAAACCACCGTAGAGGTACACGATCAACGCAAAGACGCCCGCCAGCACGGCGACCAGCGCAATCATCCACCCGCGCTGCTCGCCAAGGCGCTGTTGCAACTGCACCTGCATATGCCCCATCACAGCGTCGTTCAGCTGGTAGGTCCGGGCCATCAGATCGCTCACCTGCTGGTAGAAGACCGCCCAGGGTGCATCCAGGGTTTCGGCCATCACCACATGGTCCTCGAACAGGGCAGCCGCTTGCTTCACGATTGCCTTGCTGACCTGCGCTGCTTGCGCCAGGCTTGCCTTGGCAGCCGCATCGCCCGCCAAGGCGTCATCCAGCCGCAGCGCATAGTCGGCAGCCAGCCGCTCCAGGCGTTGCAAGAGATCTTCGAAGCGGGCACTGCCGGAGGAGTCGATGAAACCTCGGCCCAGGGCGACAGCGCCCAGCGCGCGGCCTTCACCCAGACCTTGGGTGACTTGCGCCGTGGCGACGCCAATCAGTTCGCTCAACTGCCGCAGCGAGGCCTGGCGGTCCTGGCTCAACCCCGATTGGCTGGCAATCTGCCTGCTCAGCATCTGGGCTTGTGCCAGCAGCTTGTCGAACAGCGCGGCCTTGCTCTGCAACGAGCTCTCACCCCGTGCGCTGGCAAACACATTTGCCAACTCTTCGAGCTTGGCCTGGGGTACCGCTTGCTCACCGGCGAGCGCCTGCAACTGAGCCTGGACCTTATCCTGCAAGGCCGCGATGCGCGACTCCAGGTCACCGGCCTGGCCAGACTGGCCAAGCATGGCATTGATCTGCAACAGGTTGCCGAGGGTTTCCAGGTCGCCGCGCAGGGCCAGGCTGCCGCTCAACGGGCCTATGGCGTGCAACTCGGCGCGCGTGAAATGAAATTGCCGATACGCGTCGTGAACCAGGTAGGCGCTGGTGGCCAGCATGGGCAGGAAAAACAGGACGCTGACAAGGCTGAACTTCTGGCCGAAGCTCAGCCGGTTCATCAGTGCAATGGCCGGGTAGAGCGAACGCTTCACAGGGCACCTCCAAGGATTCTTGTTGTTCTGCAAGGGGTAGCACTAGGCCACCCTGTATAGCGCAGATCGAATCGGAGGTTTGTAACTTAAGGTTAACCGGCGCTGTGCGAGACGCTCAGACCAGTACTGTCCACAGGGCGAACCCCGCATACCACAACACGGCACAGCGCAGCAGCAGTTCCCACAAGCTGTCCAGCCGCCCCAGGCCGCGCTGGCTGTCTTCCTGCTCGGGAATGTCATCGGCAATCCGTCCGACCCTGGCCACCAGATGTGCCGCACTGATATGCCAGTTGAGCACCTCGTGCAGCATGACCCGGGTCACCGCGAGGAAGTTGCCCACCAGGGCGAAGCTCAAGGCCAGCACCCGTACCGGCAGCCAGTCCAGCACGTGGCGCAACTGCTCGGCACGGGCCTTGAGCGCCGGCTGGCCGCTGTGTTCGGCCGTCAGCGCCAGCAGGCGATAGGCCAGCGCCGCACCAGGGCCTAGCACGAAGTACCAGAAGATCACCGCGAAAAAGCCCTGGTACGCCTGCCACAACAGGTTGCCCTGCACCCGCACCAGCAAGCTGTGCGGCTCATCGGCCGCAAGCCCCAGGTCGCGCTCGGCCACATGCAGCGCGGCCTGATCATCACCCCGCCGCCAGGCATCGCGGAACGGCCCCAGGGACGCCCTGAAGTCGCCACGGCCCAGGCTGTAGGTCAGCACCAGCAGGTGCACTGGCAAGGCCAGCAAACCATAGGCAACCGGGTCCAGCACGTGCAGCAGCAGTACCAGTAGCGCCACCGGCGCCAGCACCAGAATGGCCAGGGTCCACCATGGGTGCACCTTGCCACTGCGCTCCAGACGTACCAGCTCGCCCAGGAAGAAACCATCCCGTTGCACCTGATGGCGCAGTGCCGAGAACTTCTCGACCCACAGCACCAGCACCAACACCAGAAAACTCATGCCTTGTCCTCGTTGTCCTTCACGGCGGCCCGGTAGCGCGGCCAATCGAATGCCGGACCGGGGTCGGTCTTGCGCTGCGGGGCAATATCGCTGTGGCCCTGAATGCGGCCCTGGTCGATGACCGGCCAGGCCGCCTGGATGTGCCGGGTCAATTGCGCCAGCACGGCATACTGGGCATCGGTGTAAGGCAGGTCATCGGTGCCTTCCATTTCGATACCGATGGAAAAGTCGTTGCAGCCTTCGCGCCCGTCGAAGCGTGAGACCCCGGCATGCCAGGCGCGTTCGAGCAAGGATACGAACTGGGTGACAGCGCCGTCGCGCTCGACGAACAGGTGAGCCGACACGGTCAGGTGGCTGATGCTGGCGAAGTAGGGATGTTCATCAGGGTCGAGGCGGTTCTGGAAGAAGGCCTGGACCTTGCCGCTGCCGAAGCAGGCGGGCGGCAGGCTGATGTTGTGGATCACCAGCAGGGAAATCGCTTCGCCCTCGGGGCGGGCATTGAAATTCGGCGAGGGGCAGTGGGTGATTCCGGTTCCGTGGAACCAGCCGGTGGCACGGTCCAATAACATGGGGCAGATCCTGAAAAGCGCCGTTACAGAACGGCAGTATGCCCTGCGCGGGCGGCGCTTTGCATGTGAATCATTGTAATGACAGCGGTGCGCCAGCCTTCAATGCACCTGCTGCTGACGCAAGCTGTCGAGCACTGCCTCCAGCGCCCGTTCGAACAGCAGCCCATCATCCAGCATGCGCACTTCGCCCCGGTGCAAGGCCTGGGCGAGGCCGGTCGCATTCCATTCGCGGACTTTCATGCCGGTACGGTTAGCAAACACCAGGCGCTCATTGCTGTCGATGCGCGCCACCAGCTTGCAGCGCAGCGGCTCGCCATCGTCAAGCACTTCGACCCACGCGCCGATACGTAGCCGCCGCACGGCGCGCAATTGTGCGGCATGCCCGTCGAGCGTACGCAGCGGCGCACACGCAGGTTCTTCGGCAATGGCCAGAACGATTTTCTCGGCCACCCGCACCTCGTCCAGCGCCGGGTCAGCACTGCCCTCGGCCCATTGCGAGCCCACGCAAGCCCGCAGGTGCAGTTGCTCCAGTTGCAGGAAAAAATCACGAGTGGTGGTGGAATCCAGCGCCACACCTGTCAGTCCGTCACGTAGCGCCTTGAGCAGGCCCGGCACCTGCAGCAGCAGGGTTTGCGGTTCAGGGTGCGGGGCGATGCTGGCCAGTAGCGTATCCATGGTTGCCAAGGCATTGCGCCAGGCCCGGGACGCCTCGCCCTGCTTCAGCAAGGCCAACAGCAGCACCTGGCTCCAGGACTGCACCAGCATCTGCACGACCACCTGCGGCAGCACACGCCCGTGCAGGCGCTGGTTCAGCACTTCCTGCACCTGCTGGCGGGCCTGCAAGGCACGGGCACGCCCCTGTTCGGCATCGCGGGTGCGTTGTTCGAGCAGTTCGTTACGCCGGCGCTCGTCGTTGCTGAAGGCCAGGAAGTCCTCGAGCAGCTCGGCGAACAACGCAGGGTCTTCGGAAACATCGTTGAGCAGGCGTTGCACGATACGCTCTACCCGCACGTGCAGGCTGTCGCGCAGGCCTTCGCTGCCGGTGTCCCAGCCGATGGCCACGGCAGCGATCTCGTTGAGCAGACGCCGTGCCGGGTGGCTGGCGCGGCTGAACAGCCCTTTGTCGATCAGTGCCACCTTGAGCAGCGGAATGTGCAGGCGCGCGAGCAGCGTGCGCAGGCTGGGGGGCAAGTTGTCATCGTCGTGGATATAGTCGAACAACAGGCCAACCAGGTTGATCATGTCTTCATCGGCGATGTCGATTCGCCGACGGGTGCCGCTGCGCACGCTGACCCTGAGCAGCAACTGCTCGAGTTGCTGGCCAAGGTCGAAGTCCTCTTCTTCAGCCGTTGCAGGCACGTAACGCTG
The DNA here is from genome assembly GCF_033095865.1 of Pseudomonas sp. KU43P. NCBI lineage: Bacteria > Pseudomonadati > Pseudomonadota > Gammaproteobacteria > Pseudomonadales > Pseudomonadaceae > Pseudomonas > Pseudomonas sp. KU43P. The sequence goes on along the minus strand of NZ_AP019365.1, from coordinate 937,908 downwards.
CAGGTGCGAGAGCAGGCGCAGAAGGTCGGCAGTATTGATTGGCTGGGCTGTGCCATTGGCTTGCAGGCGCGGCGCGATACGCCCACGCGACGGCGCCAGCAGCACCTGCATGGAGGCAATGAATGCCTGCCCGGCATTGTCTGTGCCAATGGCCTCATCGGCAGACAGGCTGGCCGCGATGCGCCGCGCGCCATGGCGCCGATCTTCGGCTCGCCGGCGCGGTGCCGGGTCGAGTTCGGGGAGCACGCCGGCGGCGGCCAGCAATTGGTTGGCCTCGCCATAGAGCACATCGATATCACGCAGCACGTAACGCTCGAACAGCTTCAGCAGGACCAGCTTGACCCGCAGGCCGACGCCCAGGTTGCGCCCGGCATCGAGAAAGTACCCGCACAGTGCGGCAGGCCCCAGCGGATTCTGCCGATCGCCCAGCGGCCGTTCGAGCAGGCTGTGCAACCTCAGGCTCAGTTGCTCGAGGGCAAGGCCATCACGCGACAGCACGCGTGCGACCATCCCCTCGACCGCAACTTCACGCTCCCGTTGCGCGCTGCCCAGCGCGCCGGTCTCGCCAAGCGGATCGACCTGGCCGATGCGGGCGAAGGTGTCGTAGAAGCTGTCGAGAAAGCCCCGCTCGATACTCTTGCGCTTCAGGCGCAAGTCGCGCATGGCTTCGAAATAGAGATTCTGGTCATAGCGGTCGAGTGCCTTGTCGGCCATCTCGAACAGGGTATCGTCGGCGTTATCGAACAAGGCCTGCAGGCCCTGGCGCAGTTGCAGGGCAGCCTTGTCACGCACCTGCAGAAGCAGCACCGGGAGGCAAGGCAGGGGCGTGCAGCGTGCCCCTCGATCGATGGCGGCCGCCAAGGGCACCACCTTGCCTTCTTTCTGCATCCCGGACTCCTTGCTGGGTAATGTGCGATGGGGCGAAGCATCGTCAAAGCTATGACGCCAAATACTGGGCGCCATTATCGGTAAAAATGCTGACAGCTGCCAGCTCCAGTTCGCTTGCCGGTTAAAGACCTGCATTTTGCGCAAATGCTCGCACGGCCTGACCAAAGGTCAGTCGCAAGGCCGCTGTACACGCCGGCCCCCTGCCCTATAATCGCCGGCACCTAGCTTGTGGAGCCGACCATGCCGAACCTACGCCTTGCCGACCTGACCGCCGAGATCGAAGCCAACGTGCGCCGCGCGCTGCTGGAGGACATTGGCAGTGGCGACATCACCGCGCAGCTGATCCCAGCCGAGCGCCTGGCCAAGGCCACCATCATCACCCGTGAAGACTGCGTGATTGCCGGCACCGCGTGGGTCGATGCCGTGTTCCGCCAGCTCGACCCGCGCGTAGCGGTGCACTGGCAGGTGGCCGACGGTGACCGCCCCACCGCCAACCAGGCGCTGTTCCACCTCGAAGGCCCGGCCCGTTCGCTGCTCAGCGGCGAGCGCAGCGCACTGAACTTCCTGCAGATGCTGTCTGGCGTGGCCACCCGTGCACGCTTGCTGGCCGACCTGGTCGACGGCACCCAGGTGCGCTTGCTCGACACCCGCAAGACCCTGCCCGGCCTGCGCCTGGCGCAGAAGTACGCGGTCACTTGCGGCGGTTGTCACAATCACCGCATCGGTCTTTACGATGCTTTCCTGATCAAGGAAAACCACATTGCCGCGTGCGGTGGCGTGGCCGAGGCCGTCACAGCCGCGCACCGCATCGCGCCAGGCAAGCCGGTGGAAATCGAAGTGGAAAGCCTGGACGAGCTGCGCCAGGCGCTGGCTGCCGGGGCCAATATCATCATGCTCGACGAGCTGACCCTGGATGAAATGCGTGAAGCGGTGCGCATCACGGCGGGCAAGGCCAAGCTCGAAGCCAGTGGCGGGGTGAACGAGAGCACCTTGCGGGTGATTGCCGAGACCGGTGTGGATTACATCTCGATTGGTGCCATGACCAAGGATGTGAAGGCTGTGGACCTGTCGATGCGGTTGAGCTTGTGAGCTGATCGCAGGCAGAAAACCGGCCGATTGGCCGGTTTTTTTTAGGTTGCCGAAGGCCCTGTCGCCGGCAAGCCGGCTCCCACAAGAGCTTACGCGGCTTTTATTGTGGGAGCCGGCTTGCCGGCGATGGGCTGCAAAGCGGCCCCGGCGCCATCAGGTCAGAACGAGGCGTTGGCCAGGCCGTCCAGGTAGCGCTCTACATCCAGCGCGGCCATGCAGCCGGCACCTGCCGAGGTGATGGCTTGACGGTAGACGTGGTCAGCCACGTCACCTGCGGCGAACACGCCTTCGACGTTGGTGGCGGTGGCGTTGCCTTCACGTCCGCCGTTGACCACCAGGTAGCCGTCCTTCAGGGTCAGCTGGCCTTCGAACAGCGAGGTGTTCGGGGTGTGGCCAATGGCGATGAACACGCCGTCGACCTTGATTTCGTCGCTGCTGCCGTCGTTGTTCTTCAAGCGCGCACCGGTCACGCCCATGTTGTCACCCAGCACTTCGTCCAGAGTGGCGTTGAGCTTGAGCTCGATCTTGCCTTCGGCGACACGGGCATTGAGCTTGTCGACCAGGATCTTCTCGGCGCGGAAGGTTTCGCGACGGTGCACCAGGGTCACCTTGCTGGCGATGTTGGCCAGGTACAGCGCCTCTTCGACGGCAGTGTTGCCGCCACCGACAACGGCGACCGGCTTGTTGCGGTAGAAGAAGCCGTCACAGGTAGCGCAGGCGGAAACACCCTTGCCCATGAACGCCTCTTCCGACGGCAGGCCCAGGTAACGTGCGCTGGCGCCGGTGGCGATGATCAGCGCATCGCAGGTGTATTTGCCGCTGTCACCTTGCAGGGTGTACGGCTTGTTGGCCAGGTCGACGGCGTTGATGTGGTCGAAGACGATCTCGGTCTCGAAGCGTTCGGCGTGTTCCTGCATCCGCTGCATCAGGGCCGGGCCGGTCAGGCCGTGGGGGTCGCCCGGCCAGTTGTCGACTTCGGTGGTGGTGGTCAGCTGGCCGCCAGCCTGCATGCCGGTGATCAGCAGCGGCTTGAGGTTGGCGCGGGCGGCGTAGACCGCGGCGCTGTAACCGGCAGGGCCGGAACCGAGGATGATGACGCGCGAATGACGTACTTCAGACATGTCGAACTCCTGTCGAGCGGGCCGCAGGGGCCGGCATCGGAATACCGGCTGCGCCAGCAAGAAATTAAAAAGGACCCACGCAGCACTTGGGGAAGGCTACAACGCGCAGGTCCAGAAAGCGGAAATTGAGCGCACTGTAGCGAGGTGGCAGAGATTAAGGAAATATCCTTCGACAATCCACCTCATAGGCATCCTCTATATGAGGATTTCATCGGGTTGAAACCGCTCTATGGCATTTGTTACAGGTGGTTTCTTCATGGTCACCTGCCTTTCGTCGGCGGCACAAACTCGGTAAGGTCAGCGCGTTTTCCCTTCTCTGCGGAGCGTCTCGATGCAAGCCCCTGTCCTCTCTGGCCCCCAATACCTGCGCGAAGGCCTGAAACTGGTGCTGAGCCCCAACCTGCGATTGTTCGTGCTGCTGCCCCTGGCAATCAACCTGCTGCTGTTCGGCGGTATGGTGTACTTCGCCGGGCACCAGTTCAGCCTGTGGCTCGATGCCCTGATGCCGACCCTGCCGAGCTGGCTGAGCTTCCTCAGCTATATCCTCTGGCCGCTGTTCGTCGCCTTGCTGGTGCTGATGGTGTTCTTCACCTTCACCCTGGTGGCCAACATCATCGCCGCACCGTTCAACGGCTTTCTGGCAGAAAAGGTCGAAGTGGTGGTGCGCGGCGAAGACAACTTCCCCGCCTTCAGCTGGGGCGAGCTGGTTGCCATGGTGCCCCGCACCTTCGGTCGCGAGATGCGCAAGCTCGGCTACTTCCTGCCACGCGCCATCGGCCTGTTCATCTTGTCGTTCATCCCGGTGGTCAACGTGATCGCCGCGCCGCTGTGGCTGATCTTTGGCGTGTGGATGATGGCCATCCAGTACATCGACTACCCGGCGGACAACAACAAGATGAGCTGGCAGGACATGCTCGCCTGGCTGCGCCAGAAGCGCTGGCAGTCGCTGGGCTTTGGCGGCATCACCTACCTGGCGCTGATGATCCCGGGCGTGAACGTGCTGATGATGCCGGCTGCGGTGGCGGGGGCTACGTTGTTCTGGGTGCGGGAGCGGAACTGATAGATGAGGGGCTGTCATACAGCCCCGTTTTACGGCACACAGGTCTAGAAGTCGGAAAAGCTGTAGGGTTCAAGGGGGGAAATTTGAGAGAGCAAAATCAAATGCTCTACTGCCTTAACTTTTTCGACATTAGCCAGGGCCACCGGACCGCCCAACGCCAAGGCTGGAACAAACCCATACATTTCATCAAACTTCAGTTGCCCGAGCTTCTTTTTGGCAGGCTCGAAAAGATCACCAAAATCGTTGGACTCTTTATCAACAGACAAGAAAAAGTTCTCCACTTCTCTGTCCATCCCTCCAAGACTGAAGTCTACATCCTCCCCCGAGTAACGAGAAACAAGGCTATCAATCGTAACAGAGAAGCCGCTGTTTTCTCCCCATAGATAAAGATCGCCAAAAGCGCTACGCGCAATCAAATGATACTTATCTCGCGCCTCTAGAGCGCTTCCTTCAATCCAAGCCTCCACGACGCCTTCATACTCTCTGGGGTTCACGGTCCAGAATATGCCGTCACCATACCCGCACCACCCATGCTCCACCCAGTACTTCAAGAGTTGCTCTGGTAGCTTGTCTCTGTAATAGTCGAGACTTGAGGGTGGTACCTCTTGCCTATAAACAGGCACCCCCACCTCTTTAATGAAAATCGAAAATATCTCATCCATATAAAATCTTCCAAATTAGCATTTGTGCAATCTTACATTCAGGAGCGCAGACGTATCCCCGGGTTGCGAAGCACGTTGTGCAGCTCTCTTCAGGCCTTGAATCTTCGCTTTCCACTGGGGCCCAATTGTTGAGTTTACTTGCCTGTCTCCAAAATCCGAAATTGCATCCCGCCCCCCAGCGATCAGGTCAGGGTTGTGCAGTGCGGCAAGTGACGCCATCGTTTCCTTTGCCTGCTCGGCAGATAGTCTCTTTGCTTCCTCTGGCCCCATGTTTCCCATAAGTTCTTTCTGGAGCCTCTTTTGTAGTTTCATTTGAAACCTCTTCCGCTCCCGACGTGCGATGGCTGGATTACGTTTTACAGGGCTGTCGATATTTTCAAGAAATTCTTTGATGGTTAAGCGGTTCAAGCCATCCTGCTGTCCCTTTAACTGACGCTCAAATTCGGCATGCTTGAAGGTTGGCAATTTGTCCGCCTTGAAACACGGCACCGTATGCAACGGCATGCTACCGGGCTTGCCCTTTGAAGGCTCCTTGCCCTTTTCCGAATGCCGAGTTGGCTGCACAGGCTGCGCATCATCTATCGCTCCCTTACGCCGCTCCGGCACCTACAAGTCCGGCCGTTTCTTCAACTCCTCCTCATGCTTGAGCATCCACTGCCCCAGCCGTGCCCCCTTGCTGCTGGCCGCCATCTCCTGCGCCAGCACCCGGGCATCGCCGCGCCCGCGGGTGAGGTACGAAACGATCGCTCCCAACAGCAGCACCACGACTTCCACATGGCCCTAAGCGATGTGGTGTGCCGCGCGGGAAATCGCGTCCGGATCGTCCTGGCTGAACGGGCTCAACCCTTCGTTGCCACGCGTCCCTTCCCAGGCGATGCGAATGCCATCGAGGTAATACTCGCCAATCCGTGGCAAACCCTCGATGAAGAACTCGGCAATGGACGACAGCCCCAGCACCCCGAGGATCCAGCCGCTGACCTTGAGCCCCATCGCCGCGCCCGCCGCGCCAAGCGGGATGGCGCCAGCCCCGCCGCCGAAGGCGCCGATGCCCGCCCCCAGCAAGCCTCCGGTGATGGCGCTGCCGGCGACGATCATCGCCATCTGCTGCACAACGTTGATCAGCTCATTGACGATGCTGTTGATGTCGAGCTCGGCAAAGCGTTGCCGCAGCAGATGCTCGGCTTGCCATTGGGCGTGGTAGAAGGCTTTGCGCACGCTGCCCACGCGGCGCAGGTTGAGGCCCAGCGAAGCGACTTCCTCATTGAGCGAAGTGCGAAAATGGGCGCCTCCCTGATAGCCCATCTGATCGGTGACGCGTGATTCGATCTCGAGCCAAGAGGGCACGAGGTAATCCAGATACATGAGGTGTCTCCCTGACATCGCGTGCAGGGGGAAATCACATCACATATCAAGCAAAGAAATTTCCGCGAACCTTGTAGGAAAATTCCCAAATTTCTTCAAATAAGGGCTACTTGCCTCCAATAGGCCAGCAGCTACCTCTTCAGTCTTTCCTGAATTTCGACAATCACCCCATCGGTATCCTTCGCATGCGCCAGCGCCTGTACCGAGTGGGAGCGCGCGTGACAACCCTGTACCGCCAAGCGCCGCTAAGTTGAGTCTCAAATGCGGGCCAGGCCGCAATCCTGTGGCCCGTACCAGGAGACGGAAGATGGAATTCTACGACGTAAAGACCAAGGACTTCATTGAACTGGCAGGTATCCCTGATCATCTTCAAGGTACCGTGATCGCCGAGCACCGGGTGAAGTGGCGCCTACGCGAGATTCTTGAAGACAGAAACGTACAGGAACCCTTCGATCAGATTTTCTTCACCACCTGGAGCGATGACGGTGTGGTCAACTACTCCAAATCGCTGGTGGAGCTGTTGACCGAGGCCGTGGTGGACAGTGAACCTCCGTCCGTCAGGGCCCATGGTGGCCTTTTCGGAGCTAGGGGCGTAACCAGTGAAGACCTGCACATCAACATTGAAATGCAGATCATCGATGAAGCCCTCATGGTCGTGTACAAACATATCAAGCAGATTGAACTAGACGACTGATCTGCCTATACAAGCGGGCCGCCTCGCGGCCCCAACTCAGACTCAGTGACTCAGCTGGCTGGAAAACTGCCCCACCGCTTCCACCACCTTCTTCGCCCCTTCCTGAATCTCGACGATCACCCCACCGGTATCCGCCGCCAGCGCCAGCCCCTGTTCGGCCTGGCGCTTGCTGGTGTCGATGATGTCGACCGCGGCCTGGGCCAACTGCTCGTTCTGCTGCACCACCTTGGCGATTTCTTCAGTAGCACTGCTGGTACGTGACGCCAGCTGGCGCACTTCGTCGGCAACCACGGCAAAACCACGGCCCTGTTCACCGGCGCGGGCGGCCTCGATGGCAGCATTGAGCGCCAGCAGGTTAGTCTGGCCGGCGATGTCGCTGATGGTCTTGATGATTGCGCCGATCACCTTCGACTGTTTGTCCAGGGCCTGGATGCCTTCGGCAGCATCCTGCATGGAGCCCTCCAGGCCACGCATCACTTCTACGGTCTGAGTCACCACATCAGTGGCCTTGCGCGCACTGCTGTCGGTTTCCAGGGAGGTGTTATAGGCAATGTCCGCGGCCTGGGCCACGGCCTGTTCCTGGTGGACCTGTTCGGTGATGACGGTGGCGAACTTGACCACTTTGTACAGTACGTCGTGGGCGTCGAAGATCGGGTTGTAGGACGCCTCAAGCCATATCGTGCGTCCATGTGCGTCGACGCGCTTGAACCGGTCGGCCACGTATTCGCCACGGCGCAGCTTGTCCCAGAACGCCTGGTAAGCCGTCGAGTTGGCCTCCTCCGGCTCGCAGAACATACGGTGATGTTTGCCGCGCACCTGCTCGAGGCTGTAGCCCACCGTTTGCAGGAATCGGTCGTTGGCGGTCAACACCTGCCCCTCGAGGTTGAATTCGATCACGGCGGTAGAGCGCATCAACGCCTTGATCAGGCTCTCGTGCTCGCGTGAGGTCTCGATGGTGCGAGTCAGGTCACTGGAATGCATGGAAAAGTGCTTGATCCGCCCGTCGCTGGTCTTCACCGGCTGCAAAATCGAGCGCAGCCAGGCTTCCTCGCCATTGCCACGCAGCAGGCGAAAAGCGCCGTTGAGGTGTTCACCACGGCTGATGGCGCTTTTCATGCGCTGATAGAAGTCGAGCTTCTTCACGTGCCCGGGCACGATCTCTTCGATGTTACGCCCGATCAGTTGCTCGGCACGGTACAGCATCTCTTTCTCGAAATTGCCGTTGACCTCCTCGATGCGCCCGTGGGGGTCGAGTTGCAGCACCAGCATTTCGCTGTCCAGGCTGCACTTGACCTGTTCGACAGACCACAGGTCCTCGCGCAGTTGCTGGATTTCTTTCTTGAGCTTGCTGTTGAACATTACCGCTCTCCCGGAGCGCATCAGCTGATCGAATGCATCTTAATCGGCCGCCGACCGGCAGTTCTTGAGCACCCCGCAAGCAAATATTCACCCGGCTGAAACGGCCAGACATCAGGCGTCATCTGCGCGTCACAAGGCCGTCACATGCGCGCAACGCATTGGGCGGAAACTTTTTGTCATGAATACACCTGCCCTACGCATTACCCTAGTCAGCGAGACCTTCCCACCCGAAATCAACGGGGTGGCCAATACCCTCGGCCGCCTGAGCGATGGGTTGCGCCAGCGGGGCCATCACGTAGAAATCGTGCGTCCGCGCCAAGCAGGTGAAGCACCTGTGGATAACGACCCGTACCTGCTGCTGTGTCGCGGCTGGGCACTGCCCGGTTACCCCGGCTTGCAGTGGGGCGAAGTGTCGATGCACAGCTTGCTGCGGCGCTGGCGCACGCAACGCCCAGACGTGCTGTATATCGCCACCGAAGGCCCGCTGGGGCTCAGCGCTCTGCGCGCGGCGCGGCGACTGGGGGTGGCGGTAGTCAGCGGCTTCCACACCAATTTCCCGCAGTATTCCGGCCAGTATGGCCTTGGCCTGCTGGCACGCCTGCTTACCCACTACCTGCGCTGGTTCCACCGGCGCACCGCTGCCACGCTGGTGCCCAGTGCCAGCCAACGCCTGGAACTGGAGCGACGCGGCTTCGAGCGCCTGGCCCTGATGGCGCGTGGTGTCGATGCCGGCCTGTTCAACCCGGCCAGGCGCAGCCAGGCGTTGCGTGAAGCCTGGGGGCTCGGGACGGATGATATTGCCGTGCTGCATGTCGGGCGTCTGGCCGCGGAAAAGAACCTGGCGCTGTTGCGCCCCTGCCTGGCAGCGCTGCAGAAAACTTATCCACAGCAACGCTTGAGGTTGATCGTTGTGGGCGATGGCCCGCAAAAGGCCGCGCTGCAACAACAACTGCCAGAGGCGGTTTTCTGTGGTGTCCAGCGGGGTGAGACACTGGCCGAACACTATGCCAGCGGCGACCTGTTCCTGTTCCCGAGCCTGACCGAAACCTTCGGCAACGTGGTGCTCGAAGCGATGGCCTCAGGCTTGGCAGTGGTGGCCTATGACGAGGCCGCGGCGGCTCAGCACATCCGCCATGGCCACAGCGGCGCCCTGGCCATGCCCGGCGACCAGGTGGCGTTCATAGATGCGGCCTGCTGGCTGCTGGAAGAAAACGAAACCTTGCGCAGGGTTCGCCTCAACGCTCGCCAGCACGCCAGCCGTCAGGGCTGGCCGGCCATCGTCGAGCAGTTTGAAATGCACCTGAGCAGTGCCTGCCGTACCCAGCCGGCAAGCGACCGGGTGGCAGACACTGCCATGGCCATCAAGCCAGGGTCGACAGCGCCTCGCGGCTGAAGGGCAGCACATCGTCTTCGCGGCCCTGGCGCACTTTCTGCGCCCATTCGGCGTCCACCAGCAGCGCACGGCCCACCGCCACCAGGTCGAACTCCTGATCCTCCAGGCGGCGCAACAGGCCTTCCAGGCTGGCCGGCTTGGCCACCTTGTCGGTGTCGACCATGAACTGCAGGAACTCGCCATCGAGGCCCACACTGCCCACGGTGATGGTTGGTTTGCCGGTCAGTTGGCGGGTCCAGCCGGCCAGGTTGAGTGCCGAGCCTTCGAATTCAGGCTCCCAGAAACGGCGGGTGGAGCAGTGGAAGATATCCACACCCGCGTCTGCCAGCGGCTTGAGGAACGCGGCCAAGGCCTCTGGCGTTTCCACCAGGCGTGCGCTGTAGTCCTGCTGCTTCCATTGCGAGAAACGGAAGATGATCGGGAAATCCGGCCCTACTGCGGCTCGCACCGCCTGGATCAGCTCGATGGCAAAGCGCGAACGGCTCGCCTGGTCGGCGCCGTACTCATCGTCACGGCGGTTGCTCGCCGCCCAGAAGAACTGGTCGATCAGGTAGCCATGGGCGCCGTGAATCTCCACGCCGTCCATGCCAATGGCCTGGGCATCACGGGCTGCCTGGGCGAAAGCTGCAATCACTTCACGGATATCGTCGTGGCTCATGCCCTGGACCACTACCTGGCCATCCTTGACCTTCTCGCTCGGCCCATAGCCCGGCACGCTGGCGTCGGGCTCGGTGCCCAGGCGACGCACTGCACCCACATGCCAGAGCTGCGGGACGATACGCCCGCCTTCGGCATGTACCGCATCGACCACCTGCTTCCAGCCTGCCAGGGCGTCCTCGCCGTGGAAGCGCGGGACGTTCGGATAGCCGTTGGCGGCCTTGTGCTCAACGGTGGTGCCTTCGGTAATGATCAGGCCCACGCCGGCAGCGGCGCGGCGACGGTAGTACTCGACCACGCCCGCGTGGGGCACACCACCCGGGCAGAAGGTACGGGTCATCGGCGCCATGACGACGCGGGTCGGCAGCTCGAGTGCGCCGAGGGTGAAAGGTTGGAACAGGGGATTGGTGGACATGGGCGTTTCCGTCTGGGGGAGGAAATGCGCCTGAGGTTAGGGGCAGCGGGAAGCTGAGCCCAGCATTATTGATTTGAGTGATTCTGGTATATCGCCGGGGACGAATGGGCGCAAAGCGCCCACGGGTATTCAGCCCAAGGCCTTCTCGATGGCCTGCACCACCACAGGATCATCCGGCGCAGTACGCGGGGCAAACCGCGCCAGCACCCGCCCGTCCTTGCCCACCAGGAACTTCTCGAAGTTCCAGCTGATGTCACCTGGAAATTCAGCGCCCTCGCCCGCCAGCAATCGGTACAGCGAATGGCGCTGCGGCCCGTTGACCTCGAGCTTGGCGCCCAGCGGGAAGTTCACCCCATAGTTGAGGCTGCAGAAATCCTGAATCTCTTTTTCGCTGCCCGGTTCCTGGCCCGCGAACTGGTTGCAGGGCAGGCCAAGCACACTGAAACCTTTGCCCTTGAACTGCTGATAGAGCTTTTCCAGCGATGCGTACTGCGGCGTCAGGCCACACTTGGAGGCGACATTGACCACCAGCACCACTTGGCCCTTGTACGGTGCCAGGGGCAGATCCTCGCCGTTCAGCGCCTTCAATGTCAGGTCGTGGAATGCACTCATGTTGAATCCCCTCTCAGGTTCCCGGTTGCCGCAAGGGCGAATCGCGCCCACTAAAAAGGCGCTCATCCAAGCCGCGCACCTCCCTCGGGGAGACGAGCCGGCTTGTCCGAGCGCCTGGCGACTTTCTGAGCTTAGCGCAGAAAATCAGTGGTGATGGCCACCTTCGCCATGGATGTGGCGGTGAGCGATTTCTTCTTCGCTGGCATCACGCACGTCGACGACCTTGACCTTGAAGTTCAGGCGCTGGCCAGCCAGTGGGTGGTTGCCGTCAACGGTGACGTCGTCGCCGTCGATGTCGCGGATGGTGACGATCTGCATCTGGCCGTCCGGCGCCGAGGCGTGGAACTGCATGCCCACTTCCAGCTCGTCCACGCCTTCGAACAGGCTGCGGTTCAGGGTGCTGACCAGCTCGGCCAGGTACTCGCCGTAAGCCTCTTCCGGCTCGATGGCAACTTCCAGTTCGTCACCGGCCTGCTTGCCTTCCAGGGCTTTTTCCAGGCCTGGGATGATGTTGGCGGCACCGTGCAGGTATACCAGCGGTGCACCGCCGGAGGAGCTGTCAATCACCTCCCCGGCGTCGTTGGTCAGGGTATAGTCGATGGAGACAGCCTTGTTGGCGGCGATCAGCATGGGGTAAGACCTTTTGCATAAGTATGTAGAACGCACAAGTGTAACCAAGGCATCGCCTGATTGCGAACGCACCTCGGACGAGGGGCGACCCATCAGTCGGATCACGGGTTTCCATCAGGACGAAGACGGCCACTGGGTGGTCGAGCTGTCCTGCGGCCACACCCAGCATCTGCGTCACCAGCCGCCTTGGCAGGCACGCCCGTGGGTGCTCGACCCGGCGCAACGCGCGCAACGCATCGGCCAGGCTTTCGCCTGTGGCTGGTGTGCACAAGGGGCCGATAGCGCTACCCTTGGCCGTTGACTCCTTGCGACGCTTATTTCGAGAAGCACATGCAGACATTTTTCATCGCGCCGACCGACTTTGGTGTCGGCCTGACTTCCATCAGCCTGGGCCTGGTGCGCACCCTGGAGCGCGCCGGGCTCAAGGTCGGCTTCTTCAAGCCTATCGCCCAGCCGCACCCTGGCGACACCGGCCCGGAACGCTCCACCGAGCTGGTCGCCCGTACCCACGGCATTAAACCGCCGATGCCCCTGAGCCTGGCCCAGGTCGAACGCATGCTCGGCGATGGCCAGCTCGACGAACTGCTGGAGGCAATCATCCGCCTCTACCAGCAGGCCTGCATCGGCAATGACGTGGTGGTGGTCGAAGGCATGGTGCCCACCCGCCACGCCAGCTATGCGGCACGGGTCAACCTGCACCTGGCCAAGAGCCTGGATGCCGAGGTGATCCTGGTATCGGCACCGGAAAACGAAGTGCTCAGCGAGCTGTCCGGGCGCGTTGAGCTGCAGGCCCAGCTGTTCGGCGGCCCGCGCGATCCGAAGGTGCTCGGGGTGATCCTCAACAAGGTACGCACCGACGAAAGCATGGCCGACTTCGCCACCCGTCTGCGCGAACATTCGCCGCTGCTGCGCGGCAACGACTTCCGCCTGCTCGGCTGCATCCCCTACCAGCCCGAGCTGAACGCGCCGCGCACCCGTGATGTGGCCGATCTGCTCGGTGCCCAGGTGCTCAATGCCGGTGACTACGAACAACGGCGCATGAACAAGATCATCATCTGTGCACGCACCGTGGCCAATACCGTGCCGCTGCTCACGCCGGGCACCCTGGTGGTGACCCCAGGCGATCGCGACGACATCATCCTTGCCGTGAGCCTGGCAGCGATCAATGGCGTGCCGTTGGCCGGCCTGCTGCTGACCAGCGACAGCAAGCCCGATGCGCGCATTCTTGGCCTGTGTCGAGGCGCCTTGCAGGCCGGGTTGCCGATCCTGTCGGTCAGCACCGGCTCCTATGACACAGCCAACCAGCTCAACTCACTGAACCGTGAGATCCCGGTGGATGACCGCGAACGCGCCGAATTCATCACCGACTTCGTCGCCAGCCACCTCGATGCCGCCTGGCTGCACCAGCGCTGTGGCACACCGCGCGAGCTACGCCTGTCGCCGGCGGTGTTCCGCTATCAGCTGATCCAGCGCGCGCAGCAGGCCAACAAGCGCATCGTCCTGCCCGAAGGTGCCGAACCTTTGCTGGTGCAGGCTGCCGCGATCTGCCAGGCACGTGGCATCGCTCGCTGCGTGCTGCTGGCAAAACCCGAGGAGGTCGAGGCCGTGGCCCGGGCTCAGGGCATAACCCTGCCCGCCGACCTGGAAGTGCTCGACCCGGAGCTGATTCGCGGGCGCTATGTCGAGCCGATGGTCGAACTTCGCAAGAGCAAGAACCTCAACGCACCCATGGCCGAGCAACAGCTTGAAGACCCGGTGGTGATCGGCACCATGATGCTGGCGCTGGATGAAGTCGACGGGTTGGTGTCTGGCCTGGTCCACTCCACCGCCAACACCATCCGCCCTGCCCTGCAATTGATCAAGACCGCGCCGGGCGCCAGCCTGGTGTCGTCGGTGTACTTCATGCTGTTCCCCGAGCAGGTGCTGGTGTACGGCGATTGTGTGATGAACCCGCACCCCAGCGCCGGCGAACTGGCGGAAATCGCCCGGCAGAGCGCCGAATCGGCACAAGCCTTCGGCATCGCGCCACGGGTGGCGATGATCAGCTACTCGAGCGATTCGGCAAGTGACGAGGAAGTGGAGAAAGTGCGCGAAGCCACGCGCCTGGCGCAAACCACGGACCATGGCTTGCTGATCGATGGGCCGCTGCAGTACGACGCTGCCGCCAACCCGGAAATTGCCCGCCAGTTGGCACCACAAAGCCCGGTGGCCGGGCGCGCGACGGTGTTCGTGTTCCCCGACCTGAACACTGGCAACACCACCCACAAAGCGGTGCAGCGCAGTACCGATGGGGTCAGCCTGGGGCCGATGCTGCAGGGCTTGCGCAAGCCGGTGAACGACCTGCCGCGAGGGGCGCAGGTGGACGATATCGTGCATACCATCGCCCTGACGGCGATTCAGGCCAGCGAAGTACGCTGACAGCCGGCTCCCAAAAAGTCCGTGTGGGAGCCGGCCTGCCGGCAATAGGGTCGCCAAGCGACCCCAGCTCACTTACGGGTACTGCTGAACCTGCCCTTGCTGGTCATACTGCGCGCCAGGAATCGGCTTCAGGTTGACCTCGACCCGGCGGTTCTGCGCCCGGCCATTGGCATCGGCGTTGCTGGCGATCGGCTGATCCGGGCCCATGCCACGAACCGAAACGCGCGAAGCATCGACGCCCTGCGAGGTCAGGTAGCTGCTGACTGCCTGGGCACGACGCTGGGACAGGTCCATGTTGTGCTGGCGGCTGCCGGTGCTGTCGGTGAAGCCAACCACTTCGATGGTGTTCTGGTTGAACTGCTTGAACGAGTTCGCCAGGTTGTTCAACGGCGAGTAGAAGCTTGGAGCGATGTTGGCCGAATCGGTGGCGAAGGTGATGTTGCCCGGCATGATCAGCTTGATCTGGTCACCCTGGCGCTGCACTTCGACGCCGGTGTTGGCCATTTGTGCGCGCAGCTCGGCCTCCTGCTTGTCGGCGTAATAACCGTAGCCTGCAGCAGCGGCACCCACCGCGGCGGCGCCAATCAGCGCACCCTTGCCACGGTTGTTATGGTCGATGGCGGCACCGGCGATGGCGCCGGCCAGCGCGCCCAGGCCGCCGTATTTGGCAGTCTTGCTCATGCCTGTGGAGCCGCCTTGAGCCTGACCTTGGTTGTCATAAGGATTCTGACCCGCGCAGCCAGTCATCAGGGCTGCGGCAGTTGCGACGATAATCAGACGACGCATGGTGAACATGGACAAGCTCCTACAAAAATTCAGTTGTGCGGCAGATCGCAAGATGGATCGATGCCAGCCTTGGATTGCGTGAAGGCGAAATAATTCCATGAAAACCCATTCATGCGGATTCACGCCCGCACGAACGGGTTCTCGCGCATCTCGTCGCCGAGCCTGGTATCGGGGCCGTGGCCCGTGACGACGACGGCCTCTTCATCCAGGCGATACAGCCGCTCCTTGATCGAGCGAACGATAGCCCGCTGGTCACCACCCCACAAATCGGTGCGGCCAATGCCCCGGCGGAACAGGGTATCGCCGGCAATCAACAGCTTGGCGTCGGCGAACCAGAAACTCATCGAGCCTGGGGTGTGCCCCGGCGTGTGCAATGCAACGCCGCAGCCGCAGGCCAGCTCCTCGTCGTCACCGAGCCAGCGGTCTGGCGGTGGCACCGGGGTGTAGGGTACGCCGAACATCTGGCATTGCATCTCCAGGTTGTCCCACAGAGCCTGATCGTCCTTGTGCAGGTGCAAGGTGGCGCCAGTGAGCGCCTTGAGCTTGCCCGATGCAAGGAAATGGTCGAAGTGCGCGTGGGTGTGAATGATGCTCACCAGGGTCAGGCCGTGGGCCTGGAGGCGGGCGAGAATCTTCTCCGGGTCGCCGCCCGGGTCGACGACGATGGCCTTCTTGGTGAGCGGGTCGCCGATCAGCGTGCAGTTGCACTGCAGGGGGCCTACGGGGAAGGTTTCGCGGATGAGGGAGGCATTGGGGAGAGTCATGGCTACCGGTGCATGTCGTGAGTTTTTAGGGCCCATGGAATCGGGCGCCCTATGCCTCGAATCATACACCCGACGCCCAACCGCGATCACGGCAAGTACAATTTGAACAACCCGCCCCCAAGCGCCCCGCCGTTGGAAATCTCGATCCGCCCACGCACTCCGTCGCGCTCATGCAGCGCCGCGATTCGCGCCGCGAAGTACAGACCGAGCCCGGTGCTGCCGCGCTGGGCATCGATGCCTTGCACGTAATCCTGCTGCCGCTCGAGCATCCGAGCCGGGTAGCCGGGGCCGTCATCGTTGACGCTGATGAGCAGTTGATCGTTTTCTTCGCCGATGCTGATCAGCAGTGCATGCCCGGCGTAGCGCGTGGCGTTGGTGACCACATTGGCGATCACCGAGGCCACCAGCTCTCGGTCGAAGAAGCCCAGCGGGTTATCGCTGTCGATGCGCCAGGTCGCCAGAATGTCGTTGTGCTCCAGCACTTGCTGATGGGCCGCCAACTGGGCTTCGATGAAGTCGTCCAGTTCGTGGTAATCCGGGCAGATCGGCAACTGGTTGACGCCCAGTTTGTAGAGCCCAAGCAACTGTACAAGCATGCCATTGAGGTGGCGGAACTCGTGTTCGATCACCCCTTGTTCGGTACCGCCGCGCAGGTCTTCGGGCAGGCGTGCCAGCCACTGGTCGTGGGACTGGATCAGCGCAGACAGCGAATTCTTCAGGTCGTGCACGGTGGAGGCAATCACCGTGGAAAAATCCAGCCCCTGATTGTCCTGGCTCATGCGCCGAAAACCTTGATATGCAGTTTGCGGTAGCGGTCGTAACGGCTATCGCTGGCGGGGATGCCGGCCACGCTGGTCAGGCAGCTGCGGCATTCTTGCAGGATCGCCGGCGGCGTGGTTTCGCCGCCGATGCGCAGCAGCGCCTGGGCGGTATTGAGCGCGATGCTGATGTTCTTCGGTTGCAGCGACAAGGCCTTGCGAAACATCTGCAAGGCTTCATTGAGCTGACCGGCCTGATAGCTGCGTACCCCTTGGCGGTTGAGGTCGACCGCTTCGGTGACAGCGCCGAGCACGTTCGGGTCGTCGGTGAGCTTGGCCACGCTCTGCATCACTTTGGGGTCGTCGCCGTAGGTTTCCACACAACCTTTGAGGATGGTGCCGCCGGCGGCTTCCTGGCCCAGTGACTGCAACTGCCTGGCCACGGTCAAGGCAGCCTCAACCGAGAAGAACTGGTCCATCTTGTCCAGCCGCGCAATGGCCTGCTCGGTGAGCTTGGCGGCAGTTTCGGCATCGCCAGCCTGCTGCAGGCTGGCTGCTTTCATCAAGCGCGCACGCACTTGCAGGCCCTGATCCTCGACGTTGTCCTTGGCCACTTCGCTGAGCACGGTATTGATCTCGACGCGAGTACGCGCATCCAGCCCAAACCCCGCGTTCTTGCTCATCAACGCCTGGACCAGGCCAAGGTTGCTTTCAGCATCCTTGTAGCGGGAGCTCTGGCCCTGGTTGACCGCATGGCGAAACGCCTTCGAAGCACTCTCGAAATCCTCGTTGTCCAGCGCCAGCTTGCCCAGCGTGGCCTGCCGCCGAACCGCCAGGGGCGACAGGCGCACCGCCTCTTCAAGCATGTTCTGGGCACGCTTGGTTTCGCCTTGAGCGACCAGCACATCGGCCATGCCGTCGTACAGGCCCGGCATGATCGGGAAGGCCTTGAGCGCCTGTTCGTAGACCCCTTGGGCCTGGGCATGCTGGCCACGCTTGTGCATCAGGTTACCCAGCGCTGCATATACCCAAGGCTGCGGGCGGCTGGCGAGAATGGTCTTGAGGAACTTCTCCAGCTCATCGAAGCGGTTGAGGTCACGCAGGGCATCGGCCCGGTAACGCAGGCACAAGGGTGCGAAGCGCGGGTCTTTCTTGCACAACTCGGCGCAGGCCGCCAGCACTTCGGCCGGGCGGCCGCGGTCCAGGGCCTGGAGAA
Source organism: Pseudomonas sp. KU43P (assembly GCF_033095865.1). Taxonomy (NCBI): domain Bacteria; kingdom Pseudomonadati; phylum Pseudomonadota; class Gammaproteobacteria; order Pseudomonadales; family Pseudomonadaceae; genus Pseudomonas; species Pseudomonas sp. KU43P. The sequence continues at coordinate 920,024 of NZ_AP019365.1, read as the reverse complement.
TCGGCTTGAGTAATGTCTTGCGTTGCGTGAGCTTGTCGAGACGCTGGGCCAGACCGACGCGGTTGAACGGCTTGGTCAGGTAGGCATCCGGTTCATGCTCGAGGGCGCTGAGCACGATGGCCTGGCTGCTTTCGGCGGTGACCATGATGAACACGCACTCATGGCTGATCAGCTTGTCGAGGATCATGTCCTCGAGTACCTGCTGGCCGTTCTTCTTGCCGTCACCCAGGTGGAAGTCCTGGAGAATGTAGTCGTAACGCTTCTGCCCGCACATGCGCAGGGCCTGCTCACCGCTGTCGGCAGTATCCACATCGCGCACACCCAGCTCGCGAAGCATGGAACGGGTCGACGTGCGGAAGTCGGTGAAGTCGTCGACGATCAGAAAGCTCTTTTGCCCGTACTGCAGCATCAACACGACCTGTATTGGGATGATGGGAGGATGGCGTGAGGCGATGCATACCGCCGAATCCTGTATCGGCCGCTGGTCGGGAAAGATGAGAGAAATGCATGCAACGCCAAATAGTGGCCCGTAGCCACCAATTTATCCAACCCTGTGCCAATCAGCCATACTCAGACCAGCAGCCCCAGTGCTTTGGCCCGGGCGACCGCCTGGGTTCGGCGCTCCACGCCCAACTTGCTGTTGATATGGCTGGCGTGAGTCTTGACGGTATGAAGGGAGATGAACAACCGCTCGCTGATCTGCTGGTTGGAACACCCCTGGGCGATCAGCTCCAGCACGGCCAGCTCACGGCCGCTCAGCGCTTCGCGGGGGCAGCTTGCAGGCATCGCCGGCTCCGGCAGGTGCGCCAGCAACTCGGCCTGGACCTGAGAGGTCGGCTGCGAAAGCAGCTGCTCACGCAACCAATGTGGATGAAACTCGATCAACCGCTGAAACGGCAACACGACCCCGCCCTGGGCTGCAGCAACGGCCACGGGCAGATGCTCGGCAGCCTCGGTTTCGCGCCCCTCTGCCAGCAGCAGGGCCATCCACTGGCACGCCGCGCTGAGGGTCAGCAGCATGCCGCCACTGGCCTGACCGCGCTCGACCAAACCGCGCAAACGCCGCTCTGCTTCGCCGCTGCGCCCCAGAACATGCTCGAGCAAGGCTTGCTGCAACTCGATATGCAACGGCAGCAGGGGGTGGAACTCGGGTGCTGCCGCAGGTTGCTCGCCGCCATAGGTCTGCCCAAGGCGCAACAACCAGGACTCGGCAAGGTCGGTACGCCCCTGGGCCAACCACAGTTCGCATTTCACAAGGGTGATCATTGCCAGGTAAAAAATCGGCGGCACATCCCAGATGTGCATCAGCCGCTCGGCCTCGGCCAGCTCGGCGAACGCCTCTGCATAGTGGCCCTCACGTCCGTCGAGCGCGGCGATCACACAATGGCCGATCAGCACACTGATGTCGCGACAGGCACGTGCCTCGCCAAGCCCGGCACGCAACCGCGCACGCCCTTGGGCAGGTTGCAGGCGTGATACCAGCAGGTAACCCTCGTACAACGTCAAGCGCGCCCGCACGGCATACAGCCGCTGCGCCGGTAGCCCCTGCAGGCGTTGCAAGCCCTGGCGCACTTCCTGCAGCGCCCGCAGCACCTCACCTCGGGCATGCAACACCCTTGCACGGTCATAGTGAGCCAAGGCCTCGAACAATGGGTTGCCCACCCGTTGAGCCAGCTCCAACGCCTCACGGTTCCACCCCCGCGCACGCCAATAGTCAGCGTCGGCGATGGCCAGGTTCGACAGGGTCGACAAGCACACCAGCCGTTGTCCATAACGTTTGCAGGGCAGGCTCTGCAGCGCTTCGGAGCAATAGGCCAAGGTACGCTGACGATCACCTCGGCCACGGGCGATCACGCCGCTCAACGCCAGCCACTGCGCCAGCATCGACTTTTGCGCCGTGGCCGAAGGCGCTGGCAGAAAGCGGCTGAGGTAGCTAGCCAGTTCTTCGGCTGCATCCAACTGGCAGGCCAGGCCCAGTGCCCAGCTATACAGCACGATCAGCCGCGGGGTGCTGATCAGCAGGCTGTCGGGCAGGTCCATCTTCCAGCGCAACAGCATGCCGACATTCTGCTCGGCCAGCAGTTGCTCCTCCGAAAGGCTCTGTACCAGGTTGGCGGCGACATCAAGATGGCCGGCGCGCAATGCCTGCTCTACCGCCTCGTCCAACAGGCCCTGCGTCTGAAACCAGCGGCAGGCGCGCAAGTGCAGGCGGGCCGGTGGCTCGCTGGCCTGGCGGCTGCGCAGCAGGTCGGAAAACAGATGGTGATATCGGTACCAATGACCATGCTCATCCAGCGGGACGAGAAACACCTGATGGGCCTGCAGGAAGCGCAGGATCGCAGCACTGTCATGGCGCTCGCGCAGAGCATCGCACAACGCCGCACAGAAGCGTTCCTGGCAGGCGGTATCGAACAGGAATGCCTGCACGTCCGGCGGCAGGATGTCGATGACCTCTTCCAACAGGTAATCGCGAATCAGCCCTTCTCCACCGTGCAGCGCCTGGGGCAACGCATGCTCGTCACCGCTCTCGCTGGCCGCCAACTGCCAGAAGCGCAGCCCGGCCACCCAGCCGTCACTGCGCTGGATCAGATTGTCCAGGGCCTGGCCGCGCAGCCCGCCCGGCTGCGTGCCGATGACCGCCAGCGCCTCATCGGCGGTAAGGCGCAAGTCCTGTTCGCTGAGTTCGGTCAGTTGCCGCGACAGGCGCAAGCGAGCCAGGTGCCAGTCCGGGCGCTGGCGGCTGGTAATGAGCAACACCAGGCCGTTTGGCAGATGATTGAGGAAGAACTGCAGGCAGCGGTCGAGTACCGCCCCCTGGGCCAGGTGGTAGTCGTCGAGCACCAGCAGCAGGGGTGTATCGGCTTGCAGGTAAAGCGCCAGCTCATCGAGCAGGCTGTCGATCCACTCTTCGAAAGCGAACGGCTGATGGCGTTGGCGCATCTTCAGCAGGCCCATGGCCTGGCCGCCCAGGGCCGGGCAGTACTGCTGCAGGCCTTCGAGCAGACGTTCGAGGAATCGCCCCGGGTCGGCATCACGCTGGCTCAGGCCGAGCCAGAGGCTACGCCAGTGCTCAGGCAGCGATTCGCAGAACTCGATGGCCAGGGAGCTTTTGCCGAAACCCGCAGGGGCATTGACCAACAACAGACGCCCGGCAAGGCCTGCGTGCAGACGCTGGCAAAGCCGCGCACGCGCCACGTGGCCGTCCGGCAAGGGTGGCCGGAAGAAACGCCCGTCCAGCAGGCCCACGGCCTGGCTGGCGAATCCATGCATACGGGACAGATCTGTCATGGCCGGCTCGTTCTGGTTGGAAGACTACGGCAGTACGGATTGTTGCGAGACTAGCGGGTAACGTGGCGCATTTGAAGATGATGGGAACCATTACCCCGATAAAGACTGCGACAAAAAGCAACACGGCCGCCACGCAGCGGGCTGGCGCAGGGGTTTGGCAGGGTATTCAGCAGAATGATTGCCGAAACGGAATAGAAACGCCCCGGCAAGCCGGGGCGTTCTGGGAGGTCACACGGAGATGGCGCTAGATCATCAGCGAATGCCCGACTGGCGCAGCGCAGCAGGCTGGAAGTCGGCCTTGCTGGCACTGAAGCCGAAGTCGTAGGCACGCTTCTCTTCGTTCTTCATGCCCAGTGCCAGGTAACGACCAGACTGCAGGTCGTAGATGGCCTCCAGCGTGTACCACGGTACCTGCACGTTGTAGTAGTCCTGGGAGTGAGCCTCGGACACCCGCCACAGTTGGCCACGGCCGTCATACTGGTCGATCACCGCAGCCTGCCAGGTGTCCTCGTCGATGTAGAAGTCACGCTTGGCGTAGATGTGGCGCTGGCCCGGCTTGAGCGTCGCGACCACATGCCATACACGGCGCAGCTCGTAGCGGGTGAAGTCCTGGTTGATATGTCCAGCCTTGAGGATGTCAGAGTACTTGAGCTTCGGGTCATCGAGCTTGTAGGCGTTGGAGGCGATGTACATCTCCTTCTTGCCTTCGAGCTTCCAGTCGTAGCGATCAGGCGCGCCGTTGTACATGTCCAGGTTGTCCGAGGTACGCAGGCCATCTGCAGCGGTACCTGGCCCGTCATACGACACTTGCGGCGCCTGGCGCACCCGGCGCTGGCCAGCGTTGTAGATCCATGCCTTGCGCGGTTCCTTGACCTGGTCGAGGGTCTCGTGCACCAGCAACACGGTACCGGCCAAACGAGCCGGCGCGGTCACTTCCTGCTTGAAGTAGAAGAGGATATTGCCCGGGTTGTTCGGGTCATAATCCCTCATCTTGTCGCGGAACACGAACTGATCAGAGAAGTACACCAGGCTGTAGGAACCGTTCTGCTGTGGCGTTGCCTGGGTCACTAGGCGGCTGACGCTGCCGCCACGGTAGCGGGTAATGTGGTTCCAGATCACCTCCAGGCCGCTCTTGGGGATCGGAAACGGCACGGCGGTCTGGAAGTTGTTCAGGCCGTTGCCGCCCTCGACCAGCGTGGTCGCGGTGGCATTCTTCTTGATCGCGGCGAATACATCGTCAGGCACGGTGGCACCGCGATGGGTCTTGTACACCGGGATCTTGAAGGTGTCCGGGTAGCGCTTGAGCATCGCCATCTGGCCCGGAGACAGCTTGTCCTTGTACTGCTCGGCATTCTGCGCGGTGATGGTGAACAGCGGCTTCTCGCTGCCATAAGGGTCGGAGAGGAAGCCCTTGGCATCGACGCTGCCGGCGGTCTTCGACAGCGGCTGCCATGGGCCGATGGAGCCATCGGCGTTACCGGCCTTTTCCGCACCCATCGGGGTCAGGGTACTGCCCAGCTTGGCCGCTTCGTCGGCGGAAACTGCCGCCATGACGCTGCTCGCCAGCAGGGACAGGCCCAGCACACCGGCTTGCAGCAGACTTCTGGTCTTGTTCATGAGGTGTCGTCCTGGATCTGAGTGCTTAGAAGTTCACGCCGAAGCTGAGGGCGACGAAGTCGCGATCATCCACGGTGCTGTACTTGCCGTCGAAGAAGTTGGTGTACGACAGGCTGGCGGTGTAGGTCTGCTGGTACTCGGCATCAAGCCCCAGGCTGATGGCCTTGCGGCCCTCCTCGAAGTTGCCACCCGGGCCCGGCGAATAACCATCGACGTCATGCGACCAAGCCAGGCTCGGGCGCAGGTTCACACCGGCGAAGACGTTGTTGTAGTCCCAGATCGCGCGGATGCGATAGCCCCAGGAATCGGAAGTGGTGTAGCCATCGTTTTCGCAGTAGCGCGACACGTTGTTGGCGTCGGTGGTGCCCAGGGTACTGGAGTTGAGCGCCTCGCACTGGCCGGCCGGCAGCGGGCCCGGGCCGAACACCGGGTCACGCCCGTAACGCAGCTTGGAGGTGCTTTCCAGGCCCCCCACGTGGGTCCAGCCTACTTCGCCGACCATGGTCAACCGTTCCGCGCCCATGACCTGGTCGAAGAAGTGGGTGAACGTGGTCTGCAGCTGGGTGATTTCCTTGCGACGATAACCAGGCTGGTCGGCACCAGGGGTACCTTGCAGGACGGAGACGTTCGGGTTGAGCGGTGTCAGGCCCGAATAGAGGATATCGGTGGTATTCAACTGTACCGGGGCGTTTGGCCGATAGCTGATTTCACCACTCCAGGCGGTACCGGTAGGCAGCGTGGTCGAGAAGCTCAGGCCGTACAGGCGGATGTCTTCCGGGTATTCCACGTAGTAGCTGGAATTGCCTGCAACCTGCAACGGCATCAGGCTCGGCAACAGGCTTGCCAACGCTGAAGCCGGTACACCTGCCGCGACCAGCGCGCCAGCCAGGCCGTTGACGTTGTAGAACTGCGCGTCGGCACCGCGACCACTGAAGATGGGTGCACGGCTGTGGTAGTTCATGAAGTAGCCACCAAACTCGGTATTGAGTGGCTCGTACATGTAACGCAGCGCGACACCGAACTGGCCACTGTCCCTTGCATCGCGATCCGGACCACGGCGCACGATCACCCCTTCATCCGGGGAGCCGTAGCTCACACCTCGGGCGGCAAGTGTATTGGTAACAGGCGCCGCCAGCGGGCCAAGGCGGCTGGCCAGCGAATTCTGGGTGGCGAGCACTGCCAGGTTGTTGTTGCAGCCGTCGGCGATCACGTCAGGCTGGGAGAAGAACGTACCGCAGTTGTCGACGACCGTCTGGTCCCATTCGATCTGATAGAAAGCTTCTGCCGAGAGGTTGTCGGTGAGGCTTTGCGAAACGTAGAACATGTTGACCGGGATCAGGCCTTCCTTGATCTCGGCCCCGGGGCGGCGGAATGCAGAAACATCGATCGGGTTGATCGCGTTGATGCCCCCTCCGATGAAGGTACTCTCGCCCCAGCTCACGACCTGCTTGCCCAGGCGTACCGAGCCAGGCTGATCGCCGATCGCGTAGTTGTGGTAGACAAAGGCGTCGAGCATTTCGGCGCCGGACGACTTGGCGCCCTCCTTGCGGCCCGAATCGCTGATGTCCTTGAACTCGCGGTGCTCGTCCTTCAGCTCGAAGTCGTACCAGTACTTGCCCCGTACGAACACGCCGGTGTCACCGTACTTGAGTTCCAGGTCATGGATACCCTTGAAGATCTTCGAGAAGGTTTCGCCTTTCTTGAAGTTGAGGTGGCCGTCGTCGGAGGTTTGCGACAGGCCCTTGCCGCCATTGTTGACCCCGATCAGGTTCTTGTTCGGGTTGGCCGTCGACCAGCTTGCCCCGACCGAAAGCGACGAGTCGAACTGGCCTTCGATTTCACCGATGTTGAAACTGACCGCAAAAGCAGGACTTGCGAGCGTGGAAGCAAGGCTGACGGCCAAGGGCAGCTTGGCCCGGCGCCAGAACGTGTTTGCAGATGTCATCGACGCTACTCCATGTACTTTTTTGTTATGGCAGTGAGTCCTTTCAAGAACGGCCCGAGCGACCGGTATGCGGGCTTGCACCCGCGGCGACACGTGTTGCGCGTGTCGCCCTCCCCCATTCCTGAAAATCCCCTGGCCCCGACTATAGCCAGCAGGCACAGGTGCTTGATCCCTCTAAAGTGTGATTTGCGTGCTGCGGCGCGATTTCATCCTGAAGTTGCTCAGGGAGCGCGTTGGCAATGCTGAAGCATGGCGTATTTTTTCCGTTTGGCAAGGCGCCAGCCCCTCTAGCCTGCGGGTCGCGTCATGAGGCAGGCGACCCGCTTGAGGTTCAAACTGTCGACAGGAATGCGCTGTTGCTCGCCTGCCACTGGACGATGTCCTGGCGGATGCGCTTCTTGTCGAGCTTGCCGACACTGGTCTTGGGAATTTCAGTAACAACGGCGATCTGGCTGGGAATTGCCCATTTGTTGATATGCCCTTCCTCGACAAACGGCTTGAGGTGTTCCTTGAGCGCCTTGGCGTCGATGGACTGGCCGTCACGGGGTACCAACAGGGCGAACGGACGCTCGCCCCATTGCGGGTCGGCCACCCCCACCACGGCCACTTCACGCACAGCGGGGTGGCGGCTGATCAGGTCCTCGAGGTCGAGCGAGGAAATCCACTCGCCACCGGTCTTGATCACATCCTTGATGCGGTCGCGGATGTCGATGTAGCCCATGCCGTCCAGCGTGGCGACGTCACCGGTGTGCAACCAGCCCCCCTGCCACAGCTCCTCGCTCTTCTCCGGCTCCTTGAAGTAGCCCATGGTCAGCCAAGGCGCGCGCAGCACCAGCTCGCCCTGGGTTTCGCCATCGGCCGGGAGGAAATTGCCGTCGCCATCGACGATCGCTGCTTCCACCAAAGGCACCGGTACCCCGGCCTTGATCCGATAGGTGACGCGCTCGTCCTCGCTGCCCGCCTGCAGTTCATCGTTGATGTGCGCAGCGGAGATCAGCGGGCAGGTCTCGGACATGCCATAGGCCGCCGTCAGCTGGATGCCACGGGCCAGCGCGGCCTGGTACAGCGAGCGGTTGAGCGCGCTGCCGCCGATGATGATCTTCCAGCCGCCAAAGTGCTCGCCCTGGGAACTCGGGCAGTTGAGCAGCATCTGCAGGATGGTGGGTACGCAGTGGGAGAAGGTGACCTTCTCTTCGCGCCACAGCTTGATCAGCATGTCCGGCTCGTAGCGCCCGGGGTAGACCTGCTTCATGCCGAGCATGGTCGCCGCGTAGGGGATACCCCAGGCATGCACATGGAACATCGGCGTGATCGGCATGTAGACATCGTTGCTGCCCAGCAGGCGCACGCTGTCGATGCTGCCCGTGACCGAGGCCTCGGCAAGGGTGTGCAGCACCAGCTGGCGATGGGTGAAATACACCCCCTTCGGATTGCCGGTGGTGCCCGTGGTGTAGAACGTGGTGGCCACCGAGTTTTCGTCGAAATCCGGGAAGTCGTACTGCGGGCTGGCCGCAGCAAGCAGCTGTTCGTACTCGCCCACCAGGTTGGGCAGTTCGGCCGACTTGTTCTCGCCATCGGTCAGCAGCAGGGTCTTGTCGACCGTGGTCAGTTGCCCGGCGATGGCCTGGTAAAGGCCGACGAAGTCGCTATTGACCAGCACCACGCGGTCTTCGGCGTGGTTCATGGTGTAGAGGATCTGCTCGGGTGAAAGGCGCACGTTGATGGTATGCACCACCGCGCCGATCATCGGGATGGCAAACATGCATTCCAGGTAGCGGTGGCTGTCCCAGTCCATCACCGCCACAGTGTCGCCGGCCTTGACCCCGGCCTCGGTGAGCACGTTGGCCAGGCGGGCGATGCGTTCGTTGAGCTGTGGATAAGTCAGCCGGATCTGGTCGCGATAGACGATTTCGCGGGTCTTTTCGTAGCGGCTGCCGGACATCAGCAGGCGCTTGATCAACAGGGGGAACGAATAAGCGCCCTCGGCGGGCTTGATGATGCGGGTCTGCAGCATGGGTATCCCTTCTTGAAAAGCGAGCCGGACAAGTCAGGGAACAACTGTAGTTGGTCAATGTGACGACCAAATCAGCCGAAGGAATGATTTGGCGGCAGAAGGTATGAGTGGCATTGTGCGGGTTGACCCATCTTCGCCACTGCTACGGAGCCTCACCGATGCCAAGCCCGCGTCGCGCCGTGTTTCTCGACCACCAGTCCCTGGACCTCGGTGACCTCGACCTGTCCCCGCTGCACGATCAGTTCGACGAACTGCAACTGTTCGCGACGACCCGCACCGATCAGGTCGCCGAGCGCCTTCAAGGCGCCGCCGCGGTGGTCAGCAACAAGGTGATGCTCGACGCCGAGGCGCTGGCAGCCAACCCCCAGCTCAAGCTGATTCTGGTCGCTGCCACCGGCACCAACAATGTCGACATGGCGGCGGCGCGCGCTCAGGGTATCACCGTGTGCAACTGCCAAGGCTACGGCACGCCTTCGGTGGCCCAGCACACCCTCGCCCTGCTGCTGGCCCTGGCCACCCGCCTGTGCGACTACAACCAGGCCGTGGCAGACGGGCAATGGGCCAAGGCCAGTCAGTTCTGCCTGCTTGACTTCCCGATCATCGAGCTGGAGGGCAAGACCCTCGGCCTGCTCGGCCATGGTGAGCTGGGCGGCGCCGTCGCGCGGCTGGCCGAGGCCTTTGGCATGCGCGTGCTGAGCGGGCAGATCCCTGGCCGCCCGGCGCGCGATGATCGTCTGGCGCTGGATGAACTGCTGCCGCAGGTGGATGCTCTGACCCTGCACTGTCCCCTCAACGAGCACACCCGGCACATGATCGGCGCCCGCGAGCTGGCCTTGCTCAAGCCAGGTGCCCTGGTGGTCAACACCGCCCGCGGCGGCCTGATCGACGAACAGGCACTGGCGGACGCTCTGCGCGACGGCCACCTGGGCGGCGCTGCCACCGACGTGCTGAGCGTCGAGCCACCCACCCATGGCAACCCGCTGCTGGCTGCGGATGTTCCGCGCCTGATCATTACCCCACACAGTGCCTGGGGCGCAGTGGAGTCGCGCCAGCGCATCGTCGGCCAGCTCAGCGAGAACGCCCAGGCCTTCTTCGCCGGCCAGCCGCGCCGCGTGGTCAGCTGAGCGCAGCGGCCGGCTCTGCTACACTGCGCCACTTTTTTCAGGAGGCGTCGTCCATGGACCCGCGCAGTGAAGTGTTGCTCCGCCAGGCGGACCTGTTCCAGGGCCCGCTGCTGCTCGCCGGCGCCCCCGCCGACGGCCTGCTCGGCCAACTGCCCAAGGCCCACGGCTGGACCTGGCACGCCGGCGACCAGGCCATGCTCGACAGCCGCTTCGCCGGCCGCAGCCATCATGGTGTGGAGGTACCACCGGTGGCCTTCGAGGCGGCTGTGCTGTTCCTGCCCAAGTCCCGCGAACTGGCAGCCTACCTGCTCAACGCCCTGGCCTCGCGCCTGGGTGGCCGTGAGCTCTACCTGGTAGGGGAAAAGCGCGGCGGCATCGAAGGCGCGGCCAAGCAACTGCAGGCGTTCGGCAAGCCACGCAAACTCGACAGCGCACGCCACTGCCAGCTGTGGCAAGTGACCGTGGAACATGCCCCCGAAGCCAAGCCGCTGGAGAGCCTGGCCGAACGCTTCACGCTCGACCTCGAAGACGGGCCACTGCAGGTGATCAGCCTGCCTGGGGTATTCAGCCACGGCCGCCTCGACCGCGGCACGGCGCTGTTGCTCAAGCACCTGGACAACTTGCCGGTCGGCCACGTGCTGGACTTCGGCTGCGGCGCCGGCGTGCTTGGAGCAACGGTCAAGCGGCGTTATCCACAGAGCCAGGTGACCTTGCTGGATGTGGACGCCTTCGCCGTGGCCGCCAGTCGACTGACCCTGGCCGCCAACCAGCTCGAAGGGCATGTGGTGAGTGGTGACGGCATCGATGCCGCGCCTCGCGACCTGAGCCTTATCCTGAGCAATCCGCCATTCCATACCGGCGTGCACACCAACTACAACGCCTCGGAAAACCTGCTGAAAAAATCAGGCGAACATCTGCGAAAAGGTGGCGAAATACGCCTGGTAGCGAACAGCTTCCTGCGCTACCAACCGCTGATCGAAAGCACGCTGGGCAACTGCCAGACCTGCGCCGAAGCCGATGGATTCCGTATCTACCGAGCAATACGCGGATAAAAACAGGGCTTGCCGAAACGGTTTCGACTAGGCAGAATCCGCACCGTCCTAGGGGAGTAGTCTCCCGCGAGCGCCCTGCTCGCCCGGCACGCGTCAACACACTTGGCCCACAGGCCATGGCGCGTGCGACCCACGATCTGCGCAGACAGGTCCAGGGTTTGACAAGACCTATGACACGCACACCTTACCCGGGGCGGGGAGGCTGTACGTGTCATAGCCGTGTCGACCCGCCCCCGTAGGAATCCTGATGCTGGAATCTCTGTTGGTCCCCACCGCGATCGTCGCCTTGGCCGAAATCGGCGACAAGACGCAATTGCTCGCGCTCATCCTCGCTGCCCGTTTCCGCAAGCCTTGGCCGATCATCGCCGGCATCATCGCCGCCACCCTGGCCAACCATGCCGCCGCTGGCGCGGTAGGGGCCTGGGTCAGTGGGTTTTTCACGGAGACGACATTGCACTGGATCCTTGCCGCAAGCTTCACTGCGACGGCGCTGTGGACTCTGGTACCGGACAAGATGGATGACGACGAGAACCCGGCACGCCGCTTCGGCCCGTTCCTCACCACGCTGATCGCGTTCTTCCTGGCCGAGATCGGCGACAAGACCCAGGTCGCCACGGTAATGCTGGCAGCTCAGTATCCGCACCTGATCATGGTCATCATCGGTACCACCCTGGGCATGCTGATTGCCAACGTGCCGGTGGTGCTGGCGGGTAACTTTGCAGCGGAGAAACTGCCGCTGACACTGATTCGCCGCCTGGCGGCTGCGGCTTTCATCGTACTGGCGGTCGTGGCCGTGTACTCGGCGATGAAGACCAGTGGATGGGTGGGGTAACTGTAATTTAGGGCCGCTCTGCGGCCCATCGCCGGCAAGCCGGCTCCCACAGGATACTGGGTCAACCCCGGCCCTGTAGGAGCCGGCTTGCCGGCGATGGGCTGCAAAGCAGCCCCAAGGCGAACTTACTTCTTGGCGGCTTCGTACAACGGCATCACCTTGGGAATCGCTGCCTGCAGCGAGGCGATCCGGCTTTCCGATGCAGGGTGAGTGCTCATGAACTCAGGCGGCGCACCTTCGGAAGCCTTGCTCATCTTGTTCCACAAGGTGATCGCGGCATTCGGGTCGTAGCCGGCACGCGCCGACAGCTCCAGGCCAATCAGGTCGGCTTCGTTCTCGTTGGCGCGGCTGTTGGGTAGGGTCATGGCGTAGTTCACGACCTGGTCTGCCAGGGCGATGCTGCTCTGGCCAAGGCCAAACAGTGCACCGGCACCTTGACGGGCCATTTCAACGCCATAGGCCTTGGACATCGCCTCACGGCTGTGCTCACGCAGGGCGTGGGCAATTTCGTGGCCGACCACCGCGGCAATCTCGGCATCGGTCAGCTTGAGCTGGTCGATCAGGCCGGTGTAGACGATGATCTTGCCGCCTGGGCCGCAGTTGGCGTTGAGCTCGTCGCTCTTGATCACATTGACCTCCCACTGCCACTGCGCGGCATCCGGGCGGAACTTGGGCGCCTGGGCAATCAGCCGATTGGCGATGGCCTGCACGCGCTTGGCGTCGGCACTGGACTTGTCCAGCACGCCCTTGCTCGACGCCTCGCCGAGGGTCTGCTGGTACGACTGGGCGTACATCTGGTTGACCTCATCGGTCGAGAGCATGCTGAACATGTACTGCTTGCGTTCGACGCCGACAGCGCCGCCGCTGGTGGTATTCACTGCCTGGCAGCCGGCCAGCAGGATGCCAGCACTCAACAGGCTGACGACAAAAGACTTACGCATGAAAACACTCCCTTTTTACATGCGCCGTATCCTAGGCCGAGTCGCCTGGGCCCGCCATAGCCGCAGGGAAGATTTCTTTTTCGGTACCGGGCCCTTCGCGGGGCCATTACAGCCACTGCATCAGGCCGGGGTCAGGCACTCCGGGGCATCCAACTTGGGATCATTGACGAAATTCGCCAGTGCCCGCTCACGCAGCGTAGCCGCTGGGCTGGCCAACAATTCCTGCAATCGCGGCAACGGCGTTTCAGGGTCGAGCCAGGCCGCCTGCCCCGCTTCATCAAGGATCAATGGCCGCCGCTGATTCATCGCCGCCTGGGTCACCACCGCACAACTCAACCACACCTGATCCTGTACCGGATAGGCTTCCCACACCGCAGCGAAATACAGCGATGAGCCCTCTCCAGGCGTCAGCCAGTACGGCCGCTTGCGCACCGTGCCACGCCACTCGTAGAAGCCGTTGGCCGGCATCAGGCAGCGCCGCTGCCGAAACGCTTCGCGGAACATCGGCTGTTCGGCCAGGGTTTCGGCGCGAGCATGGGCGGGGGTACGGGAAAGGTCGGTCAGCCAGGCCGGCGTCAACCCCCAGCGCGCCTTGGCCACTTGCATCTGGCCATCGAGCTGACGCTGGATCAGCACCGAGGCTCCGGGCGAGATATTCCACTGCGCCGGCTGGCCGGCAGGGAAACCTGGCAACCCGGCGAGCGGCTGGGGCCAGCGAAACAGGGCGTAGCGTCCACACATGGGCGAATTCAGAACCTAGCAGATCAAGGTACCGGGATAACTCTCCGGTTCGTCGCCGGCAAGCGGCTGGGCGCCATTGTACGCATCGATGAGCTGCCGTGCGTAACCGGCCTGTTCATTGGGCACCGCCAACCCAAGCAACCCCTGAAGCGGCAGCTCACCCACACCACCCATCAGGTCGCGACCGACCAGGTGCACTTCGATGCCTTCGCTGGCCAGCATGCCGACCAGCATTTCTGCCTCAAGAAGGCTTTCCGGCTCGTAGATCCGCTGCATCAAGCATCGTCCTCACGTCTGACTTCCAGCATCCATTCGTCATCATGCACCTGCAGGATGAACACCACAGGCTGGCAACAAACCTGACAATCTTCGGTGTAGACCTGATCGCCAGCGGAAAGGTCGACGGTAGTCTCTACCCGTTCGCCACAATAGGGGCAATCATAGAAGTCAGTTTCCAGCATCGCGGCCTCCGCAGTGACTTATGCGTATAATTGCCGGTCTGTTTACAGGGCCTGCGTGTGTCCGAGCCGTTTTTCGGGCCCCATCCCTACCTTATTACCCTAGCCGTTTCCAACAAGAGAGCATGATGGGCGAATTCGATGCCATCCGACCGTACGACGATGCTGAGGTCCCTGCCGTTCTGGCACGCCTGCTCAGCGACCCGGCATTCCTCGATATCCTCACCCACTTCCGCTTCCCGCGCGCCGCTGGCGCCCTTGGCTGGCTGCTCAAGCCGCTGATCGCCCGGCGCCTGCGCAAGGAATTCGCCGGTGTCACCTGCGTGTCCACACTGCAGGACAAGGTCGAGTACTACGTCGATCAGACCATCGAGCGCGCCACCGACGGCGTCACCTATTCCGGCGTCGAACAGCTCAAGTCGGGGACGGCCTATCTGTTCCTGGCCAACCACCGCGACATCGTCATGGACCCGGCCTTCGTCAACTATGCGGTGTACCACGCGGGCCTGCCCACGCCGCGCATCGCCATCGGCGACAACCTGCTGCAGAAGCCGTTCGTCAGCGACATGATGCGCCTGAACAAGAGCTTCATCGTTCACCGCTCGATCACCGGGCGCCGTGAAAAGCTCGCGGCCTACCAGCTGCTGTCGGCGTACATCAACCATTCGATCCGCAATGACGGGGCTTCGATCTGGATCGCCCAGGCGGAAGGGCGCGCCAAAGACGGTGACGACCGCACCGATTCGGCGATCCTCAAGATGTTCCACATGAGCCGCAAGGACGAGCCCTTCGGCGCGGTGATCCAGGGCCTGAACCTGATTCCGGTGTCGATCAGCTACGAATACGACCCTTGCGACCAGGCCAAGGCGCGCGAGCTGTACATCCGCGCCACGACCGGCACCTACAAGAAGGCAGCGGGCGAAGACGACAACAGCATCGCCAAGGGCATTACCGGATACAAAGGCCGCGTGCACATCAACTTCGCCGCGCCGGTTACCGAGTACTACGAAGATACCAAACAGCTGGCCCAGGAAATCGATCGGCAGATCCTCGGCGGTTACCGGCTGTTCCCGGTGCACTACCTGGCCTATGCGATGTGGAGCGAGAAGGACGAGGCACTGCAGGTGCCAAGCGCCGAGAAGGTGTTCCCGGCCGAAGAGCTGGCGAAAGCCAAGGAGCAATGGCAGAGCCGCCTGGACGCTTGCCCTGAGGAGCAGCGGCCGTATCTGGTGCTGCAGTATGCAACGCCGGTGCGCAACCAGTATCAGGTCAGGCAACAGGCGCCGGTGGCCTGACCTGTCGGGGGCTGCTCATGTCCCTGTGGGAGCCGGCTTGCCGGCGATGGGGCCGCCAAGCGGCCCCGATGTATCAGATCCAGGTACTGAACCAAGACACCAGCAAGGCCATCGCCAGGCAGGAAAACCCGAGGATGTAGTAATAGCGCGGCACCCGCTGGTCGAACGCATCCACCACCCCATCCTCCACGGCCAGGCTTTCACGGCTGACAGCCTCGCGGCGCCGCGCACTTTGCAGCAGCAACCCGCCCGGGCAGGTCATCAGCAGCGCCAGCAGATTGATCAGCTTGGTCGGGTGGGCGGCCAGGAACCCCCAGAGCACTTGCAAGGACATCACGCAACCTCGGATATAACGACAGCGAAGGCCGGCATTCTACCGAAGTCCACCCGCAGCGCCCGGCCTTGGCGACCAACTGTCACTAAATTTCATCTGTCACATGCTCGTCATCAGAACAGGCCACCCTGTCGGCCTCTTCTCATGACGGAGCTAGTCCATGCTGCACGCCGAAAACCAGGATCGCCTCTACCTCGTGGCCCAGAGCGATGAGCAGCAGGCGCTGATCGACGGCTTCGCCATCAATGTCCAGGACCGCCAGTGGCTGGTCTACTGCGCCCTGGGGGGGCATGTGCATCAGGACTTGCCGGAAGTGGACATGCTCACAGGCGTCAGCGTGCTGGACTTTCATATCGAAGCGGCTTGAGGCCTCACCGATGCTGCCCGGGAAGTGGCCGGTGCAGACAAACAAAAAAGCCCGCTGCCTGAAACCAGGCAGCGGGCTTTTCAATTCAATGAACGAATGCTTACTCGCCCAGCACCTGACCGATGGTCGGGTCCTTGAACAGGCGGGTCAAGGCATCGCTCAGTACATCACCCACCAGCTTGGTGTTGGTTTCCTGGTTCGGCGCCATGCCGAAACGCTGGTCCAGCGAAGCACCATAACGGCCGCTGTAACGGCGGTTGGCGTTGGAGACGTCGGCACGGAAGGTGGCGCCAATGGTGGCCTCGGTCACGTACAGGTTGTCTTTCGGCGACTGATACTTCAGCTCGGCCAGGGTCACGGTCAGCTGCGGCGCGTTGTAGGCGTTGGGCGTTGGGGTAAAGCCCAGCAGGCGCACGGCGGCCTCTGCCTGGGCCTGCAGCTTGGGCACGACATCGTTGCCACTCACGCTGATGGTGCTGGTTTCAGGGTACATGCCACCCCGGGTGCCCAGCGACTGCGAAGCCCGGCCATCGACCACCTTGACCACTACCGGCTGGCCGTGGCCGACCGGTGCGAGCTGGGCATTGAGCTTGGGTTGCGGGCTGAGTTGTTGCGGGCTGTGGGCACAACCGACCAGGCTGAGGCTGGCCACGGCGATCAAACCGAACAACAGACGTTGCAACATGCGCGTTTCTCCAGAAAATGCGGCAAAGGCCCACAGTATACCTAGCCAGGGGCTGACCAGTCATCGGCCGGCCCGCTTGTCACAATCGTTTCATGGCACCCACGTTATCCTTGCGCCAAGCCCTGATGCACAGCACTCGCTGCCATGGCCTCGTTTTGCACGCTGTTCTTCAAACGCCCGCGCGACAGCTGCTATGCCCGCCTCGACGAACAGGGCAGATGCCTGGCATTCAAGCAATGCAACCAGCCGCCAGGGGGGCACTGGATAGGTGCAGATCGACGAAATCCATCTGCGCTGGCTGGGCCGCCGAAGCCCGGCTTTGCGCCCATGCAAGCCGCCGGTGGCAGCAACGCAGCCTGCCGGCCTGACAAACGCTGCAATAAAAAGCACGATTAACGACCTTTCTGCCCGCGACATCGCTATAATCTCCCCCCGATTATAAGGACGTCTCCTGATCGGGCCCCGCACCTGCCGCTTGACCCCGGCACCTTCACCGCCCAGCCCACAGAGAGCCTTCCACTCAGGTCTTGCATCGGCTGTCGTGCCTGCTTTCTGGCCCTTCGCACTGCATGAACCTGTGGGTTGCCATCGCGCAGTCCCCTTTTGAGGTTCACGACTCCAAAAGAGCGTGAAAAAACGGTTTTTCACAACTTCACGAGAGTGTGGCGAGCAATGAACAGTCTGGCATGTGCAAAAGCGGCAGATGTGTCCCGAACAGCCCTGAACAGGCGGCTGAAACACTCATTTTCTCTGGGTGATTGAGGCCGTTCCATAGCGCACGCACGACACCTTGACCATAAGTCGAATTGCCGCACCCGCGGCTGCGGGGTTCAATACTCGAACCCAAAGACTGATTGGCGGTGTCCGCGGAAGTTGCAAGAACTGCGAAGAGTCGGACATGGCGATCCTGGTGACCCTGGGGTCCTATGCTGTCAATTAGGTAGCTGTAGATTGTGGAGACGCGTTAAATGGCGCAGAACGAATCGGTTGATGTGGTACTGGTAGGCGCGGGCATCATGAGTGCCACCCTGGCCGTACTGCTCAAGGAGCTTGACCCGACCCTGAAGCTTGAGGTCGTCGAGGCGATGGACTCCGGGGCCGCGGAAAGCTCCAACCCCTGGAACAACGCAGGTACCGGCCACGCCGGCCTGTGCGAGCTGAACTACACGCCACAGGCCGCCGATGGCAGCATCGACATCAAGAAGGCCGTGCACATCAATACCCAGTTCGAGGTCTCGCGCCAGTTCTGGGCCTACCTGAGCAGGAAAGGCAACTTCGGCTCGGCCCGTGCCTTCATCAACCCTGTCCCGCACCTGAGCTACGTCGAAGGTGACAAGGGTGTCTCCTTCCTCAAGAAGCGTTTCGAGCTGCTCAAGCAGCACCACGCCTTCGCCGAGATGGAATACACCGAAGACAAGGCCGTGATGAAGGACTGGATGCCGCTGATGATGCCCGGCCGCCCGGCCGATCAGCACATCGCAGCCACCCGCGTGACCAAAGGCACCGACGTCAACTTTGGTGCCTTGACCAACAAGCTGCTCAAGCTGCTGGGCGACTCGCCGGACGCGCAGGTCAAGTACAGCAAGAAGGTCGTCGGACTGCGCCGTAACGGCAAAGGCTGGACCGTCAGCATCAAGGACGTCAACAGCGGCGGCAGCCGTGAAGTCGACGCCCGCTTCGTGTTCCTCGGCGCTGGCGGCGCGGCTCTGCCGCTGCTGCAGCTGTCGGGTATCCCGGAGAGCAAAGGTTTCGGCGGCTTCCCGGTCAGCGGCCAGTGGCTGCGTTGCGACAACCCGGAAATCGTCAAGCAGCACCAGGCCAAGGTCTACAGCCAGGCCGCGGTCGGTGCGCCACCGATGTCGGTACCGCACCTGGACACCCGCGTGGTGGACGGCAAGACCTCGCTGCTGTTCGGCCCGTACGCCGGCTTCACCACCAAGTTCCTCAAGCACGGTTCGTTGATGGACCTCCCGCTGTCGGTGCGCATGGGCAACATCGGCCCGATGCTGGCCGTGGCCCGCGACAACATGGACCTGACCAAGTACCTGGTCAGCGAAGTGATGCAGTCGATGGAACAGCGCCTGGAGTCGCTGCGTCGCTTCTACCCGCAGGCCAAGGCAGAAGACTGGCGCCTGGAAGTGGCTGGCCAACGTGTGCAGATCATCAAGAAAGACCCGAAAAAAGGCGGCATCCTGCAGTTCGGCACCGAGCTGGTCTCGGCCCAGGACGGCAGCCTGGCAGCATTGCTCGGCGCTTCGCCGGGAGCTTCGGTGACCGTGTCGATCATGCTCGAGCTGATCGAACGCTGCTTCCCCGAGCAGGCCAAGGGTGCATGGGCTGCCAAGCTCAAGGAGATCTTCCCGGCTCGCGAGAAGACCCTGGCCACCGATGCAGCGCTGTACCGCAAGATCAGCGCCGAAAACGATGTGGCGCTGGAACTGGTGGAGGACAGCCCGGCCAAGCATTACGCCTGAACCGGCTGAAACGAAAAAACGCCCCTCGGGGCGTTTTTTTGTGCCTGTACTTCGTCGGCCTCATCGCCGGCAAGCCGGCTCCCACAGGTACAGCACAGATCTCAAGAACCGAGGTGTACCTGTGGGAGGGGCTTGCCGGCGATAGGCCGGTGCAGGCTAGATCAGCCGCGGGCCTTGTCGATGATCTCGATGTACTCGGGCGCATTGCGCTGGTCAGCGATCTGCTCGACGAAGGTCTTGCCGTGCTCGTCCTTGCCATCGAGGTCAAAACCGGCCGCGACGAAGAAGCCGACGAAACGCTCGAAGTCATCGACACGCAGGCCACGGTAGGCCTTGACCAGCTTGTGCAGCGACGGCGAGGTCAGGCCATCGGCCGGCTCGAACTGGAGGAACGTCTTGACGTAGTCATCGCTGATCTCGTCACCAATCACCTGCTTCTTGTCTTTGCGCATTGCCGGCTCCAACTGGACCATCACGGGATTTTCGAAGGCCGGCAGTGTACCCCCCACAGGCGGCGCCCCTCAACGCGTACGTACGGTACCGGTGTGCAGGTCGGCCCAGACATGGCCATTGGCATAGGTGAGGAACTGCACGTACACGGTCTCGTTGCGCAGCAGGTCCATGATCACTCGGTAATCACTGACCGGGTAGTTGAGGCTCAAGGTGCGGGTCTTGTCGTCGTATACCGGCTTCTTCAGGCTCTTGCCCGCTTCGCCATCGAAGGTGAGCAACACCTGGCCGATGGTCGCGCCCTTGCTCAGCGGCTTGCCCTTCAGGCGCATCTGCAGCGAGGCGGTAATCGGAATGGGCTGCTGGTCGGACTGGCGCTGGGCACCGACTACCACCGAATAATCGGTCACCTGCAGCAGCTGCTGGGCGGTGGGCGCTTCCTGGCGCAGGGCCTGGTCATCGGGCGGGAGAAACTGGCTGTGCAGGGGGGCGGCGGCGAGGGGCAGGCTCACCGCCAGCAGCAGGGGAAGAATCGCACGCATGTGAGGCTCCTTGGCATGAAGGCGCACTCTAGCACGCGACCCGAGCGCGCAATCAATCGAACTGCGCGATCATCCAGGCGTGGTACTCGGCCATACCCGCTTCGCCTTCACGAGGCGCCCATTGAGCCTGCTCATCCTCGGCCAACGGCATGTAGGGCCCTGCCTTGCAGTCGAACAACACACTGTCGGGCTCCAGCACCACCACCGAATGGTAGACACGAGGCGGCAGGTCCACGCCGATACAGTCACCTCCAGCCTGGAGGACTCGCTTGTCGATGACTGCACCCTGATCGTCGAATACCAGCAGCCCCAGCCGCCCCTTCAGTGCCAGCAAGGTTTCAGCCTTGTCCTCACTGAGGTGCCGGTGCGGCGCAACATAGGTCGACGGCTGCAACCCGACGGCCATGCGATGGAAGGGCTCTTGGGCGTCATGAAAGCTGTGGTGAAAACGCCCACGCGGCGATTCGGCCGCTTTTTGCGCCAGTCCGGCAAACAGAGATCGATCAATGTACGCGGGCTGGCTCATGGTCATAGTCCCTTGACGGCGAAGATGCCGTTTGCGTTACGCCAGTAACCTTTATAGTCCATGCCATAACCGAAGATGTAGCGGTCCACGCAGGGCAGCCCGACGTAGCTGGCCTTCAGATCAGGGCTGGCCTTGCGGTCGTGATCCTTGTCGATCAGCACGGCGGTATGCACCGAACGGGCGCCGGCGTGCTTGCAGAATTCGATGATGGCACTGAGGGTGTGGCCTTCGTCGAGAATGTCATCGACGATCAGCACATCGCGGTCGATGAACGACACTTCAGGCTTGGCCTTCCAGAACAACTCACCACCGCTGGTCTGGTTGCGGTAGCGGGTGGCGTGCAGGTACGAGGCCTCCAGCGGGAACTGCAGGTGGGTCAGCAGTTTGCCAGCGAAGATCAGGCCGCCGTTCATGACGCAGAACACCACCGGGTTCTTGTCGTGCAGATCCTTGCAGATCTGTTCGCCCACTTTGGCAATGGCCGCTTCCACTTCGGCTTCGTTGTACAGGCAGTCTGCCTCGCGCATGACTTGACGGATGTGCTCGAGATCAGCGGACATGGCGCTCTCCGGGGGTGCATTTTGGAAAAGCGGGCAAAGGTACGCATCCGCTCGTCACAGATCAAGCATTTATGGACTAACGTGCAAAAGGACTGCACGACAGCAAAGGCTGAATAGATTAATCTAGCGCGGTTTTTTTGCCCGCCTTTCGGAGCCCCCCTATGCCCACTCGTGAGATCCGCCATCCGCTGATCCGCCACAAGCTCGGCCTGATGCGCCGTGCCGACATCAGCACCAAGAATTTTCGCGAACTCGCCCAGGAAGTCGGCGCCCTTCTGACCTATGAAGCCACCCAGGACCTGCCCCTCGAAAGCTACGAGATCGACGGCTGGTGTGGCAAGGTTCAGGTGGAAAAAATCGCCGGCAAGAAGATTACCGTGGTACCGATTCTGCGGGCAGGCATCGGCATGCTCGACGGCGTGCTCAGCCTGATCCCTGGCGCCAAGGTCAGTGCCGTCGGCGTTGCCCGCAACGAGGAAACCCTCGAAGCCCACACCTACCTGGAAAAGCTCGCGCCGGACATCAACCAGCGCCTGGCCCTGATCATCGACCCGATGCTGGCCACCGGTGGTTCGATGGTCGCCACCATCGAGCTGCTGAAGAAGGCAGGCTGCAAGGAAATCCGCGCGATGGTCCTGGTTGCGGCGCCTGAAGGCATCGAGGTGGTGGAAAAAGCCCACCCGGACGTGCGCATCTACACCGCGTCGATCGACGAGCGCCTGAACGAGCACGGCTATATCGTGCCAGGCCTGGGTGATGCCGGTGACAAGATCTTCGGCACCAAGCAGAAGGACGCCTGACCATGCAGGACGGCTTCAACGACCCGCTCTGGCGCCAGGTCGTTTCGGGCGCGCAGATGCTCTTCGTGGCATTTGGCGCGCTGGTGCTGATGCCGCTGATCACCGGCCTCGATCCGAACGTGGCACTGTTCACTGCCGGCATCGGCACCCTGCTGTTC
The DNA here is from genome assembly GCF_033095865.1 of Pseudomonas sp. KU43P. Classification (NCBI taxonomy): domain Bacteria; kingdom Pseudomonadati; phylum Pseudomonadota; class Gammaproteobacteria; order Pseudomonadales; family Pseudomonadaceae; genus Pseudomonas; species Pseudomonas sp. KU43P. The sequence continues at coordinate 897,821 of NZ_AP019365.1, read as the reverse complement.
CAGCTGGTCACCGGCCGTCAGGTGCCGGTGTTCCTGGCCTCGAGCTTTGCGTTCATCACCCCGATCATTCTCGCCAAGGGCCAGTTCGGCCTGGCCGAGACCATGGGCGGCGTGATGGCTGCAGGCTTCGTGTACACCTTCATGGGGCTGATGGTGAAGATCAAGGGCACCGGTTTCATCGACCGCATGCTGCCACCCGTGGTCATCGGCCCGGTGATCATCTCCATCGGCCTGGCCATGGCACCGATCGCTGCCAACATGGCGATGGGCAAAGACGGTGACGGCGCGGTGCTGATGCCGTACAAGACGGCCATGCTGATTTCCATGCCGGCGCTGCTCACTACCCTGATCGTTGCTGTCTTCGGCAAAGGCATCTTCCGCCTGGTGCCGATCATCTCGGGCGTGCTGGTCGGTTTTGCCCTGTCGTTCGCCTTCGGCGTGGTGGATACCGCCAAGATCGCCGATGCGCCTTGGCTGGAGCTGCCCAACTTCACTGCGCCGGCGTTCAACTGGCAGGCCATCCTGTTCATCGTCCCGGTTGCCCTGGCACCGGCGATCGAGCATATCGGCGGGGTGATTGCAGTCGGCAGCGTGACCGGCCGTGACTACCTGAAAAAGCCCGGCCTGCATCGCACCCTGCTGGGTGACGGCCTGGCCACCACTGCCGCCGGCCTGTTCGGTGGCCCGCCCAACACCACCTATGCCGAAGTGACCGGCGCGGTGATGCTGACCAAGAACTACAACCCGAAGATCATGACCTGGGCGGCGATCTTCGCCATCACCCTGGCGTTCATCGGCAAGTTCGGTGCGCTGCTGCAGAGCATTCCAGTACCGGTCATGGGCGGCATTCTGTGCCTGCTGTTCGGTTCGATCGCAGCGGTAGGCATGAACACCATGATCCGCCACAAGGTAGACCTGGCCGAAGCCCGCAACCTGGTGATCGTTTCGGTGACCCTGGTGTTCGGCATTGGCGGTGTGCTGATCGGCAGCGGCGACGGCCCGGACGATTGGGGCCTCAAGGGCATTGCCCTGTGCGCCATCGTGGCCATTGCGCTGAACCTGATCCTACCGGGCAATGACAGCTGGAAGCACAAGAAGCTGGATGATCAGTTGCCTTGAGGTAACTGGGCTTCAGTCTTGCAGAGCCCGCGCGGGCCCTATCGCCGGCAAGCCGGCTCCCACAGGTTCTGCACAGTCCTTGAAATGTGGGAGCCGGCTTGCCGGCGATAGGGCCGCCTCAAGATCAGACCTTTTCGCACATCCCCGCCAGCACCCTCACCCACTGCGGATGATCATTCAGGCACGGCACCAGCACCAGCTCCTCGCCCCCTGCCTCGATGAACTGCTCCTTCCCCCGGTCGCCAATCTCCTCGAGCGTCTCGATGCAGTCCGCCACGAACGCCGGGCACATCACCAGCAGCTTCTTCACCCCAGCCTTGCCCAGTTCGTCCAGGCGCGTTTCGGTATAGGGCTCGATCCACTTGGCCCGCCCCAGGCGTGACTGGAACGACACCGACCACTTGCCATCCGGTATGCCCATCTTCGTCGCAAAGGCCTTGGCAGTCGCCAGGCATTGGCCGCGGTAGCACACCGCGCGCATCTCGGCGCTGGCGTCCTTGCAGCAGTCCGCAGCCTGGAAATCATGCTTGCCGGTTGGGTCGAGCTTCTTCAGGTGCCGCTCCGGCAAGCCATGGAAGCTCAGCAGCAGGTGATCGTAGTCCTGCTGCAGATACGGCCTGGCACTAGCGGCCAACGCCTCGATGTATTCGGGGTGATCGTAGAACGGTTGCAGCACACGCATCTGCAGCGGCAGTTGGCGTTCGGCAATCACCTGCTTTGCCTGCGCCACCACCGTGGTCACCGTGCTGTCGGCGAACTGTGGATAAAGCGGTGCCAGGGTGACCTTGCGTACACCTTGGGCAGCGAGGCGCGCGAGCACCTCCGGCAACGCCGGTTCGCCATAGCGCATGGCGACTTCCACCGGGCCATGGGGCCAATGTTCGACCATCGCCGCCTGCAGACGACGGGTCAGTACCACCAACGGCGACCCTTCGTCCCACCAGATCGAGGCATAGGCATGCGCGGACTGCTCCGGGCGCTTGACCAGGATCAGCGACACCAGCAGACGCCGAACCGGCCAGGGCAGGTCGATCACGTAAGGGTCCATCAGGAACTGGTTGAGGTAACGGCGCACATCGGCCACCGAGGTGGAGGCCGGGGAACCCAGGTTGACCAGCAGCAGGGCGTGATCGGTCATGCAGCGTCCTATGTCAGAGGCGGCTGGACAGGCTGTCCAGGGCCGATTGCAGATCGTTGAAGCGGAAGGTGAAGCCTGCTGCCAACAAGCGTACCGGGCGCGCCCGCTGGCCGCCGAGCAACAGCGTCGACAGCTCGCCAAGCCCCGCCTTGAGCAGCAGCCCAGGCATGGGCATGAACACCGGGCGATGCAGGGCGCGGCCCAGGCGCTTGGCGAACTCGCGGTTGCGCACCGGCTCTGGCGCGCAGGCATTATAAGGACCGCTGGCATCCTTGTGGTGCAAGAGAAAATCAATCAGGGCGACCTGGTCGTCTATATGAACCCAGGGCATCCACTGCCGCCCATCGCCCAAGGGCCCACCCAGCCCCAGCTTGAACGGCAGGCGCAGGCGCGACAAAAAGCCGCCATCGCTGGCCAGGACCAACCCGGTACGCACCAGCACCACGCGAATACCAAAGCCTTGCGCGCGCTGGGCAGTTTCCTCCCAGGCGATGCACAACTGGCTGGCAAAATCTTCCCGCACGGGCTGCGATGCCTCGGTCAGCTCACGCTCGCCACCATCGCCGTACCAACCCACGGCGGAACCGGAAACCAGCACGTGCGGTCGCTGCTCACGGCTTTCCAGCCAGGCCAGCAACTGTTCGGTGAGGGTAATGCGACTGGCCCATAGCAACTGGCGACGAGCCGCCGTCCAGGGCCTGTCTGCAATGGGTGCACCCGCCAGGTTGATAACGGCATCGACCGGGTCGTCCGCTGCCAGCTCCTGCAATTGCGCAATGCCCCGCACGCCCCTGCCACACAAGCGTGGCACCTGTTCAGGGCGCCGACTCCACACACTGATCCGATGGCCCTGGCCGAGCCAGAACTGGCACAGGTGCTGGCCAATCAAGCCGGTACCGCCTGTCAGCAATATATGCATGGCTGTGTCCTCGCAGAGTGCGGCGATGGTCTATTTTTAACAACAAGGCACTTTTTTAACCAAACGCTCTCGGATAAACATAGGCCAAGCTGCCCTATAAGCGGAATAACCTTATACAAACATTGTGCATTGTACAGGTTTGCCTGACAGCGTAGTCTGCGTACAGCAAGGTTCGAAGAGGCCATCATGACAGTACCTATTGCCATCATCGGTGCCGGTATCGCCGGCCTTTCCGCAGCCCAAGCCCTGCAAAAGGCCGGGCAAGCCGTTCATTTGTTCGACAAAGGCCACGGCAGTGGCGGGCGCATGGCCAGCAAGCGCAGCGAAGCCGGTGCCCTCGACCTTGGCGCACAGTACTTCACCGCCCGCGACCGGCGCTTCGTCGAACAGGTGCAGCACTGGGTGGAGTCTGGCTGGGCCGAACAGTGGAAGCCTCAGCTGTACAACTACCGCGACGGTGAGCTCACCCCCTCTCCCGATGAACAGACTCGCTGGGTCGGCGTACCGCGCATGAGCGCCATCACCCGCGGCCTGCTCAAGGACGTGACGGTGAACTTTGGCTGTCGCATCGCCGAAGTGTTTCGCGGCAAACAGTACTGGCACCTGCAAGACACCGAGGGCTGCAGCCATGGCCCATACAGCCGCGTTGTGATCGCAGTGCCAGCGCCCCAGGCCACGGCACTGCTGGCCTCCACGCCCAAGCTCGCGGCAGTGGCCGCCGGTGTGGTGATGGAGCCGACCTGGGCCGTCGCCCTGGCCTTCCAGACCCCATTGGACACGCCGATGCAAGGCTGCTTCGTGCAGGACAACCCGCTCGACTGGCTGGCCCGCAACCGCAGCAAACCCGGCCGCGACGAGCACCTCGACACCTGGGTTCTGCATGCCACCTCGAACTGGAGCAAGCAGCACATCGACCTGTCCAAGGAAGAAGTGATCGAGCAGCTATGGGGCGAGTTTGCCGAACTGGTCGGCTGTGTGGTGCCGGCACCGAGCTTCGCCCTGGCCCATCGCTGGCTATACGCCCGGCCTGCCGTTAACCATGAATGGGGCGCCCTGGCCGATGCCGACCAAGGGCTCTACGCGTGTGGCGACTGGTGTCTGTCGGGCCGCGTCGAAGGCGCCTGGCTCAGCGGCCAGGAGGCTGCACGCCGGCTGCTGGAGCACCTCGAATAATCGGCACGCAAAGCTATACAGAAAATATTGCTTGCATAAGTTTGCAGCTATGTTGGAATAAACTTGTACACGCCTTCGTTCTTGTACAAGTTTATTTCGGAGATAGCCATGCCCGACGTCGCCGACAACCCCAAGCCTCGCATCGCCATCAGCGCCTGCCTGACTGGGCACAGCGTGCGCTACAACGGCGGGCACAAGGCCTCCGACCTGTGCCGCGAGCAATTGGAAGCGCACTTCGAATGGCGGCCGGTATGCCCTGAGGTAGCCATTGGCCTGGGCATCCCTCGCGACCCAATACGGCTGATCGGCAACCCTGAGCATCCTGCAGTGGTTGGCACGCGCAACCCCGACCTGGATGTGACAGCCCCACTGCAGCAGTACGGCGAGCAGATGGCCGGCGAACTGGATGACATCTGCGGCTATATCTTCATGCAAAAATCGCCCTCCTGCGGCCTGGAGCGGGTGAAGGTCTACCAGGACAACGGCCACCCCGCAGCGCAAGGCGGCACTGGTGCCTACGCGGCTGCATTCTGCGCCCTGCGCCCCGACCTACCGGTGGAGGAAGAAGGCCGCCTGCATGACCCGGTACTGCGGGAAAACTTCATCAGCCGCGTCTACGCCTACGCCGACTGGCAGCGTTTGCTGAAGGAAGGCATTAGCCGCGGGGCGCTGGTGCGTTTCCACTCACGCTACAAGTACATGCTGATGGCCAACAACCCGCAGGCCTATCGCCAACTGGGGCGCCTGCTCGGCAGCATGAGCCGGGACGACGACCCGAAATTACTCGGGGCACGCTATTTCAGCCAGCTGATGCAGGCCCTGCGCCGATGCGCCAGCCGAGGCACCCATGGCAACGTGTTGCAGCACTTGAGTGGCTATTTCAAAGATGCCCTGACGCAACAGGACAAGGCCGAGCTGCAGCACACCATCAACCAGTACCAACAAGGGATTGTGCCCTTGGTGGTGCCACTGACCTTGCTCAAGCACTATCTGCGCATACACCCAGACCCCTACCTGGAACAACAGGCCTACCTGCAACCACATCCCGACACGCTGGGGCTGCGCAATGCGGTCTGATGAACTGCTGCCCATCGGCGAACTGGCGCGGCGCACGGGCGTGAATCCGGTGACCCTGCGCGCCTGGGAGCGGCGCTATGGTTTGCTCAAACCGCAACGTACCGCCAAGGGCCATCGTCTCTACCCAAGCGATCAGGTCGAGCGGGTTGAAGCGATTCTCGCCTGGCTGCAGCGTGGCGCCTCGGTGGGCCAGGTGCGCGACTTGCTGGACAAGCCGACCACCATGGCGCCCCAGGGCGATTGGCAGGATCGTCAGTCGCAGCTCATCGAGGCCATCGCCAGCCTTTCCCTGCGCACCCTGGACCAGCAACTCAACCAAGCCATGGCGCTCTACCCCGCCATTACCCTGTGCGAGCAGCTTCTATTGCCGTTGCTGGACCGTTTGGCACTGCGTTGGCGAACGTATTTCAATGCACAGCTTGAGCAAGTGTTTTTCCACACCTGGTTGCGCAGCAAACTGGGCGCACGGGTCTACCACGACAACCTGCTGCTGCAAGGGCCTGCGGTGCTGCTCGCCGAAGATGCCGAGCACCCCTTCGACCCGAGCCTGTGGCTGTGTGCCTGGCTGCTGAGCAGCAACGGCATACCTGTTGAAATCCTTGAACAACCCGTCAGTGGCGCGCTGCTGCAGCGCGCCGCCAATGCCTTACGGCCCCGGGCGCTGCTGCTGCACCTGGGCCCGCGTATCGACGCCAAAGCGTTGCAGCACACCCTCCAAGGGATAAACGGGGTGAAGCTGATCGGAGGGGCCACGGTTGCCATTCATCAGGCTCAGTTGCAAGCGCTCGAACTTCCCGATTTGTATCTGTTCGATACTCCACAAGCAGCATTGCGTGTGCTGCAACATCCTCAACCCCAGCCTGCCGAGACGACCTCTCCATGCAATTGATCTGGCTGCGCACTGACCTGCGCATCGACGACAACACCGCTCTGAGCGCCGCCGCCGAGCGCGGCCCGGTAGTGGCCTTGTGGCTGGCCAGCCCGGGCCAGTGGCAGGCCCATGACGACGCGGCGTGCAAGATCGACTTCTGGCTGCGCAACCTACGCGATCTGCGCCATTCGCTGGACACGCTCAATATCCCACTGCTGATCCGCAAGATCGATACCTGGGACCAAGCCGCTTCCTGCGTACTCGAGGTCTGCCGTCAGCACGCCATCGAAGCTGTGCACTGGAACGATGAATACGGCATCGACGAGAACCTGCGCGACCAGGCCACTCGGGACCGCTTGGAAGCATCCGGCATCCAGGCCCATAGCTACCTGGACCAGTTGCTGTTTCGCCCCGGCACCATCCTGACCCGCGCCGGCGACTACTTCCAAGTGTTCAGCCAGTTCAAGAAAGCCTGCCTGGAGCACCTGCACCGAAGCCTGCCCGCACTGGCCCCACAGGTGAAACCGCAAGCGCCACTGAACATCAGCAGCGACCCGATCCCGCAACATATCGAAGGTTTCGACAAGCCGCCGCGCGCCCTCAGCGAGCACTGGCCCGCCGGGGAAGAAGAAGCCCAAGCGCGACTTGCACGTTTTCTCGACGACACCGTGGAGAATTACCAGCATCTGCGCGATCTACCCGCCGAGCCAGGCACCAGCCAGCTCTCGGCTTACCTCGCCGCTGGCGTGATTTCGCCCCGACAATGCCTGCACGCCGCGCTGGCCAGCAACCAGGGCGAGTTCGACAGCGGCAGCAGCGGCATCCAGACCTGGATAAACGAGTTGCTGTGGCGCGAGTTCTACAAGCACATCCTGCAGGGTTATCCACAGGTATCACGGCACCGTGCGTTCCGCGCGCATACCGAGGCCCTGCCTTGGCGCGATGCGCCCGAGGATCTGCAGGCCTGGAAAGAAGGGCGCACCGGTTTCCCGATCATCGATGCGGCCATGCGCCAGTTGCTGCACACCGGGTGGATGCACAACCGCCTGCGCATGGTCGTGGCCATGTTCCTCAGCAAGAACCTGCTGATCGACTGGCGCCAGGGCGAGCGCCATTTCATGCGCCACCTGATAGACGGCGATCTGGCTGCCAACAATGGCGGCTGGCAGTGGAGCGCCTCCACCGGCACCGACGCCGTGCCCTATTTCCGGTTGTTCAACCCGGTTTCACAGTCGCAGCGCTTCGACCCACAGGGGCGTTTTATCCGCCATTGGTTACCAGAATTGAGGGTACTCGATAATAAAACTATTCATCAGCCAGTGAAGTCGGCCGATCTTTTGTCTATTAATAGCTATCACAGTCCAATCGTCGATCTTGGAAGTAGTCGTCAGCGCGCACTGGAGGCTTTCAAAAACCTCCCGCGTCGACAGGAGCAGAGGGCAGTATCTTGATTAACTCACGAAGTTTCTGGGTTACGGGGGCGACCAATGGACTAGGTCTGGCCTTGGTTGAACGGTTGCTCGACCAAGGCCATCAAGTAGCCGCAAGCGCAAAGGATGACACTGCATTGGATGCATTGGCATCACGTCATGGCCGCAAGCTGTTGCGCCTGCCCTGGCAACTGCATGATGAGGAGCAGGCAAGCAGTGCTTGCCAGCAGCTTTGTGATGCCTGGGGATCCCTGGACAGCCTGATCATCAATGCGGGCACCAGTGATTACCTGGCTGACGATATGCCGGACGACGAACTGTTCGAAAGCATCGTCAGCAGCAACCAATTGGCTGGCGAAAACTGCCTGGCGAAGGTCTTGCCGTTGCTGGCAAAGGGTAAGTCACCGCAGGTGATGGCCATCTTCAACCGCTATTCGGCCTTGCAGCTCCATGCACCGACGCAAGTCACCGCGGGCTGGAACAACATGCCCCAGTGGCTGCGCGAAGAGCGCGAAGCGTTGGAAGGATGGGGTATTGCCCTGACCGTGGTAGCCCCGCAATCACTCAAGACCCCCGTGACTGCGGCACAGGCCGCCCCAGAAGCCTGGACGCCGCAGAGTGCGGCAGAGGAGCTTCTGCAGCGCTTACCACTGCGTGAGCCGGAACTGGTGCTGGAGGTATTGGACCTGAGCGTTCTATGGCCGTTGTCGCGCTGACAACCCACGCGGCAGGTTCACTGCCTGGCGCCTGGTGTTACTGCTGAAACGGCGAGACAGGGCTCGCCTCATGCCACAACGCCGGCAGAATGCTGCTCAGTGACTCGGGGGCGGCACTGCTCCAGAACGCTGCCGCGCGCGCGGGCCCTTGGGCCAGCAGGTCGCGCGCGGCCAGCAAGCGTTGCAGCTGCCGCGCCACAGCGGCGCCAGTGTCGATGATCGCCACATCCGCGGGCACCATCGTCGCCAGCAGTGGGCGCAGGAAGGGGTAGTGGGTGCAACCGAGGATCAGGGTGTCACAACCGGCAGCCAACAGCGGTTGTACATAACCTTGGAGCAGCTGACGCAACGGCTCGCTACTCAAGTCCCCAGTCTCGATCAACTCGACCAAACCAGGGCAAGGCTGGGTGATCACCTGCACATCGTTGGCGAAACGGTCGAGCAAGGCGGCGAACTTGGCACTTTGCAACGTACCCGTCGTAGCCAGCACGCCCACCACGCCGGAACGGGTAGCAGCGGCAGCGGGCTTGACGGCGGGCTCCATACCCACCAACGGCCAGTCGGGGTACAGCTCACGCAAATCCGCCGCTGCCGCCACCGTTGCCGTATTGCACGCCAGAACCAGAGCCTTGGCGCCTTGCGCCTGGAAGAACTCGGCAATGCGTCGGCAACGCTGTCGGATATAGTCGGGAGACTTCTCACCATACGGCACATGGCCACAGTCAGCCACGTAGAGCAGCGATTCGTTGGGCAGCAGCCGCTGGATCTCGGCGAGGACCGACAAACCGCCAACCCCCGAGTCCATCACGCCGACCGGCGCCGAACGCTCAAGCATCACGCTGGCCGCAAACGGCACAGGCCGGATCACGCTTGACCCGCAGCTCACGCAGGCGGGTGCCGAGGGCATCGATCAGCAGCAGGCGGCCCACCAAAGGCTCGCCGAAACCCGCCAGCAACTTCATCGCCTCCAGCGCCTGCAGGCTGCCGACCAGGCCGACCAGCGGGCCGATCACGCCAGCCTCGCTGCAGGTCAGCTCGGCTTCACTACCGTGGCCATACAGGCAGTGGTAGCAGGGGCTGTAGTCACGCCGTGGGTCGAACACCGAAAGCTGCCCTTCGAGGCGGATCGCGGCGCCGCTGACCAGCGGCTTGCCCTTGGCGAAGCAGGCCGCGTTGACCGCCTCGCGAGTGGAGAAGTTGTCGGAGCAGTCCAGCACCAGGTCCACCGCCGACACGGCAGCGGCCAGGGTGTCTTCGTCCAGTGCCTGGCGATGAGCCACCAGGTTGATCTCGGGGTTGATCGCCTGCAGGCGCTGCAACGCCGAATCGACCTTGGTCATGCCGACACTGTCGCTGTCATGCATGACCTGGCGCTGCAGGTTGGTCAGGTCGACGGTGTCGAAGTCGGCCAGGTGCAGCTCGCCCACCCCTGCCGCTGCCAGGTACAGCGCCACCGGCGAGCCGAGGCCGCCCAGGCCGACGATCAGTGCCTTGCTGCGCTTGAGCCGCAGCTGGCCGTCGATGTCCACCTGTGCCAGCAGAATCTGCCGGCTGTAACGCAACAGTTCCTGATCGCTCAACATAGCAAACGCCCCAAGGAAATACGTTCATGGCCGCCAAGGTCCATGCGGCTGGCAACCTCGATGAAACCCTGCCCGGCCAGCAGCTCACGCACGGCCGGCGCTTGGTCGTAACCATGTTCGAGCAGCAACCAGCCACCTGGCAACAGGTATTGTGGCGCCTGGCTGACGATCAAGCGCAGGTCGTCCAGGCCATCCACTCCGGCCACCAGCGCACTACTCGGCTCGAAGCGCACATCACCCGCGACAAGGTGCGGGTCTGCGGCGGCAATGTAGGGCGGGTTGCTCAGAATCATGTCATAGCGCTGCCCAGCCAGGCTGCCGAACCAGTGGCTGGCCAACACTTGAGCGTTGCCCAGGCCCAGGCGGTGCCGATTGCGCTCGGCCAGGGCCACTGCTTCCTCCACCCGGTCTACCGCAGTTACCTGCCAGGCCGGGCGCTCGCTGGCCAGGGCCAGTGCAATGGCGCCGGTGCCTGTGCCCAGATCGAGCACCCGCGCGGGCGTTGCCGGCTGCAGTTCGAGCGCCGTCTCGACCAGCAACTCGGTGTCGGGTCGAGGAATCAGCGTGTGGGGCGCGACCTCCAGGTCAAGCTTCCAGAAACCCTGCTGCCCCAGGATGTAGGCAACCGGCTCGCCGCCACGGCGTCGCGCCAGGTAGCTGGCGAACGTTTCGGCATCTTCGCTGCTGACGATACGTTCAGGCCAGGTGTGCAGGTAGCTGCGCGTCTTGCCGATGGCGGCGGCCAGCAGCAGTTCGGCATCCAGGCGCTCGGTCGGCGAGTCTGGCAACTGCGCGTTGCGCAGCAAGCTGGCGATGATGGTCATCAGTCCCCCAGGGCGGCCAGTTGGTCGGCCTGGTATTCGGCCAGCAAGGGTTCGATTACGGCGTCCACGCCACCGGCGAGTATGTCGTCGAGGGAGTACAAGGTCAGGTTGATACGGTGATCGGTGACCCGGCCCTGTGGATAGTTGTAGGTACGAATGCGCTCGGAGCGGTCGCCGGAGCCCACCAGCAGCTTGCGCTCGCTGGCGATGGCGTTCTGCGCGGCGCTGGTCTGCATGTCGTTGAGCTTGGCCGACAGCCAGGACATGGCACGCGCACGGTTCTTGTGCTGCGAGCGTTCTTCCTGGCACTCCACCACGATGCCGGTGGGCAGGTGGGTGATGCGGATCGCCGAGTCGGTCTTGTTGACGTGCTGCCCGCCGGCGCCGGAGGCGCGGTAGGTGTCCACGCGCAGGTCGGCCGGGTTGATCTCGATCGCCACCTGCTCGTCAGGCTCAGGCAGCACCGCCACGGTGCACGCCGAGGTATGGATACGGCCCTGGGACTCGGTCTCCGGGACTCGCTGCACACGGTGAGCTCCGGATTCGAATTTGAGCTTGCCGTACACACTGTCGCCTTCGACGCGGGCAATGATCTCTTTATAACCGCCGTGCTCGCCTTCGTTCTCCGAGAGAATCTCCAGGCGCCAGCCACGCCGCTCGGCGTAGCGCGAATACATGCGGAACAGGTCGCCGGAGAAGATCGCTGCCTCGTCGCCACCGGTGCCGGCGCGAATTTCCAGGAACACATTGCGACCGTCATTGGGGTCTTTGGGCAGCAGCATGCGCTGCAGCTGCGACTCCAGGCCGACCAATTGCTCCTTGGCTTCGCGCACTTCTTCCACAGCCATTTCGCGCAGGTCGGGGTCGGCATCCTTGAGCAGCGCCTGGGCCCCCTCAAGGTCGTCCTGCACCTTGCGCCAGCCTTGATAGGCGGCCATCACCGGCTCCACTTCGGCGTATTCGCGGGAATAGGCGCGGAAGCGGGTCTGGTCGGATATGACTTCGGCGTCACCAAGCAGCGCGGTGAGTTCCTCGAAGCGGTCCTGGAGCGTGTCCAGTTTGTTCAGCAGCGACGCTTTCATTGCGGGGATTTGTCCGTCGAGCCCTCGTTGAGGGCAAAGAGTTCCTGGGCCATGGCCAGCGCATCGAGGCGGCCCTCGGCCGAGAGCTTTTTCAGTTGCACGCTGGGCGCGTGCAGGAGTTTGTTGGTCAGCCCACGGGCCAACTGGGCCAGCACGTCTTCGGGGTTGCCACCGTTGGCCAGCAGGCGCTGGGCCTTTTGCAGCTCTTCGTCGCGAAGGCGTTCGCTCTGCTGGCGGTAGGCGCGCAGCACGTCCACCGCTGCCAGCTCGCGCAGGCGCAGCATGAAGTCCTCAGCACCCACCGACACCAGCTCTTCGGCCGCCTGGGCCGCGCCCTGGCGGCTCTTGAGGTTTTCTGCGACCACTTCGTGCAGGTCATCGACGGTGTACAGGTAGACGTCGTCGAGCTCGCCCACCTCTGGCTCGATATCGCGCGGCACGGCGATATCGACCATGAAGATCGGCTTGTGCCGGCGCTGTTTCAGCGCGCTCTCCACCGCGCCCTTGCCAAGGATCGGCAACTGGCTGGCGGTGGAGCTGATGACGATGTCGCTGTGGGCCAGTTCCTGAGGGATATCCGCCAGCAGCACGGCGTGGGCACCGAACTGCTCGGCGAGGATACTTGCCCGCTCGAGGGTACGGTTGGCCACGACGATACGGCGCACGCCCTGCTCATGCAGGTGGCGAGCGACCAGGGTAATGGTCTCACCGGCGCCGATCAGCAGCGCCTGGCTGCGGCCCAGGTCGCTGAAGATCTGCTTGGCCAGGCTGACCGCAGCGAAAGCGACCGACACCGGGTTCTCGCCGATAGCAGTGTCGGTACGCACCTGCTTGGCAGCGCTGAAGGTGGCCTGGAACAGGCGCCCGAGCAGCGGGCCGATGGTGCCGGCCTCACGCGCCACGGCGTAGGCCGACTTCATCTGACCGAGGATCTGTGGCTCGCCGAGCACCAGCGAGTCCAGGCCCGAGGCTACGCGCATCATATGCCTGACGGCATCGTGCTCCTCGTGGACGTAGGCACTGGCGCGCAGCTCATCCAGGCTAAGCCGGTGGTACTCGGACAGCCATTGCAGGACAGCGTCGGCAGACAGGTGATCCTGCTCTATATAGAGCTCGCTACGGTTGCAGGTGGACAGGATCGCCGCCTCGCGGCTGGCGGTCAGTCGGCAGAGCTGCTGCAGGGCGTCGACCAGCTGCTCTGGGGTAAACGCCACGCGCTCGCGTACGTCTACCGAGGCAGTCTTATGGTTGATACCAAGTGCAAGAAAGGCCATGCAAGGTCGCTGGTTGTGACGGGAAGCCGATAATTGTCCTCTTTCGCAGGTTTTAGAACAACCACCGTTCGCTATTGAGCTGATAGCACCTGCTCGCCCGACCTGCTTTCACGCTGAGACCAAAGCCGGCAAGCCCGCCGAGCACCCTGTCGGAGCCGGCTTGCCGGCGATGCAGACACCGCGGTCATGGCACCGGCTTCGCCGGTGATCGCCGGCAAGCCGGCTCCCACAAAGCCCGTGTCGGAGAAGGGAATATTTCCTACGAAATAAGGAATGCAATGACAACTTTCGATACATTCAAAGCGATTTATTCCTCAAGCTTGTAGCCCATTTCTGAAATACAGTCCCAGCTATTGCCCTCTCTCAATTCGATGCCTAGCCTTGCCCCTCACTGACCGGGCCAAGTCTCCCGCCAGCAGATAGACAAGCTCAAGTATTACGAGATCGTCCTCAAAGAAGTGATCATTGCCGACTACACCCAAAGCGCTGCCGATGGCGTCCCCATTGAGGTGGTCCAACTCGATTACGGCCGAATCAAGACTACCTATACCCAGCAGAAACGTATCGATGGCTCCGGCGGCGGCAACATCGCCGGCGGTTGGGACCGGATCGGTAACAAGAAACACGCGTGAGGTATTGCCATGTCTGAAGCCCGCGCGCTCATCAATTCCAGGATGCAGAACTATCACACGCTCAAGGCCGGCCTTGCCCTGACCGGGCATGCGGCCAGCAAGTTCGATGTGTTGAACTCGCATATTTACAACACTGTAGTCAAAAGCGGCGAACTGGTCATCATGGGGGATTGGTCCACGCCCTCTTGCACCAGCCACGAGGCCTTCCTGATGCCCAAGGCCGCCGTCACGCACATGGGCTTGATGCGCAGCGGGCAGGGGGCTGACGAATTTTTTCTGGAGAATTTCGAGCTGCTCAAAACCCTGCTTGCCCATGCCTCAATGGGTGCGGGCGTGGTCAGTGATGGCTGGAGCAGGCATCTGAAGGCCATTCAGGACACGTTGCTGGAGATTGAAAAGCTGCATAAGGAGTATCTCGGGTCCGGCACGCTCAAGGCGCGTGACCAGTTTTATGCAAGGCGTGCAGCGCTGTTCATGAGGCTGGATGAACAATTGAGCAGAGTGGCGGGATTCGGGGCAGGTGTGCGCAATAGAGGGTCGATCAAAAGGGCGCTGGCCATCTCCACGAAGCGTTACCTGCATTCGCAGGAGATTGCAGGGTATGCGGATAAAGTTGCGGGAGTGGGACGAGCTGCCAAGCTGATAAAAAAAGGCACATACCTAGGTATCGCATTGGAGGTTGCGGGTACAGGGCTAGACATCCATGAGGCTTGCACCCTAGGTCGCGAAGATGAGTGTAGAAGGGCAAAGTACGTAAAAGGTACATCCTTGACAGGCAGCGTAACGGGCGGATGGATTGGAGCCACTTATGGCGGGGCTCTTACCACCAGCATTTTGCCTTGCTCTTGGAGTACCTACAGGTGGCACAGGCGCCCTTGCCTGTGCCGTCATAGGCGGAGCTTTAGGGGCAGCAGGTGGCGCCGAACTTGGTAGTGCAGGGGGTGAGGCGTTAGGCGACATACTGTATGAAAAGGTGGGGCATAGATGAGCACTACAACCGGCGCTGTTGCTTTTATCATCTTGGCTGCCATGGCAGCAACAATATGCGCATCACTCTATGTAGCAGTTAAGCACCTTGAAAGGGTTGAGTCATTACTGGCGAATTGCACCTTTGTCACAGGCAACAGAAAAACGCTTTCACAAGCCGGCCTGTTTGGAAAAGTTATGCGTATGCTGTCGATCTCGCTAGCACTTACATTTCCAAAAGCCTACGCAAGGAAAGGCTTGCTTGACCTTAACGAGGTCGCGAACTTCCCCAATCGAATTAAAAAAACGCTGATCCTACTGGGGGCCATGCATCCGATACTCATTGGATCACTGATCGCCTTCCGTATCTGGCTACATATACTTGATCCAAGCCACACCTGATAATCTTACAGAAATGTCGAGTCGCTTCTAATCAACTGCAAACTCATCAGCGACAATAAAAAATATACGCCGAGCTTGGTTTTATCGGGATAAGTTTTTCGATTTGGAACAATACCTCTAATACTGACCTTCTTAAAGCCTACGCACGTAAAGGCCTCGTGGACATTAGGGAAGTAAACCCAGTATCCAGCCACACAAAGCAGTCTCTTAACAGACTGGCCGTTGCGTGCTTAGCGCTCTTTTTCGCCCTTTTATTATTTAGAGCATGCCTTTATTTCGCCCACCATCATCAAGGCCTTTGAAAACCAACACCCAAGCCCAGACATAAGCCCCCGAGACTGACTCCGAACCTATCGTCCACTCCTGCTGTCCGACCCTTGCACCTGATTGCTGTAGACCACGACCTTCGCAGGTGGGTTTGCCCCCGCGCTTGTGTCATCATGCTCCGACCGCCGGTAAGTCTTCTAAGCCTCCTTATATGAACAGACCTTACGCATTGCTGCTTGCCTTCGCCCTGCTTCAGGGCTGCCAGAGCCTGGCCCCGAAAAGTGCCGAGCCTCCCGTCGCCGAGGCCGGCCAAGGCGAGGCGCAAAAGCCCGTGGTGTATGGGTCGTTCACGCAAGACACGCTGTACAGCCTGCTGGTCGCGGAACTGGCCGGGCAACGCAACCGTTTCGACATCGCCCTGGCCAACTACACCGACCAGGCCGCCAAGACCCAGGACCCTGGCGTTTCCGAACGCGCCTACCGTATTGCCGAGTATCTCGGCGCTGACGAGCCGGCCCTCGACAACGCGCTGGTCTGGGCACGCAACGATCCGCAGAACCTCGACGCCCAGCGCGCCGCCGCCATCCAGCTGGCACGCGCCGGTCGCTACGACGACTCCATGACGTATATGGAGAAGGTGCTGCAAGGCCAAGGCGACACCCACTTCGATTTCCTCGCCCTGTCGGCTGCCGAAACTGACCAGAGCACCCGCGACGGCCTGATGCAGAGTTTCGACCGCCTGCTGACCAAGTACCCCAACAACAGCCAGCTGGTATTCGGCAAAGCGTTGTTGCTGAATCAGGACGGCAAGGCGCAAGAAGCCCTCGAACTGCTTGAAGCTCACCCGGCACAAGACGGTGAAATTGCCCCGATTCTGCTGCGCGCCCGCCTGCTCCAGGCTCTTGACCGCGGCTCGGAGGCCCTGCCGCTGCTGCGCGGGGCGATCCGCGACAACCCCGACGACAAGCGCCTGCGCCTGACCTACGCGCGCACGCTGGTCGAGCAGGACCGAATGGCAGACGCCAAGGCCGAGTTCATCAGCCTGCTCCAGGAGTATCCCGATGACGATGAGCTGCGCTACTCCCTGGCACTGGTGTGCCTGGAGAACAAGGACTGGGACGAAGCCGAAATCTATCTGCGCGAGTTGATCGAGCGCGACAGCAACGTCGATGCCGCGCACCTCAACCTGGGCCGCATCGCCGAGGAACGCCACGATCCGGCCGGCGCCTTGCGCGAATATGCCCTGGTCGGCCCGGGCCCCGATTACCTGCCAGCGCAACTGCGCCAGGCCGACATTCTCATCGCCAATGGCCGCGGCAGCGAAGCCTCGCGCCAGCTTGCCGCAGCCCGTGAAGCGCAGCCGGACATCGCCGTCCAGCTCTACCTGATCGAGTCGGAAAGCTACAGCAACAACAACAAGGACGCCCAGGCCAACCAGGTGCTGCAGCAAGCCCTGCAACACTACCCGGACGACCTCAACCTGCTTTATACCCGTGCCATGCTGGCCGAAAAGCGCGACGACCTGCCGCAGATGGAAAAGGACCTGCGCGCGATCATCGCCCGCGAGCCGGAAAACGCCATGGCCTTGAACGCCCTGGGCTACACCCTGGCCGACCGTACCACCCGCTATGCCGAAGCCAAGGCGCTGATCGACAAGGCCCACCAGCTCACCCCGGACGACCCGGCCGTGCTCGACAGCCTCGGCTGGGTTGCCTATCGCCTGGGCAACCTCGACGAGGCCGAACGCTACCTGCGCCAAGCCCTGGAGCGCTTCCCCGACCATGAAGTGGCCGCCCACCTGGGTGAAGTTTTGTGGGCCAACGGCAAGCACCGCGAAGCCCGCCAAGTCTGGGCCAAGGCCTTCGAGGCCCAGCCTGACAGCCCTATCCTGCGCAAGACCGTTTTGCGCCTGACCGGATCCGAGACCCTTTAACGCCATGTTTTTGCGCCATTGCATCACCTTCACCCTGATCGCCCTGCTGGCCGGCTGTGCCGGCTTCGGGAGCCGCGAAGCCCTGCAGGGGCACGGCGACCCACAGCAGTGGCGCGCCCATAAAGAGCAGCTGAGCAGCCTCGATGGCTGGCAGATCAACGGCAAGGTCGGCATTCGCGCCCCGCGCGACTCCGGCAGTGGCACGCTGTTCTGGCTGCAGCGCCAGGATTACTACGACATCCGCCTGGCCGGCCCGCTGGGCCGGGGCGCCGCACGCCTGACCGGCCGCCCTGGCGGCGTAGTGCTGGAAGTGGCCAACCAGGGCCGCTTTGAAGCCACCAGCCCCGAGGCCCTGCTGGAAGAACAACTCGGCTGGCAGTTGCCGGTTTCGCACCTGGTCTGGTGGGTGCGCGGCCTACCCGCCCCCGACAGCAAGAGCAAGCTCACCCTGGACGGTGACAGCCGCCTGGCCAGCCTCGAGCAGGATGGCTGGCAGGTGCAGTACCTGAGCTACACCGAGCAGAACGGCTACTGGTTGCCCGAGCGCCTGAAGCTGCACGGCAAGGACCTGGACGTGACCTTGGTAGTCAAGGACTGGCAACCACGCCAGCTGGGGCACTGATCGATGCACAAGCTCACCCTGCCCGCCCCGGCCAAGCTCAACCTGTGGCTGCACATCATCGGCCGCCGCCCCGACGGCTACCACGAGCTGGAAACCGTGTTCCAGTTCCTCGACCACGGCGACGAGCTGAGCTTCGCTCGGCGTGACGACGGCGTGATCCGCCTGCACACCGAAATCGAGGCTGTCCCCCACGACAGCAACCTGATCGTGCGTGCCGCGCGCAAATTGCAGGAACAGTCCGCAACAACGCTGGGCGCCGACATCTGGCTGACCAAGGTGCTGCCCATGGGCGGCGGCATCGGTGGTGGCAGCTCGGATGCCGCCACCACCCTGCTGGCTCTGGCGCATCTGTGGGGCCTGGACTGGGATGAAGATCGCCTGGCGGCCCTGGGCCTGACCCTAGGCGCCGACGTGCCGGTGTTCGTGCGCGGCCACGCTGCGTTCGCCCAGGGCGTGGGCGAGCAACTGACCCCCGTCGACCCAGAAGAGCCCTGGTATGTCGTGCTGGTGCCGCAAGTGTCTGTCAGCACAGTAGAAATTTTTTCACATCCGCAGTTGACACGTGATTCCCTCCCCCTTAAGATGCGCCCCGTTCCCGAGGGAAACAGTCGAAATGACTGCCAACCGGTGGTAGAGCAGAGTTACCCAGAAGTTCGCAATGCGTTGAATTCGCTGGGTAAATTCACAAATGCTCGGCTTACCGGAACTGGAAGTTGTGTGTTTGGGGCCTTCCCAAGCAAAGCCGAAGCTGATAAAGTTCTGGCCCTTCTTTCAGCGACCCAAACAGGGTTTGTGGCGAAAGGAAGCAATATTTCGATGTTGCATCGTGAGCTGCAAAGTCTGATCAAGAAGTCGAGTGCCTAGCGCTCGCAGCAACAGATACAGGGGCGTCGCCAAGCGGTAAGGCAGCAGGTTTTGATCCTGCCATGCGTTGGTTCGAATCCAGCCGCCCCTGCCATTTTCCTTATACTCATCCAGGTATACCCTCAGCCTTCAGGTACTGCGCGTGTCCAAGATGATGGTCTTTACGGGGAACGCTAACCCCGATCTGGCTCGGCGTGTCGTACGTCAGCTGCATATTCCACTGGGTGATGTTTCTGTCGGTAAGTTCTCCGACGGCGAAATCAGTGCTGAGATCAATGAAAACGTTCGCGGTAAGGACGTGTTCATCATCCAGCCAACCTGTGCCCCTACCAACGACAATCTGATGGAACTGGTCGTGATGGCTGATGCCTTCCGCCGCTCCTCTGCGTCGCGAATCACTGCTGTGATTCCTTACTTCGGATACGCCCGCCAGGACCGCCGTCCGCGTTCGGCACGTGTAGCCATCAGCGCCAAAGTCGTCGCTGACATGCTCACTGTCGTGGGTATCGACCGTGTTCTCACCGTCGACCTGCACGCTGACCAGATCCAGGGCTTCTTCGATATCCCCGTCGACAACATCTACGGCTCGCCCGTACTGGTCGACGACATCGAAGACCAGCGTTTCGAGAACCTGATGATCGTCTCCCCGGACATCGGTGGTGTCGTGCGCGCACGTGCCGTCGCCAAGTCCCTGGGTGTCGACCTGGGTATCATCGACAAACGCCGCGAAAAGGCCAATCACTCCGAAGTGATGCACATCATCGGTGATGTCGAAGGGCGCACTTGCATCCTGGTAGACGATATGGTCGATACCGCCGGCACCCTGTGCCACGCGGCCAAGGCCCTGAAAGAACACGGCGCTGCCAAGGTTTACGCCTACTGCACGCACCCTGTCCTGTCGGGCCGCGCGATCGAGAACATCGAGAAGTCGGTACTGGACGAGCTGGTGGTGACCAACACCGTTCCGCTGTCCGCCGCTGCTCAAGCCTGTGACCGTATCCGCCAGCTGGATATCGCACCGGTTGTCGCTGAAGCGGTACGCCGCATCAGCAACGAAGAATCGATCAGCGCGATGTTCCGCTAAGCGGAACACGTGTTGATGTGAAGCGCCCCGCCCCAGCATTCGTTGGGGCGGGGCTTTTTTGCCATCCCCGTTGGCGCTGGTCGCAAACGCCCTCGGGAGGCTATTTTGGAGAAACAAAATGACTGATTTCACTCTGAACGCCCAAGCGCGTACTGACCTGGGGAAAGGTGCGAGCCGCCGCCTGCGTCACTCCGCCAACATCCCTGCCGTTGTCTACGGTGGCGATAAAGAAGCTCAATCCCTGACCATCGTGGCCAAGGAAATCGCCAAGCTGTTCGAAAACGAAGCTGCCTTCAGCCACGTTATCGAGCTGAACGTCGATGGCGCCAAGCAGAACGTCGTGGTCAAGGCCATGCAGCGCCACCCAGCCAAAGGCTTCATCATGCACGCCGACTTCGTTCGCGTCGTTGCTGGCCAGAAGCTGACCGCTGTTGTTCCAGTGCACTTCATCAACGAAGAAGCACCGGTCAAGAAAGGCGGCGAGATCTCGCACGTTGAATCGCAGATCGAAGTTTCCTGCGAAGCCAAAGACCTGCCAGAGTTCATCGAAGTCGACCTGGCCAATGCTGAAATTGGCACCATCATCCACCTGTCGGACCTGAAAGCTCCGAAAGGCGTAGAGTTCGTCGCTCTGGCCCACGGTGATGACAAAGCTGTTGCCAACGTTCACGCACCACGCGTTGCTCCAGAAGCTGAAGCAGGCGCCGCTGAGTAATCCACTCGCGCGCCGGTGTTGATCGGGTTACAGTGCCGCGCACCGTAACCCACCAACTCCAAGGAAGAGCCCCTACGTGACCGCCATCCAGTTGATCGTCGGCCTGGGTAACCCCGGCCCCGAATACGAACAGACCCGGCATAACGCAGGGGCTCTTTTCGTTGAACGCATTGCCAGCGCCCAGCGCGTCTCCTTGACCGCTGACCGCAAGTATTTCGGCCTGACGGCTAAATTCAGCCATCAGGGCAACGACGTTCGTCTGCTCATCCCCACCACCTACATGAACCGTAGCGGTCAGTCCGTGGCGGCTTTGGCCAATTTCTTCCGGATCAAACCGGAGGCCATTCTGGTGGCGCATGACGAACTCGACCTGCCGCCAGGCGTCGCCAAGCTCAAGCGCGGCGGTGGCCATGGTGGGCACAACGGCCTGCGCGACATCATCGCGCAGCTCGGCAACCAGAACGACTTCCACCGCCTGCGGCTTGGCATTGGCCACCCGGGCGACGCCAAACTGGTCTCCAACTTCGTCCTGGGCCGCGCGCCGCGCGCCGAGCAGGAGAAGCTCGACGCCAGCATCGATTTTGCCCTCGGCGTGCTGCCGGACGTGCTCGCCGGCGATTTCGCCAAGGCGATGCGCGAGCTGCACAGCCAGAAGGCCTGATTTCCTAGAGAGGGGAATACCCATGGGTTTCAATTGCGGCATCGTCGGCCTGCCCAACGTCGGCAAGTCCACCCTGTTCAACGCCCTGACCAAGTCTGGCATCGCGGCGGAGAACTTCCCCTTCTGCACCATCGAGCCGAACAGCGGCATCGTGCCGATGCCCGACGCGCGCCTGGCGGCGCTGGCGGAAATCGTCAAGCCCAACCGCATCCTGCCGACCACCATGGAGTTCGTCGACATCGCCGGCCTGGTAGCCGGTGCCTCAAAGGGTGAAGGCCTGGGCAACAAATTCCTCGCCAACATCCGCGAGACCGACGCCATCGCCCACGTGGTGCGCTGCTTCGAAGACGAGAACGTGATTCACGTTTCCAACAGCGTCGACCCCAAGCGCGACATTGAGATCATCGACCTGGAGCTGATCTTCGCCGACCTCGACAGCTGCGAGAAGCAACTGCAGAAGGTTACCCGCAATGCCAAGGGCGGCGACAAGGAAGCCCTGGCGCAGAAGGCCATCCTGGAAAAACTGATCCCTCACTTCACCGAAGGCAAGCCGGCGCGCAGCCTGATGAAGAACATGGCTGACGACGAGAAGGCCGTCATCCGTGGCTTCCACCTGCTGACCAGCAAGCCGGTGATGTACATCGCCAACGTCGCCGAAGACGGCTTCGACAACAACCCGCACCTGGACGTGGTCAAGGCCATCGCCGAGGAAGAAGGCGCGGTCGTGGTGCCGGTGTGCAACAAGATCGAAGCTGAAATCGCCGAGCTCGACGACGGCGAAGAAAAGGACATGTTCCTCGAGGCCCTGGGCCTGGAAGAACCTGGCCTGAACCGCGTGATCCGCGCCGGTTACGAGCTGCTCAACCTGCAGACCTACTTCACTGCCGGCGTGCAGGAAGTACGCGCCTGGACCGTCCGCGTCGGCGCCACCGCGCCACAAGCCGCTGGCGTGATCCACACCGACTTCGAAAAAGGCTTCATCCGCGCCGAAGTGGTGGCCTATGACGACTTCATCCAGTTCAAGGGTGAAGGCGGTGCCAAGGAAGCCGGCAAGTGGCGCCTGGAAGGCAAGGACTACATCGTCAAGGACGGCGATGTGATGCACTTCCGCTTCAACGTATAACGCTACACCCGCGACGCCCCCTTCGCCGGCTTACCGGCGAAGGGGGCGTCGCCGTTTCCGGCCTCCTTACACTAAGCCGAGTTTCAGGAGGAAGGCCTTAGGCAGCCTGGTCTGGCCCTATCGGCGGCAAGCCGGCTCCCACAGGAAGAGCGCCTTGCTCAAGATCACACCATCCCTGTGGGCGCCAGCTTGCCGGCGATAGGGCCGGTAAAGCCACCTAAACAGCCCGAACCCTACGCCGATCGATCCAGCTCAGCATGACACTGGCATACACCGACACCGCAAGAAACAACGCCATGCGCACGGCAAAGGCACGGTACACATCCTGCCCACCGGCACTGTCCTGCACCGACTGCCCAAGCAGGATCAACACCGTCGTCAGGCAGCTCACCCAGTAACCCGGGCTATGCCGGGTCGCCACCACGCGATAGAGCCGCCTTGCCTGCCAGAGCGTGAACAGCAGCACCCACAGGAAAAACATCCACAGGTGCACGAACAGGCTCAACGCTCCCCAGATCAGTATTGCCAGCACCCCGGCCAGCAAGGTCGAGCCAATCAGCTCGCGGCTGGCGTGGCGGGCGCGGGTTTCCTCGGCCTGCTGACCCAGGCTCACCGACTTCATGATCAGCGGCATGAATTGGTCCGGTGCGATCAGCGCCAGCAGAAATGCCGGCATGACGATCAGCGTGGCGCGCAGGGCGACCCAGCTAACATCCTCATTGGCAAGCAGCGGCGGTGAAGGTTGCGCAGGTGCATCGGCGGGCTCGGGAAACAGCACATGGGCCAGCGATGTGCCGAGGGTGGCCAGCAACATGCCCTTGGCCAAGGCTTCGACCACGGACAGTGCCAGGGTGAAATCGCTGGTACCGGCTGCGGCGATCATGGTCAGGCCAATCACCAGCAGGTTCGCCACCAGGCCATTGCCCCCCTTGAGCGCGTAGCGCAGCACCAGGAACACGCCAATACCGACCAGCAATACCCCGCTCAGCGGGGCATGGCGCAACAAGGGAATCAGCAGCAGGCCGCTGCCGCAACTGAGCAGCACCAGCACGGCCAGCAACGGCGCCGCGCGCAAGGGCAGTGGCTGGCTGCGCATGGCCAGCAGCAATACCGCGAACACCGGCGCCAGGATCGGCACCGGCAGCCCCAGGCCAAAGCTCGCCGCCAGGCACAGCGCCACACCCCAGGCCAGGCGCAGGGCGCGCAGCTGGCGTAGCTCAATAGGCATAGGCCAGCCAGCTCATCAGCCACATGAACAACCGGCCCAGCAGATTCAGCGGGTTGCCCTCGCCGGGCAGTGCCATGACTTCAGCCTGCCCGCCCACGCGTAGGCCAGAGCGGTCCTGCAACTGGTCACGATCAAGCTCGACGATCACCGGGAAGCGCTGCGCCGAGCGCAGCCATTCGCGGCTGTTCTGCACCGTCGGCAAGCTGCCTGGCGGCGCGCTCTGGCCGACGCTCACGCCATAGCCGATGCTGCGGATTCGCCCTTTCAGCACTTCCCCCGGCAGGGAATCGAGCACCACCAGCACCGGCACGCCAGGACGCAACCGGCCAAGGTTGTTCTCGGTCATGTCGGCACTGATCCACACGTCATGGATGGCGATCAGCGTCATCATCGGCGTGCCGGCGCCGACGTAGTGGCCAACGTCCGTGCGCAGGTCGGTGATCAGCCCGTTGGCCTCGGCGCGCACCACCGTTCGGGCGAGGTCCAGCCGCGCTTTTTCGACATTGGCCGCAGCGCTGCGCAATTGTGCGTTGTTGGCCTCGTCACCCCCTTGCTGCTCACGCGCCCGTACTACCTCGGCGCGGGCCGCCGCCACCTTGCTGATGGCCTGGTCGCGGGTCGCCTGCGCCCCTTCCAGGCGGCGTACCGATACCGTGCCTGGGTCTTCCTCGATCAGACGCTTGAGCCTTTCTGCATCTTGACGGGCCTTGCGCTCGTTGGCCTGTGCCGCTACCAGAGACGCCTGGGCCGAATCGATGCCGGCGGTACTGGCCCCCACCTGCCGCTTCACGGTATCGAGGTCGGCCTCGGCACGTTGCATCGCGATGCGGTACTGGTCCTGATCCAGTTCGAACAGCACATCGCCGCGCCGCACTTGCTGGTTGTTGCCCACCGCCACGCGCTTGACCTGGCCCGCGACCTCCGCCGCCACCGGCACCACGTAGGCCTGCAGGCGAGCCTGCTGGGTGTAGGGCGTGAAGCGGTCGGCGAGCAGGTACCAGACCAGGCTCACGACGATCGCCAAAAGTACCCAGCGCATGCCGCGGTCTGGGGCTGGGGCCTGTGCAGGGGGCGTTTCCTTGATATCGCTCATTGGTTTCCACCCTGTGCAGGGGCATCGAGCAGATCGCCCCAGTCGGTACGTTGCTGCATCTGCCGACGCGTTTCATGGTCGATGGGCTCGTGGCGGGTATTCCAGCCACCGCCCAGTGCCTTGTACAAGCTCACCAAGCTACTCACCGCATTACCACGGCTGACCAAGTAGCCGTCCTGTTGCTGTAACAACAGTTGTTGGGCGTCGAGCACGCGCTGGAAATCGGCGAAACCCTCGCGGTATTGCGAGCTGGCCAGGTTCAACGAACGCTGGGCCGCCTGCGAAGCATCATGGCGGATGTTGGCACTTTGCAGCGAACGCACCAGGCCGCTGGCGGCATCGTCAGCCTCGCGCGCCGCTTCGCGCACGCCCTGGTGGTACAGCTCGATCAGTTGCTGCAGGCGCGCATCCTCTACGCGCACGGCATTCTTGCGCCGGCCATAGTCGAACGGGTTCCAGATCAGGCTCGGCCCTGCGGCCACGTCGAAGCTATTGGGCAAGTGGTTGGCCGAGGCGAAGCTCCAACCAATGCTGCCGAGCAAGCTGATCTGTGGATAAAGGTCCGCTTCGGCAACGCCGACCAAGGCCGACTGCGCTGCCACGGCCTGCTCGGCCGCACGCACATCCGGCCGGCGCAACAGCAGGTTGGCGGGCACGTCCTGCAGCACGGCGCGGTCGGGCAACGGCAACTGGCCATGGCGCGCCTGCAACTCGGGCAGCGGCCCAGGCGGGCGACCTAGCAGCGAACACAGCACGTTATGCAGCGCATTGAGCTGGTTCTCGAACTCGGGGATGGTGGCCTGGGTCGCCAGGTACTGGGTGCGCGCCTGCTGCCAGTCGAGCTCATCGTTCTCACCGTGGCGAAACAGCCGCTCGGTAATCTCCAGGCTGCGCGCCTGGCGCTTGGCGTTTTCCAGAGCAATCGCCAGCCGCGCCTCGGTAGTGCGCACGGCGAAGTAGGTGTCGGCCACCTGGGCGCGCAGCAGCACCATGGCGTCGGCGTAGTTGGCCTGGGAGGCAAAGTAGGCTGCGTCGGCGCTTTCGATGGCGCGGCTGAAGCGCCCCCAGAAGTCGATTTCCCAGCCGATGTCGAAGCCCACGCTGGACTGCCAGAACACCGAATCGCGGGCAGTGGGTGTGCCCGACTGATCCTGCTTGAGGTACAGGCTCTGCGCACGCAACTGCTGAAGCTGTGGATAACGCCCGGTCTGCACGATGGCCAGCTGCGCGCGCGCCTCGGCAATGCGCAAGCCGGCTACCCGCAGGTTGGTGTTGTGGGCGTCGGCTTCAGCGATCAGCGCATCCAGGGTGGGGTCGGCGAACACCGCCCACCACTGCTGCAGGTCCGGCGCCGCAGCTGGCTGCCCAGCCTGTTCCAGCAGTGGCGTGCTCCAGCTCGTCAGCCACGGCTCCTGTGGTGGCTGGAAGTCGGGGCCGACCTGGGTGCAGCCTGCCAGCACGGCGAACAAGCTGACGGCATGACACACGCAAGGCCATTTGATGCTGTGCCTCACGCGTCCGGCTCAACAGGGGGTTCCGGCACCTGCAGGGCGACCCACTGCCAGAACAGCACATAGGTTACACCGAGAATCACCGGGCCGATGAACAGGCCGATGATGCCTTTGACCACCATGCCGCCCAAGGCGCCGATCAGCACCACCGGCATCGGCACATCCACCCCGCGCCCCAGCAGCAGCGGCTTGAGCACGTTGTCGGCGAGCCCGGCGACGAAGGTGTAGACCGCGAAGATGATGGTCGCGGCAGTGAAACCCTCGGCATGGAAGGTATACAGGATCACTGGCAGCGTGACCAAGGTCGCCGGCGCCTGGGCAATCCCCAGCATGAGCACGGCGATAGCCAGCATCCCTGCCCCAGGCACGCCCTTGACCACGAAGCCGACACCAATCAGCAGCATCTGGATGAAGGCGATGCCGATCACCCCTTGGGCCACCGCACGGATGGTTGCCGTGCACAGCCTGGCGAGCGGCTTACCCCGCTCCTCGCCGGAAACACGTATGGCGATGCGTTGCGAGGCGATCTCGCCACGCGCACCGAACGCCATGATGACCCCGGAAATGATGATCGCCCCGATGAACAGCAGGAACGCCGCGCCCGCGCTGGCTGCAGCACCCAGCACGGTCAAGCTCGCGCCCTTGAGGTAGGGCATCATGTTGTTCAGCAACGGTGCCAAGCTCTGCGAGGCCGATAGCCACAGGGCATGCAGCTTGGGCCCGATCAACGGCCAGCTGGCCACCGAATCGGGCGGAGTCGGCACACTCCAGGCACCGCTCTTGAGCACGTTCACCAGGCTGTCCACCGACTCGCCGATGGATACCACCACCAGGTAGATCGGCACCAGCAGCACCACCAGCACCAGTACCACCACCAGGGTCGCTGCATAGCCGTCCTTGAGCCCCGAACCGCGCTTGATGCGCTGCTGCAATGGGTACAGCGTGACCGCGAGGATCACCGCCCACAGCATCAGCTCGAGAAAAGGCTGGAACACCTCGAAGGAGAAGATCACCAGTGCGGCAATCAACCCGGCCTTGATCAGCACGTCGAGCAAACCCCGAGACAGAGCGCTGTCCAGCTTTAGTCCTTGTTGCATTGTTAGGTCTCCAAACATTCAAGACGCCGTGTGGCGCCATTCACTTGCCTGCCTCGGGCACACCCTCGGGGCCAGTGCCGTCCCGCAATTGACGCGCCAGGGCCAGCATTACCAGCGGTACCACGGCCATCGACAGGGTGATGGCGAGTACCAGCAGGTCGTGCACCTGCTGCGTCAGCACTTGATGTTCGAGCGCCAGCTTGAACACCACGAAGGCAAATTCGCCGCCAGATGCCAGCACCACGCCCAGGCACAGCGCCTCATGCCGCTTCAGCCCGCCGGCAAAACGCCCCAGGGCGTACAGCAACGGCATCTTGATGCTGACCAGCAGCAGGGTCAGGCCCAGCACTGCCCATGGCATGGAGAACAGCAAGCCGAGGTCGGCGCTCATGCCCACACCGACGAAGAACAACCCCAGCAACAAGCCCTTGAGCGGTTCGATCTGGGTTTCCAGTTCATGGCGAAAAGGCGACTCGGCCATCAGCACGCCGGCGAGAAAGGCACCCAGGGCCATGGACACCCCGACGTGCTCCATCACCCAGGCGGTGCCCAGTACCACCAACAGTGCCGTGGCGGTGGACAGCTCGGGCAGGCCGGAACCAACGGTCCACTTGAACAACGGGGTCAACAGGTAACGGCCGAAGATGATCACCACACCGATGCCGGCCACTACCGCCAGCATCGGCCAGTTACCTTCGTCGGCAACGCTGACATCGCCGCCAAGCAACGGCACCACGGCAATCAGCGGAATCGCGGCAATGTCCTGGAACAGCAAGATGGCCACCGCCAGCCGGCCGTGCGGCTTGCCCAGGTCCTTGCGCTCGGCCAGCACTTGCAGGCCAAAGGCGGTGGAGGACAGCGCCAGGCCTACGCCCAGCACGATCGCCGCAGGCTTCGACTGGCCGAACAGCCAGTACGCCAGCAGCCCTAGCACCAGAGCGGTAAGCCCCACCTGCAACGAACCGATACCAAAAAGCGCCCGGCGCATGGTCCACAGCCGCCGTGGCGAAAGCTCCAGGCCGATCACGAACAACAGCATGACCACGCCCATTTCCGAAATGCGTGCCACGTTGTCCGGGTTGCCCAACAGGCCAAGTACCGAGGGGCCGATGAGGATACCGGCCAGCAGGTAGCCTGGCACCGCGCCCATCTTCAAGCGTTGCGCCAGAGGTACCAGCAATACCACGGCCAACAGAAAAACTACTGTCGCCTGTAAGAGGCTTCCATCGTGCGGCATGGATCACCTCCTCTAGGCTTTGCGTAGAATGCCCATCACAGCCGATCTTCGATGACTTTGAAGGGATAGGCCAAAGGCTTGTACTTGCCGATCTTCCCGCGTTTGGGCAGTTTCACTACCGCTTCGCGGGTGATGTCCTTGTAGGGAACCTGGGTGAGCAGGTGGCTGATGATGTTGAGGCGGGCGCGCCGCTTGTCGTCGGAATGGGCCATGTACCAGGGCGCCCAGGAGGAATCCGAGGCGGCGAACATCGCGTCGCGGGCGCGGGTGTAATCGTCCCAGCGGGTGTACGACTTGAGGTCCATGGGCGACAACTTCCACAGCTTGCGGCCGTCGTTGATACGGTCCTGAAGGCGGCGGGTCTGCTCCTCGGCACTGACTTCGAGCCAGTACTTGATGAGGATGATCCCCGATTCCACCATCAGCTTCTCGAGCAACGGCACCACCGCGAGGAACTTGTCGGCCTGGTCTTCGGTGCAGAACCCCATCACCCGCTCGACGCCGGCGCGGTTGTACCAACTGCGGTCGAAGATCACCACCTCGCCGGCGGCCGGCAGGTGGTTGAGGTAGCGCTGGGCGTACATCTGGGTCTTTTCACGCTCGGTCGGCGCCGGCAGCGCCACTGTGCGGAAAACCCGCGGGCTGACCCGCTCGGTGATGGCCTTGATGGTGCCGCCCTTGCCGGCGCCGTCGCGGCCTTCGAAGAGGATGCACACCTTGAGGCCCTTGGCCACCACCCACTCCTGCAGCTTGACCAGCTCGACATGGAGGTTTTTCAGCTCTTTCTCATAGGCCTTGCCAGAGAGCTTTTCCTTGGCGGCATCAAGGTCTTTTTTCCGGTGCATCTTGGACATCACATGCTCCTGACTTCGACTGAAGAGTCATTATGGTCGATCCACAAAGAGTAGCCGTCTCGCTTGCGAGCGCAGCTCGACGTGTCTCAACCGGGAGAGCGCGGGATATAAGTCCGGAAAAACGATTGATTCAAATCAAAAATGATTTTTGAGGCATTTGCGCCCCAAGCGGCTTGCCGCTTCGCCAGCAGCCAGGGGCAGCAGGACGCGGCCCCTGGCGCGAAGGTCAGCCGAGCACCTTGCCGGCCACGGCATCGACCGCGTCCTTGGTAATGGCAACGATCTGCTCGGCATCCTCCTGGGTGAGCACCAGCGGAGGGGCAAAACCAAGAATGTCACCATGCGGCATGGCCCGGGCGACCATGCCACGTTCCAGGCACGCCGCCGATACCTGCGGCCCGACCTTGAGCGCCGGGTCGAACGCCGTGCGCGTCTCGCGGTCAGCCATGAACTCGACCGCACACAGCATGCCGTCACCCCGTACTTCGCCTACCAGCGGGTGGCCTTCGAAGGTTTCGCGCATACGCCTGTTAAGGTAGCCGCCCACCACTTCGGCGTTCTCGGTCAAGTTCTCGCGCTCAAGAATATCCAGGTTGGCCAGCGCCGCCGCCGCGCAGATCGGGTGCCCCGAGTAGGTCCAGCCGTGGCCCATGGGGCCTGCCTTGCGCGAGCCTTCGTCGATCACGTTCCATACCTTTTCACCGACGATGACTGCAGAAAGGGGCGCATAGGCGCTGGTCAGCCCCTTGGCCGTGGTGATCAGGTCCGGGCGGATGTCGTAGCGCTGGCTGCCCATCTTCGATCCCAGTCGGCCGAAGGCGCAGACCACTTCGTCGGCGATCAACAGCACGTCATAACGCTCGAGCACAGCCTGGATCGCTTTCCAGTAGCCCTTGGGCGGCACGATGATGCCACCGGTACCCATCAGTGGCTCGCCGATGAACGCGGCCACGGTGTCGGGGCCTTCTGCGAGAATCAGTTGCTCGAGTTCGTCGGCGCAATACTGCACGAAGGCTTGTTCGTCCATGCCGGCCGGCGCCTTGCGATACCAGTGCGGGCAGACGGTGTGCTTGACGCCTTCGACCGGCAGGTCGAAATGCTGATGGAAGCTGGGCAGTCCGGTCAGGCTGCCGGTCATGATGCCCGAGCCGTGGTAGCCACGGTCACGGGAGATGATTTTCTTCTTCGCCGGGCGGCCGAGAATGTTGTTGTAGTAACGCACCAGCTTGACCTGGGTCTCGTTGGCATCGGAGCCCGACAGGCCGTAATAGACCTTCTTCATCCCTGCCGGCGCCCACTCGATGATGCGGCTGGAGAGTTCGATGATCGCCTCGGTAGAGTGGCCGACATACGTGTGGTAGTAGGCCAGCTCCTTGGCCTGACGGTGAATGGCATCGGCGACTTCGGTACGGCCGTAACCGATGTTCACGCAGTACAGACCGGCGAAAGCATCGATCAGCTCACGGCCTTCGTGGTCACGCAGGCGGATGCCCTCGGCACCGGTGATGATCCGCCCTTTGAGCGCGCCGCTGGCGTGATCGTGGGCGTGGGTCGAGGGGTGCATGAAGTGGGCGCGGTCCTGTTCGAACAGCTGGCTGAAATCTTGGCTCATGGCTAACGCTCCTTAAAACTGACCGTGGTGGTGCAGGCAAACGTATTTGGTTTCCACGAAGGGCTCGAAGCCCTCGCTACCGCCCTCGCGGCCAAGGCCCGACGCCTTCATGCCGCCGAACGGGATGGGGTGGCCGGTGAACTTGACGCCATTGATCGCCACCATCGCATGGTCGAGCCGGCGTACCAGCGGGTGCACCACGTCGAGGCGGTTGCCGACGATGTACGCGGCCAGGCCATATTCGGTGTCGTTGGCCAGGGCGATGGCCTGTTCCAGGGTGTCGAACGGCATGACCCCGGCGATCGGCGCGAAGTTTTCTTCCTGATAGATGCGCATGGCTGGGGTGACATCGGCCAGCACCGTCGGCTGGAAGAACCAGCCCCCCAAGGCATGCCCCTCGCCACCTGCCAGGCGCCGGGCGCCACGCTGCAGGGCGTCCTCGACCCGCGCCTGGGTGGCATCGAAGGCCGCCTGATGCATCAGCGGGCCGATCTCGGCAGCGGTCTGCTCGCCCGCGAGCATGGCCGGGCCGACCTTCAGCGCCCGTACCGCTTCGCCAAAGCGCGTCAGGAAGGCGTCGTACAAAGGCCGCTGCACCATGATCCGGTTGGCCGCGCAGCAGTCCTGGCCGGAGGTCTGGAACTTGGCCGCCACGGCCACCTGCACGGCCAGGTCGAGATCCGCATCGGCGCAGACGATGAACGGCGCATTGCCGCCCAGCTCCAATGCCACCTTCTTCACATCCTCGGCGGCGGCCTGCAGCACCAGCTTGCCGACGCGGGTCGAGCCGGTGAAGCTGACGGCTCGCACGCGGCTGTCGCGTACCAGGGTTTGCATGGCCATCTGCGGCTCGCCGATCACCACGTTGAATACCCCCGGCGGGAAACCGGCGTCCTGTGCCAATTGCGCCAGCGCCAGGGCCGAAAACGGCGTTTCATGGGCCGGCTTGACCACCACCGTGCAGCCGGCGGCCAGTGCCGCAGCGGCCTTGCGGGTGATCATGGCGCTGGGGAAGTTCCACGGTGTGAGCAGCGCGCAGACCCCAACGGGCTCCTTCAGGGTGCTCAACTGGGCACCTGGAATATGGCTGGGGATGGTCTCACCGTTCAGGCGCCGGGCCTGTTCGGCGAACCAGGGGATGAAGCTCGCCGCATAGGCGATTTCACCACGGGCTTCCGGCAACGGCTTGCCCTGCTCGGTGCTGAGGATACGCGCCAGCGCCTCCTGGTGTCCGAGCATCAACTCGGCCCAGCGCCGCAGCAGCGCCGCTCGGCTGTCCAGGCTCTGCTGCCGCCAGGCCGGGAATGCACGCTCGGCGGCATCCACTGCGGCGACGATCTGTTCGTGGTCGAGCATCGGCACATGGTCGATGACCTGACGGCTGGCCGGGTCATGCACGGCGATGCTGTTGCCGCTGTTGCTGTGCAGCCACTGGCCATCGATGTGGCACAGGTTGTTGAATGGGTAGTGGTGCGACATGACTGTTCTCCATACCTCGTTGTCGTGGCGATGGGCCTAGACCAAGACTTCAGCGATCACCGCCAGGGTGTCGCCACACTGCACAAGCCCTGGGAAGTGCCGCGCGGCGAGCAGCCCGCTGCGCCTGGCGCGGTACTCGAAGGGGGCGGCACCGGTGCGGCGGATGTCATGCACCCGGGCGATCACCTCGCCCTGGCTGACCGTGTCGCCCAGATCGCGACACATCTCCAGCAGGCCGTCATGCTCGCTGGCGACGAAGCAATCGCCATCCGGCATGTCCAGCAGAATGGTCTCGCCCTGCTCCATCTCCCCTTCGAGGATGCCGGCATGAATCAGCAGGTTGCGTATGCCGCGTTCGGCCAGGCCGACGCTTTTGGCGGTGCAGGTGCCGCCCCCCCCCAGTTCGGTGGTCACGAACACCTTGCCCTGCTCCTCGGCGGCCGTGTCGTACATCGCCTGGGCGTCCAGTTCCAGCATGCGCATGCCATAGGGCGCGGCGAACGCCCGCATGCCCGCCTCGCACCGGGCTTGCTGGGCCTTGTCGGGCAGCACGTGACAGGCGGCGAAGGGCAGGAAGTCGAGGGTGCGCCCACCGGAGTGGATATCCAGGACGACATCGGCCAGTGGCAGCAGGGTGCGGCGGAAATAATCGGCGATCTTTTCCGTCACGCTGCCATCGGGCCGGCCCGGGAAGCTGCGGTTGAGGTTGCCTTTGTCGATTGGTGAGGTGCGGGTCCCGGCATGCACCGCAGGCGTATTCATGAAGGGCACGATGATCACCCGCCCGCTGACCTGCTCGGCCTGCAGCTGCTGGGCCAGTTTGCTCAGCGCCACCGGGCCTTCGTATTCGTCACCGTGATTGCCACCGGTGAGCAGGGCCGTCGGGCCATTGCCGTGCTTGACCACCGTCAGCGGGATCATCACAGCGCCCCAGGCGGAGTCGTCACGCGAGTACGGCAGCTTGAGAAAACCGTGCTGCACGCCATCGCGCTCGAAATCCAGGGTACAGCTGATCGGGTTGGCCACCATGGCGGCGGCCTGGGCGATTGCATTCATGGCTCAGTCCTTCACGAACAGCTGGCGAGGCACGTTGCACAGGGTCTCGACCCCGGTCTCGGTGATGAGGATGCTTTCGGTGATCTCCAGCCCCCAGTCGTCCATCCACAACCCCGGCATGAAGTGGAAGGTCATGCCCGGTTGCAGCACGCTGGTGTCGCTCGGGCGCAGGCTCATGGTGCGCTCGCCCCAGTCTGGCGGGTAACTGATACCGATCGGGTAACCGCAGCGGCTGTCCTTGTGGATGCCGAACTTTTCCAGCACGCGGAAGAACGCCCGGGCGATGTCTCCGGTGGTATTGCCTGGCCGCGCAGCATCGAGGCCGGCGGCGATACCTTCGACCACGGCCTTCTCGCCTTCGAGAAAATGCTGCGGCGGCTTGCCCAGGTACACCGTGCGCGACAGCGGGCAGTGGTAGCGCTTGTAGCAGCCGGCGATCTCGAAGAAGGTGCCCGCCCCGCGACTGAATGGCGAATCGTCCCAGGTCAGGTGCGGCGCACTGGCGTCGGCGCCGGTCGGCAACAGAGGAACGATGGCCGGATAGTCGCCGCCATGGCCATCGACGCCGAGAATGCCGCTGCGGTAGATCTCGGCCACCAGCTCGTTCTTGCGCATGCCCGGCTCGATGCGTTCGAGAATGCACCCGTGCATCTGCTCGACGATGCGCGCGGCGATGCGCATGTAGGCGATTTCCTGCGGCGACTTGACCGCCCGCTGCCAGTTGACCAGGCCGGCGGCATCGCTGAACCGCGCCTGCGGCAGGTGCTTGCACAGTGCCTGGTAGGCCGCGGCGCTGAAATAGTAGTTGTCCATCTCCACGCCGATGCTCAGGCCGCCCCAGCCCTTGGCCAGAATCACGGCCTGGCACAGGTAGTCCATCGGATGGCGCTCGCGCGACTGCACATAGATATCCGGGTAGCCGACAATGTTCTCGTGCTGCATGAACACCGTGCGCTTGGCGCCATTGGCGTCCTGGCCGCGGCCAAACCAGATCGGCTCGCCATCGAGCGCCAGCAGCACGCACTGGTGCACGTAGAACGACCAGCCGTCATAGCCCGTCAGCCAGGCCATGTTCGATGGGTCGGTAACCAGCAACAACTCAAGGCCTTGCGCCTGCATGGCGGCGCGGGTCTTGGCCAGGCGCTGGGCGTATTCCTGCCGGCTGAACGGCAGGTTGACCACTGTTTGTGACATACGGATGCCCTTCTTGTGAGTGGGTTGCAAATGTCTTCAGCTGAGAAACGCCAGGCCCTTGTTGGCGGCGACTGCGCGTTCGAAGGCCAGGTTGGCGATGGCGGTGTCCTGGGCACCGGTGCCGGTCAGGTCGCACAGCGTGACCTCATCGCTGCTCACCCGGCCCGGTTGCAGGCCGGCGATGATCTGGCCCAGTTCGCAGTGACCGGCGCGCTCGCCAACCGCGCCGGCACGCAAGGCGTGGTGCAATTCGCCCAGTACCCGGGTCTGGCTCAGGCGGTCGGCGACGTAGCGGTCGAGCCGGGCCAGGGCGGTGGGCGCGATTTCATTCTTGTGCTCGGCGTCCGAGCCCATGGCGGTGATATGCAGGCCGGGCTGCAGATGATGTGGCTGGATCAGCGGCGTGCGGCTTGGAGTGCAGGTGATGGCGATGTCGACTGCCTGCATGGCTTGGTCGACACTGTCGCAAGCCTGCAGCTGCAGGCGCCCATCGCGCCCGAGTTCGTCGCACAGCGCTGCGGTCTTGTCCGCATCACGGCCCCAGACCTTGACCTGCTCGATCGGCCGCACGAGGCGCAGTGCCTGCAGTTGCAGACGCGCCTGCTCACCGCTGCCGATCAGCGCCACCCGGCGGCTGTCCTGGCGCGACAGCCAGCGTGCGGCCACTGCGCCGGCCGCAGCGGTGCGCACGGCCGTGAGGTAACCGTTGTCGAGGAGCAAGGCATCGAGCAGGCCGGTGCGTGCCGACAGCAGCATCATCATGCCGTTGAGGCTGGGCAGGCCAAGCTTGGGGTTGTCGAAGAAGCCCGGGCTGACCTTGATCGCGAAGCGCTCCAGCCCTGGCAGGTAAGCGGTCTTCACATCCACTTCGCCGTTGTGCTCAGGCACGTCCAGACGCAGGATCGGTGGCATCGCCACCTGGGCCGTGGCGAGCAGGGCAAAGGCCTGTTCGATGACATCGACCGCGGCGCAGTCCAGGGTGATGCAGCTACGCAGGTCGGCTTCGCTGAGCAAGGTGATGGCCGGCATTCGAAATACCTCCAGTGAGGAAAAGGTGAGTACTCAGGCGTCGCCGCCGTTGAGCACACGCAGGTGCTGCGCGCTGTCGACATTGCGCCCGCTGACCACCACCACGACCGGGCCTCTGGCGTTTACCAGGCCGTCGAGCAGTGCAGCGATGCCCACCGCGCCAGCGCCCTCGAGCACCAGCCGTTCATGCTGGTAGGCGTGGCGCATGCCATTGGCGATCGAGGCCTCCGACAGCAGGTGGACCTCGTCGAGCAGGCGCCGGGTCATGGCCAGGGTGTACTGGTTGTCCAGGCCGATGCCGCCGCCGAGCGAGTCGGCCAGGGTCGGCAACTCCTCGACCTCGACCGGGCTGCCGGCCTGCAGGCTGGCGTGCATCGCGGCACCACGCTGCATGCTGATGCCGTGGGTGGTGATCGCCGGGTTGATGCTTTTCAGTGCCAGCGCCACGCCGGCGAACAGGCCGCCACCGGAGAGCGGGATCAGTACCTGTTCGACTTCGGGCAACTGCTCGATGATTTCCAGGCCCAAGGTGCCTTGGCCGGCGATGACCTGAGGGTGGTCGAACGGTGGGATCAACGCTGCGCCGTGATCGGCGCTGTACTGCAGTGCGGCTTGCTGGGCCTGGTCCTGGGACTGGCCGACGATGCACACTTCGGCGCCCAGTTCACGGATGGCCCGGACCTTGTTGTCCGGTACCAGCCCAGATAGAAACACGGTCGCCTTCACCCCCAGTTGCGCCGCCGCATGGGCGACCGCCCGGCCATGATTGCCGGTCGAGGCGGTGACCACGCCGCGTGAGCGTTGCTCGGGGTTGAGCGCGGCGATGGCATTGCTGGCACCGCGCAGCTTGAAGCTGCCAGTGGTCTGCAGCGCTTCGAGCTTCAGGTAGATCGGCGTACCCAGGCAACGCGACAGGCTGGGTGACAGCTCCAGCGGCGTGCGGCGCACGAGGCCATGGATACGCTGGCGGGCAAGATAGAGATCGTGAAGCGAGAGCGCTGACATGATCGTGACCCAACAAGTGACCTGATGTTGGGCGGAGTGTATGAGGCGAAAATTGTCACGATGAATGTACTAGGGCAATTTGCCTTAGATTTTGTCTTGCCCGATCATTCAAAGCTCATGGATCTGTGGGTACTGCTCGAACAGCTCGCGCATATCGCCCAGGGCCTGGCGCAGTTTGGCCTCGGAACACTCGGCACCCACGCACAAGCGCACCGCGCGCGGTCGCGGTGTGCCGCGCACGAGGAACGGCTCCGGCGGCGTGACCGCAATCTGCCTGCGGCGCAAGGCCCGCACCAGGCTGTCCACCTCCCAGCGCTCGGGAATGTTCAGCCACGCGCCCAATGCATGGGGATGCTGACCGCGCAGATAGTCACCCAGGTACTCGCGCAACAGGGCCTGGCGCTCGCCCAGCAACGTACGCTGCAACTCCACCAACTGCGCCGCACGCCCGTCGTTGATCCAGCGCGAGGCGATCTCCGCCACCAATGGCGTGGCCATCCAGCTGTTCACCCGCAGGATGCTCTCGGTGCGCAACGCCAGGCGCTTGGGCATGGCCAGGTAACCCACGCGCAAGCCGGTGAGCACCGACTTGGTCATGCTGGTGCAATAGAACGACAGCTCCGGTGCATACGTGCTCAGTGGCCGTGCATGCTGGCCACCGAGCAACGGCCCGTACACATCGTCTTCGATGATGTGCACGCCAAAGCGCCGGGCGATCTCTGCGATCTCCCGGCGCCGGCTGTCAGGCATCAGGCTGACGGTCGGGTTGTTGAGGTTGGGGGTGCACACCAGCGCCGTCACCCGCTCGTTGCTGCAGATATCCTCGAAATGCTCCGGATCGATCCCCTCGCGGTCCATCTCCAGGCCCTTGAGCGTGAAGCCGAGCACTTGCGAGTTGCCGATCACGCCATGGTCGGTCAAGCCTTCGCAGAGCACCACATCGTCCGGCCCGGCCAGCGATGCCAAGGCCAGGAAAATGCCATGGGCCGCACCGTTGGTCACCAGCACATCGTCATGCTCGACCTGCATTCCCAGGCCATCGAGCCAGCGCACCGCCGCCTCGCGGTGGCTCTGGAAACCGGCGATCGGCCGGTAGGCGTGGATCCATGGCTGCTCCTCCTCCACGGCCAGCTCAGCGCAGGTGTCACGCCAGATGCGCTCGTGCACTTGGGTATGCAGGATGCGGGTGATGGAAAAATCGACCAGGGTGCGTTCAGGGAGGTCGATGATGTCATCCGACACACGGTCACTCATGCGCCGGCTGACGAAACTGCCGCGGCCAATCTCGCAGCGCACCAGGCCCTGACGCTCCAGTTCCTTGTAGGCATTGGTCACGGTCTGCACGCTGATACCCAAGGCATCGGCCACCTGGCGCTGCGGCGGCAGGCGCTGGTCGTGCACCAGCACGCCACGCTCGATCTCGCTGGTAACCGCCTGGACCAGGATCTTGTACTTGGACTCGCCGATGCGGGCGGCGTCGAGGGCTGCCTTCCAACTGTGCATCATGATGTTCGTTTCGCTTGCGGGGGCCGGGGTGACAGCATCACCCCTGCAGACCACCGAGGCAATTGTCCTAGTGCAATGCCATCGCGGTTGCAGCTTTTGTATGCTCGGTCCAAGGTCGAACCCACGCTGCCCGACAGCACGAACAAACGACCCACCCTGCTTTCGCTGTTTTGCTCCACTGCCTCCTAACACAGAGCCGTCGGTGACGGTTTTTATAACAAACAGGAGATTCATTGATGAGCCAGCCCTTCAACGTTCCACGCCTGCTGCAATCCGTGCTGGTGGCCTGTACCACCCTCGGCGTGCTCGCCAGCGCCCAGGCCGCCAGCCTGGACGAGATCAAGGAAAACAGCCGCATCCGCATCGGTTACGCCAACGAAACTCCGTTCGCCTACACCGAGACCGATGGCCGGGTCACCGGCGAGTCACCGGAAATCGCCAAGGTCATCTTCGAGAAGATGGGCATCAAGCAGGTCGATGGCGTGCTCACCGAGTGGGGCTCGCTGATCCCGGGCCTGCGCGCCGGGCGCTTCGACGTGATTGCCGCGGGCATGTACATCACCCCCGCCCGTTGCAAGCAGGTGAT
This sequence comes from Pseudomonas sp. KU43P, assembly GCF_033095865.1. NCBI lineage: Bacteria > Pseudomonadati > Pseudomonadota > Gammaproteobacteria > Pseudomonadales > Pseudomonadaceae > Pseudomonas > Pseudomonas sp. KU43P. Next base: position 858,859 of record NZ_AP019365.1, on the reverse strand, counting down.
CTTCACTGACCCGCAATACGCCTTGCCCGACACCCTGCTGGTGGCCCAGGGCAACCCGAAGAACCTGCACAGCTATGCCGACATCGCCAAGAACCCCGAGGTGAAGCTGGCGATCATGGCGGGCACGGTCAACCTGGCCTATGCCCGCGACTCAGGCATCAAGGACGCACAGATCCTCCAGGTACCGGACACCACAGCCCAACTGCAAGCCGTGCGCGCCGGCCGCGCCGACGCTGCGGTGGGCACCCAGCTGACCATGAAAGGGCTGGCCAGAAAAGGGGGCGACAAGGTCGAGGCAATCGCCGACTTCACCGATGACCCCGCCCACACCGGCTATGGCGCACTGGCTTTCCGGCCCGAGGACAAGGCCCTGCGCGACGCGGTCAACGCCCAGATGAAGCAGTGGCTGGGCAGCGAGGAGCACCTCAAGACCGTCGCGCCATTTGGCTTCGACCGCTCCAACGTGACCGACAAGACCGCCGCCGAGCTCTGTGCCCAGCAGTGAATCGAGGTGGCATGGCGCTTGCCGTGCCATTCCCTGTGTAATCCGATTATTCAGGTCGAACCATGGGTGAATTGATACCGTTGTTACTGCAAGGCGCCTGGATCACTGTCCAGATCACCTTCTTCGGCTCGCTGCTGGCTATCGTCGCCGCGATCCTCGCCGCGCTCGGCCGGCGCTCGTCATGGCGAGCGTTGAGCTGGCTGTGCGTGGCCTACATCGAACTGTTCCGTGGCACCTCGTTGCTGGTGCAGTTGTTCTGGCTGTTCTTCGTCCTGCCGTTGCCGCCGTTCAACCTGGAGCTCAGTGCCTACACGGTGGCGATCGTCGGCCTCGGGCTGCATATCGGTGCCTACGGCGCTGAAGTGATGCGCGGCGCGATCAGCTCGGTGGCCAAAGGGCAATATGAAGCCTGCACCGCACTGAACATGCCCGCCTCCACACGCTTTCGCCGGGTCATTCTGCCCCAGGCATTGCTGGCGGCCATCGCCCCAGGCACCAACTTGCTGATCGAGCTGCTCAAGAACACCTCGCTTGTGTCGTTGATCACCCTGTCGGACCTGAGCTTCCGCGCTCGCCAACTGGACCAGGCGACCTTTCAGACCCTGGAAATCTTCAGCCTCACGCTGCTGCTGTACTTCGTGCTGGCGCAGGTCATCAACTTCCTCATGCGCAGGGTCGAACGGCGCTTGAGCCGTGGCCGCCTGCGGGGGAGCCTGTCATGAATGTCTGGGACTGGAACTATGTCGTGCAGATTCTGCCGGATCTGCTGCAGGCGTCGCTGAAAACGCTGGGCATCACCGTGGTCGGCTTCCTGATTGCAGTGGTCCTTGGGCTGTTCCTGGCCATTGCCCGGCGCAGTCGCCAGGCCTGGCTGTCGTGGCCGGTGGCGTTGCTGATCGAGTTCATCCGCAGCACGCCACTGCTGATCCAGGTGTACTTCCTCTACTACGTGCTGCCCAACTACGGGGTCAACATGACCGCCATGCAGGCCGGCATCATCGGCATTGGCCTGCACTACGCCTGCTACCTGGCCGAGGTCTACCGCGCAGGCCTCGATTCGGTGGCGCGCAGCCAGTGGGAAGCGGTGATCGCCCTGAACTTCGCCCCCTGGACGGCCTACCGGGCGATCATCCTGCCCCAGGCGATCCGGCCGATCCTGCCACCGCTGGGCAATTACCTGATCGCCATGCTCAAGGACACTCCGGTGCTGTCGGCCATCACCGTGGTGGAAATCATGCAGCAGGCCAAGAACGTCGGTTCCGAAAGCTTCCGCTACCTGGAGCCTATCACCCTGGTCGGTCTGTTCTTCCTGGCCCTGAGCGTCGCTCTGGCCTACCTCGTTCGGCGCCTTGAAGTGCGCCTGGAGCTCCGCTGATGATTGCGCCTGTGACCCACCTCGCCACTGCCACCACTCCGCTTGCGCGGGACACCAGCATGCCCTCCCCGGCCATCGCCCAACCGATCGTCAGCTTCAAGGACGTGACCAAACGCTACGGCAGTTTCACCGTGCTCGACGGCCTGAATCTCAACGTCGCACCCGGCGAGAAGGTGGCGATCATCGGCCCCAGCGGCTCGGGCAAGTCGACCTTGCTGCGGGTGCTGATGACCCTGGAAGGGATCGACCAAGGCATGATCGAAGTCGATGGCGAATCGCTCACCCACATGCCCGGGCGCAACGGCGCACTGGTGGCCGCCAGCGAGCGCCATGTGCGCAAGGTGCGGGCGAAGATCGGCATGGTGTTCCAGAGCTTCAACCTGTTCCCGCACATGAGTGCCTTGCAGAACGTGATCGAGGCGCCGGTCCAGGTGCTGGGCGTCAAGCCGGCCGAGGCGCGCGAGCGTGCTGCCGAACTGCTGGAAATGGTCGGCCTGGGCAACAAGTTCGATCACTACCCGTCGCAGTTGTCAGGCGGCCAGCAACAGCGTGTGGCCATAGCCCGGGCGCTGGCGATGCGGCCAAAGGTGATGCTGTTCGACGAAGTGACCTCGGCGCTGGACCCGGAACTGTGTGGCGAGGTGCTGAACGTGATTCGTCGCTTGGGCAGCGAGCACAACCTGACCATGCTGATGGTGACGCACCAGATGGGCTTTGCCCGGGAGTTCGCTGACCGAGTGTGCTTCTTCTATAAAGGCCAGATTCATGAACAGGGGACGCCAGCGCAGATTTATGAAAACCCGCAACAGGAGCGTACCCGGGCCTTCTTGAGCGCAGTGCGTGAGGCCAACTGAACGAAGATCTCCGTTCCAAGCCAGTGAGCGATCGAGTTTTGCCGTTACTTGATCGCTTGCTTGAACGGTTGAAGGTGACAGCCAGCACATTGGTTTACAAATTCCTGAACTAATTATTTCCCCCCAGCGATTTTTCCCCCCCGCACGTCCCACCAGAATCGCCTCAACACAATCACAATAACCGTGAGGCCACTCCCGTGGACCAGACACTCCAGGTACGGCAGGCCGCTGCCGACCTCGTCGCCGCCTTTGCCAGCAACGACACCGCCCGCTACTTCGCCTGTTTCAGCGAAGACGCCACCTTCCTCTTCCACACCTTGCCGCAACCGCTGCTGTCACGCCGCGCCTATGAAGAACTCTGGGCCCAATGGCAGGCCGAGGGTTTCGCCGTACTCGGCTGCAAATCGAGCAACGTGCAGGTGAGCCTGCAAGGCGACGTGGCGATTTTCATGCACGATGTGGCCACGCACATCCGCATCGCCGGCGAGGAACACCTGCTCAACGAACGCGAGACCATCGTCTTCCGCCACCAAGGCGAGCGCTTGCTGGCGTGCCACGAGCACCTGTCGGTCGTCAGCGCAACCTGATCATCCTTTTACGCGGCCTTGCCGCCCTGCCAACGCACCCACAATAGGGCCCGTGCACCGCACCGGCCTACAACTAACGCGCTGGAGCATCACCATGAGCCACTCGACCGGTATCGAGACCAACGGCGTCGAACAGATCCCCGACGATCAACGCGACGCCTCCCCGCTTGACCTGTTCCGCCTGATCTTCGGCGGCGCCAACACCTTTGCCACCGCCGTGCTGGGGAGCTTCCCGGTACTGTTCGGGCTGTCGTTCCAGGCCGGGGTCTGGGCGATTCTGCTCGGGGTCGGCGTTGGCGCGCTGATCCTGGCGCCCATGGGCCTGTTCGGTGCGCTCAACGGCACCAACAACGCCGTGTCGTCCGGCGCCCACTTCGGCGTGCACGGGCGTATCGTCGGCTCGTTCCTGTCGCTGCTAACCGCCGTGGCGTTCTTCTCGCTGTCGGTGTGGAGCTCCGGCGATGCCTTGGTCGGCGGAGCCAAGCGCCTGGCCGGGTTGCCGGAAACCGACCTGACCCTGGGCCTGGCCTACGGCCTGTTCGCCGTGCTGGTGCTGGTGGTGTGCATCTTCGGCTTCCGCTTCATGCTGTGGGTCAACAAGATCGCCGTATGGGCTTCGAGCCTGCTGTTCCTGTTGGGCATCTTCGCCTTCGCCGGGCCATTCGACGCCGGTTACGCCGGTAGCGTCAACCTCGGCCAGGCCGGCTTCTGGGCAGCCTTCGTCGGCGCGGCGATCCTGGCCATGAGCAACCCGGTGTCGTTCGGCGCCTTCCTCGGCGACTGGTCGCGCTACATCCCGCGCCAGACACCCAAGGCCCGCATCATGCTGGCGGTGATCGCCGCCCAGGCCGCCACGCTGATCCCGTTCCTGTTCGGCCTGTGCACCGCCACCCTGGTGGCCAGCCAGGCACCGGACTACATCGCGGCCAACAACTACGTCGGTGGCCTGCTGGCCGTGGCGCCGAGCTGGTTCTTCCTGCCGGTGTGCCTGATTGCGGTGATCGGCGGCATGTCCACCGGCACCACCGCGCTGTACGGCACCGGGCTGGACATGTCCAGTGTGTTCCCGCGCCTGCTCAGCCGCGCCGGCGCCACCCTGCTGATCGGCGTGCTGGCCATCGGTTTCATCTTCATCGGCCGCTTCACTTTCAACCTGGTGCAGAGCGTGTCGACCTTCGCCGTGCTGATCATCACCTGCACCAGCCCGTGGATGGTGATCATGATTCTCGGCCTCATCACCCGCCGCGGCTTCTACCACGCCGACGACCTGCAGGTGTTCACCCGTGGCCAGCGCGGTGGCCACTACTGGTTCCTGCACGGCTGGAACTGGCGCGGCATGGGCGCGTGGATCCCCAGCGCGGTGGTCGGCCTGTGCTTCGTCAACCTGCCGGGGCAATTCGTCGGCCCGCTCGGCGACCTGGCCGGCGGTATCGACCTGAGCCTGCCGGTCACCCTGGGCCTGGCCGGCGCGCTTTACCTGCTGCTGCTCAACCTGTTCCCCGAACCTGCTGGCGTGTATGGCCCCAACGGCCCGCGTTGGGTGCGCTGCAAAAGCACCCAGCACACGCCCGTGACCTCTGCCGAAATGGCCTGACTGGAAACTGACCATGACCACTTCCCACTACATCGCTGGCCGCTGGGTCGAAGGCCAAGGCACTGACTGCATCAGCGTCAACGACCCGGCCCTGGGCCTGCCTTTTGCCGAACTGATGGCCGCGAGCGTTGCCCAGGTCGACCAGGCCGTGGCGGCTGCCCGCGATGCCCTGCCGACCTGGAAAGCCCTCACCGCCAGCACCCGCGCAGCGTTCCTGCGAGGCTTTGCCGAGCAGCTCGGCCAACGCCGCGAAGCACTGATCGCCCTACAGATGCGCAACAATGGCAAGCCGCGTCACGAGGCCGAAATCGACCTGGACGACGCCATCGCCACCTTCGCCTACTACGCCGAGCTGGCCGAGCAGCTACCTGAAAAGAACCGTGAAGTGCCCCTGGCCGCCCCCGGTTTCACCGCCCGTACCCGCCTGGAGCCGGTGGGCGTGGTCGGCCTGATCGTGCCGTGGAACTTCCCGCTGGTGACCAGCGCCTGGAAACTCGCCCCGGCCCTGGCCGCAGGCTGCACCGTGGTGCTCAAGCCCTCGGAAGTCACCCCGCTGATCGAGCAGGCCTACGGCCAGATCGCCGACACCTTGGGCCTGCCGGCCGGCGTGCTGAACATCGTCAACGGCAAGGCCGAGACCGGCGCCGCCCTGAGCAGCCACAACGGCCTGGACAAGCTGTCGTTCACCGGCAGCAACAACGTCGGCAGCCAAGTGATGCGCAGCGCTTCGGCGCAGTGCCGGCCGGTGACCCTGGAGTTGGGTGGCAAGTCGGCGATCGTGGTGTTCGACGATTGCGACGTCGACCAAGCGGTGGAGTGGATCGTCGCCGGCATCACCTGGAATGCCGGGCAGATGTGCTCGGCCACCTCGCGCCTGCTGGTGCAAGATGGAATTGCCGACGCGCTGCTGCCACGCTTGCAACAGGCGCTGGAAAAGCTACGCGTGGGCAACCCGCTAAGCGAAGACGTGGACATGGGGCCGCTGACCAGCCAGGCGCAATGGCTGAAGGTGGCCGGCTATTTCGCCACCGCTCGCGAAGAAGGCCTGCAGTGCCTGGCCGGCGGCAAGGCGCTGGACCGCGAGGGCTGGTTCGTCAGCCCGACACTGTATGTCGATGTGCCTGTGGATAGCCGCCTGTGGAGCGAAGAGATCTTCGGCCCGGTGTTGTGCGCGCGTCGTTTCTCGACAGAAGCGCAGGCCATTGCCGAAGCCAACGACAGCCGCTTCGGCCTGGTTGCCACTGTCTGCTCAGCCGATCTGGAACGTGCCGAGCGCGTGGCCGATGCGCTGGAGGTCGGGCATGTGTGGATCAACTCGGTGCAGGCGGTGTTCGTCGAGACCTCGTGGGGCGGCACAAAGGGCAGCGGGATCGGGCGAGAGCTCGGGCCTTGGGGGTTGTCGGGGTACCTGTCGGTGAAACATGTGACTCGCTGCCTGGGCTGAGGTGCGCAGGGGGGCCGCTTTGCGGCCCTATCGCCGGCAAGCCGGCTCCCACAGAAAATCGACAGTGCTGCGGAGAGCTCGGGCATTGGGGTTGTCGGGTACCTGTTGGTGAAGCATGTGACCCGCTACCTCGGCTGAGGAGCGCAGGGGGGCCGCTTTGCGGCCCTATCGCCGGCAAGCCGGCTCTCATCAAACAAAATGCAACCCACTGATTTATAAGCACCTCAAGCAGCCACAAGCTGAAAACCCAGTTTTCGGGCTTTGCGAAGCAAAGCCCGAAGCTGTCGGTCTTGGCTACGGGCTTCAAACTCATCAAGACCTTGCTCCACATAAGCCTGTTTCTTGGTGAGCATTTACGAGGTAGACGTCAAAGCCACGTTCGCTGAGGATTTCGTAAATCGGAATCCAATAAACGCCAGGTCATCAGTAAAAGACGTGAATGACCGGACAGAGTCGTCGTGCCGAGGGTCGACTGCGACAAAGTGTTCTCGGCCGCCGACATCGATCGCCGCACAATCGGGGTGAACGATGGTGAAGCGTTGCTTGGAAGGCTTGCGCGCCATAATGAATCCTCGCAGGATAAAGGGCGCGCGGGGCACACGGTGGCGAAAGGGTTCACTCTCTCATACGTGGTCACAGCTGAATCAGCTGATGCCTACAGGGACTTCACGCCGATACCGTGCGGATCACTCTCCCACACGGGTGTGCTCGACACACACCAGTGCTGGCTAGGATCTCTGTCCCGCGCGCTCGAACCCTAACAAAGCAAAAGGCGGCTGGCCCTATGGGGCCAGCCGCCTTTTCTTTTTCAAAATGTCAGCGCCACTGCAAGTCTGAAGTCATGCGTCTCATGTTTGCTGCGCGACAGCGCAGCCCGGAAGGGCTGGGTGATCTCCCACAGAAATAGACAGTGCTGCGGTCATTGTGGGAGAGCTCGGGCCTTGGGGTTGTCGGGGTACCTGTCGGTGAAGCATGTGACTCGCTGCCTGGGCTGAGGAGCGCAGGGGGGCCGCTTTGCGGCCCTATCGCCGGCAAGCCGGCTCCCACAGAAATAGACAGTACTGCGGTCATTGTGGGAGCCGGCTTGCCGGCGATGGGCGTTACGCCGGCTCGTCAGCCGGGCGCGAGCCTTCCTGCACCAGCACCATGCTCTGCGGCGAAGACAGGGAGATGCCCTCGTCGCGCAACTGGCCGAGGATGGTGAACAGCAGGTCGCTGCGCGCCCCCGACACCTGCCGCGGCCCGGCCACGTAACCACTGACGCCGATCACCATGCCAGCGCTGGTCAGGTCCTTGAAGGTCACCGACGGCGACGGCGCATCCAGCACCGCCTCATGCTCGTGGTAAGCCTTGAGCAACACCTCGCGTACACGGTTGGCATCGGTCTCCAGCGGCAAGGTCAGGGTAATGCCGACCACACCCAGAGCATTGCCCATGGTCACGTTGCGCACGTTCTGCGAGATGAACTGCGAGTTGGGCACGATCACCGTGGAGCGGTCGGACATCTGGATTTCGGTGGCACGCACGTTGATACGGCGAATGTCACCCTCTACGCCGGCCAGGCTGACCCAGTCGCCCACCTTGACCGGGCGCTCGGTGAGCAGGATCAGGCCGGAAATGAAGTTCTGCACGATCTGCTGCAAGCCGAAACCGATACCGACCGACAGCGCACTGACCACCCAGGTCAGGCTGGTCAGGTTGATACGCAGGGTCGACATCACCAGCATGGCCAGGAACAGGAAGCCCAGGTAACCCACAAGGGTCACCAGCGAGGCTCGCATGCCCGCGTCCATGTCGGTTTCCGGCAGCAAACGCTCGCTCAGCCAGCGCTTGAGCACGCGTATGGCGAACAGCCCGCCAAAGAAGATCGCCACGGCCAGCAGAATGTCCTGGGGCACGATATTCAAGTTGCCGAGCAGCTTGCCCCCCGTGCCATCCCAGTCGCCCAGGCTTACCAGCAGCTCGCTGGGGCTGGTGCCCGAAGGCATGAGCGCCAGCAACACGGCGAGGAACAGCAGCACGGTACGGCCGATGCCGGTCAGTATGGTGCTGGCCTGCGCCTGGTGGCGGGGCGCCAGGCCCAGTGTTGCAGCCAGTGCCAGGCCTCCGGGCTGACGGGGCGAGAGCAAGGTTTCGCACAGGTCGCTGAGGAACGTGGTCAACAGGTAGGCACAGGTGGCTACCACGCTGACCCACAACAGCTTGGCCGTCAGGAAGTAGGCCAGGGTCAGGTAGCCGGTCAACAGCGCCAGCACGATCAGCGCCACCCATACCACGATCACGAACGGGATCAACCCAGCCAGGCCGGTGGGGCGATCCAGTTCATGCTTGCGCAAGGTGCGACGGTAGCGCACCAACGCCGCCGAGAAGATCACCGCCACTACCAGTGCGGTCAGGCCGTTGGTTGCCACGGTCAGTGCCAGGCTGGTGCCGATCACGCTGTTGATGCGCTCCATGGTCAACATCACCATCAGCGCCAGGGCCAGCAGCTTGGGGAACCAGCCCAGGGCGCTGGCCACTTCGTCAGCGATCGGCGGCAGGCGCCAGGACGGGCGCTGCAGCATCAGCATGGCGCGGCCCAGGCCGGAGATGAAGGCACTGAACACCACCAAGGTGAGGAAGTGGTTGGTCAGGCTGGCGATGTCGGACCCAAGCTCCGAACTATTTTCCAGGCCCCAGCGCAGCATCGACACGGAGCCGGCGATGGTACCCAGGGTGGCCAGGCTCACGCTCAAGGCCAGTGCGCTGCGGCGCAGGCGCCCTTCGGGCAACCAGCGGATCATCGCATCGGCCAACAACCGTTCGAGCACCCGGCGCACCAAGGTCCAGACCAGGATCGCCGCTACCAGGCTGGCGATGAAGAACCACCTATGCTCGGCACTGAAGGCACTGGCCAAGGCATCGGCCGCCTCGCCGCGCAGGTCGCGCAGGCGTATCACGTCTTCATCGGTAGGGCGAATCAGCGATTGCCAGAAGGCCGGGGTCAGCGGGCTGGTGGCGCGGCTGGTGACCTGCGAGTTGAACTGGCTGCGGCGCAGGTTGACGATCTGCGTCGACAGGTCGCGGGCCGACTGGGTCAGCTTGGCAGCCTGCTCCTGCTCGGCAAGTACTGCCTTCTTTTCGGCTTCAAGTTGTTTGCGCTGCTGGGTCAGGCTCTGGGCTTCGTCCGGCTGCACCGGGCCGATGACCTTGAGCTTGTCGTCCAGTTTTTCCGCATCGGCCGTGCGCAGGGCGCTCAAGGCGTCTGCCTGGCGCTGCACCTGCACGGCGGCCAAGCGCAATTGCGACAACAGGTCGTCGTTGGCATTGCTGGTCACACCCTGGCGGATCTGGTCGAGCCGGTCGTTCAACTGCTCGTAGCTGGCGTTTTCATCCAGTACGGGCAGCTCGGCAGCGGCCAGGCTGGACACCGGTGCGGCCGGAGCCGACCAGGCCGGGCTGGCCATCGCCAGCATCAGGGCCATTACAGCCAGGTAAAATCGGGCAAGGCAGTGGCGCCTCATCGAATGTTCCTCTTTACATTTCGATCAGGCGGTGGATTCTACGCGGCTTGTGACGATCCGAAGAGTGCCGTTTCTCGCAACAATCCTGCGAAAAGATGTAGCCCTCCGATCGGGCCAGCGCTGGCTTCAGTCAGCCACTGCCCGCAGCTTGCCCACCCGGCGGTACGACTGACGGGCAAAGCACACGAACAGCCCTGCCATGATCGCCAGCGCCATCGGCAAACCATGCGGCGCCACATCCATCGCCGCACCACTGATCAACGGCCCGATCAGGCTGCCAACGCCCCACAGCAGGCCGACGCTGGCATTGGCCGTGACCAGGTCCTGGCCTTTGAAGCGCTGCCCGATCAACACCAGCGCCAAGGTGTAGATAGCCCCCGCCACCGCACCGAGCACCACCAGCAGGGGCCACAGCAGCCAGGTCATGTGCAGCAACCAGGGCAAGGCGATACCGATCGCCATTGCCGCCAGCCCGCACACCAGGTGCAACCCGGTGCGCTCGACCCGGTCGGCCAGCCAGCCCAACGGCAGCTGGAAGACCATGTCACCGGCGAACACCACCGTTACCATCAGCGCCGCCACACCCACGGCAAAGCCATGGCTGGTGGCATAGACCGGCAGCAGCGAGAGCACCACCGCATCGAAGAACGAGAAGAACAGCACCGCCACGCACAGCGCCGGCGCCACCCGGAAGAAGCCCGCCAGGCCGAAGCTTTTCTCGCCTTCATCTCCATGTTCGACATGGTCGTTGGGCACCGTGAACAGTATGCACAGCAGGGCCAGGCCGTAGCAGAGCGTCACCACGCCGGTAATCCACGGGCTGTCGGCACCCAGCAGCGCCAGCAATGCCGGGCCGAGTACTTGAAAGCCGGTGAAGCTGGTCGCATACAGGGCCATGATCTTGCCGCGATTGTGGTCCGGGCACAGTTCGTTGACCCACGACTCGCCGAGGATGATGGCGATACCCATGCCGATGCCCAGCCCCAGGCGCAGCACGGCCAGCAGCCAGAGCGAATCGAATGCCGACTCCAGCAGGGCGATGCTGACGGTGCACAAGCTGAAGCACAGCAGGTAGATGGTGCGCCGGGTCAGTAGGCGACAGCAGGCATCTACCATGAACGCCGAGAGCATCATGCCCGCGGCGGGGATGGCCGAGATGATGCCGATTTCCAGGGTGCCGGCTCCGGCTTCGTGCAGACGCAACGACACCAACGGCAGGCTGGCCCCCAGACTGAAGCCGACGACCGAGACGGCGAACAGAAGGCCCGCCAGCAAACGCATGTTCATGTACCACTCCAAGCAAAACCGAAAAGACGCACAGATACAGGCGCCCACGCGCACGCCGGGACGGCGGACGACGCAGAGGCGCGGTCAGTTCAGGGCAAGGTGTGGCGAAAAGGTGAAGGCAAACAGCACGCTGCGCCGACGCTTGAGCACCGTGTCGCTCGGCCACGCGCGACGCATCGCCTGGAGGGCAGGCTGGCGGGCATGGGGGAGGCTCTGGGTACGGCGCATTGCTTGGGTTACTACGCAGGTGGGAAAAAAGAGGCGGCACTCTAGGCCAAGGCAGGTTGAGTCGTCAATCGCCGGGGCCGCTGCGCGACCCAATCGCCGGCAAGCCGGCTCCCACAGAGAATCTGCAGGGCTGCTGAATTCCTGCCTCTAACAGAAAAGTCGCCAGCACTGCTGAATTCCTGCTTCTAACAGAAAAGTCGGCAGCGCTACCAAATTCCTGCCTCTAACAGAAAAGTCGGCAGCGCTGCTGAATTACTGTGGGAGCCGGCTTGCCGGCGATTGGGCTGCATAGCAGCCCCTAAAATCTCACCGCTTCCCGGTTTTAGGCAGAAACACCGCCAACAACCCGAACAACGGCAGGAACGAGCACAACCCATACACGTATTCGATACCGCGCAAGTCCGCCAGGTAACCCAGCAACGCCGCGCCAATACCCCCGAAGCCAAACATCAGCCCGAAGAAAATCCCGGCGATCATGCCCACACTGCCCGGCACCAGCTCCTGCGCATACACCACGATCGCCGAAAACGCCGACGCCAGGATGAAGCCGATCACCACACTGAGCACGGTGGTCCAGAACAGGTCGGCATAGGGCAGCGCCAGGGTGAATGGCGCCACGCCCAGGATCGAGAACCAGATCACCGCCTTACGCCCGATGCGGTCACCGATGGGCCCGCCAAAGAACGTACCGGCGGCCACCGCGCCGAGGAACAGGAACAGGTGCAACTGCGAACTGGCCACCGACAGGTCGAACTTTTCGATCAAGTAGAAGGTGAAGTAGCTGGTGAAGCTGGCCATGTAGAAGTATTTGGAGAACACCAGCAGGCCCAGCACGATCAAGGCCGCGATCACCCGCTGGCGGGAAAGGCCATGGGTGGCCTGAACGGCTTTACGCGCCTTGGCCTGGTTGAGGTGTTCCTTGTACCAGCGGCGCAACATCAGGGTGACGGCGAAGAAGAACAGCCCGGCCACGCCGAACCAGGCCACGTGGGTCTGGCCGAAGGGGATGACGATGGCCGCCGCAAGCAGGGGGCCGAAGGCGGAGCCGGCGTTGCCACCGACCTGGAAGGTCGATTGCGCCAGGCCGAAGCGCCCACCCGAGGCCAGCCGCGCGATCCGCGAAGTCTCCGGGTGGAACGTCGACGAACCGATACCCACCAGCGCCGAAGCCAGCAAGATCATCGGGAAACTGCCGACGAAGGCCAGCATGACGATGCCCACCAGCGTGCACAAGGTGCCAAGCGGCAGCAGATTCGGTGTCGGCCTACGGTCGGTGAAGAAGCCGACCCAGGGCTGCAACAGGGAAGCGGTGATCTGAAAGGTCAGGGTAATCAGGCCGATCTGAGCGAAGCTCAGGTCATAGTTGGCCTTGAGCATCGGGTAGATTGCCGGCAGCACCGACTGGATAAGGTCGTTGATCAGGTGCGCCAGGGCACAGAAGGCGATGATGCGCATCACCAGCGGGTTGGCTTGGCTCGCCGAACCGGTGCTGGCGGAGGAGGTGCTGCTGATGGCCATGGGCTTGAGTTCCGTCCGCAGGTTTGGGATCCGATTATCGGGAAACAAATAGATACATAGCTACCTTTTTTCTCTCCAGCGCCACGTACTTGCAAATGGTTCTCAATATATTTAGCATCCCATCACCACATTCCCCCGTAATCGTTGGGCGAAACCGCCCTTACGCGAGCACACCGACCCATGAGCCCGATGCCCGCCACGCAGATTCAGGCCGATCCCCAGCAGGAAGCTCTGGAATGGTTTTCACGCCTGCGCCAACCCGGCTGCGATGAACGCGAACGCCAGGCGTTCGCCCAGTGGTGCCAGGCCCCACACAATGCCCACGCCTATGCCGAGCTCGAAGCCTGCTGGCAGCAACTGCACGCGCCCCCTGCCCGACCACGACCGCGATTGATCCGGGTAAAGCGCAGCCGCCTGGGCCTCGCCATGGGTTTGCTGTTCCTGCTGTTGCTCGGCGCACTCGCCTATCTGTACTGGCCATTGATCCAGCGGCTGGGCAGCGAGTTGCACACCGATCCCGGTGAACGCCACAGCCTGCGCCTGGCCGATGGCTCGACCCTGCACCTGGACAGCGCCAGCGCAATGAATGTGGATTTGCGCGGGCGTACCCGCGTCCTGCAGTTGGTTCAGGGCCAGGTGCTTGTGGAGGTGAAGCTCGACGGCCGCGCCATGGAGGTGCAGGTGGACGACGCGCGCATTCAGGTGTTTGGTACAAGCCTGATGGTGGCGCGCCACGCCGAGCATGACGAACTGGTGGTGCTCAACGGCAAAGCAATGATCGTTCAGGGCGCTGACCAACGCATGATCGCCGCTGGCGAACGCGTGGCCTTCAACGATGCGCGGATCGAGCCGGTGCAAAAGGCCGATGTAAAAACTGCGGACAGCTGGCGCTCGGGCCATCTGCGCGCCAGAGACATGCCCCTGGGCCAGGTCATCGAGCGCTTGGCCGGCTACCAGGGGCGGCGTGTGTGGTTCATGGACGAGCAGCCTGCTTACCGCCGCGTGAGCGGTGATTACAACCTCGACCGCCCCCGCGAAACCCTCGACGCCCTGGCTGCCGAGCATCAACTGCGGCTCTACGACGTACTCGGCTTGTGGCTGATCGTGCGCTAGAACCGGGCTCGGCCGCTAAGTTTTTGAAAGCGTGCAAATTTTTTTTGAAATGAGTGTTGACACAGGGTCATCACAAGGGAATAATGCGCGCCATCGGCTACATAGCTCAGTTGGTTAGAGCATAGCATTCATAATGCTGGGGTCCGGGGTTCAAGTCCCTGTGTAGCCACCAAACTTGAAAAGGGCTTACCGCAAGGTAAGCCCTTTTCTTTTGCCTGAAGAAAAGCTCAGCACACGCGGCACAACGAACGCAGCGACTACGAGCACTTCTACCTGTCGCTACAGGCCGCCAGCGCCGGCCTCGCTCACTTAGGTTTGACGCAGAACGACGACCCGGCACTGCCATCGCCGCCCCAGGTACGATAACCAGCCGTATCGATATGGATGCGCCCGGTCGGGTAGCGACCCAGGCCCATGTTCCAGGCCTGCCCGTATTGCTGCCAGAAGCGGCACAGCGGATTGGGGTCGGCCCAGCCCGGCAACAGGATGTCTACCGCGAAGGCCCGAGTATGGGCGCTGCCTACGGCACCGCCGGCGCAACGGTTCAGGTTCGGCTCACGATAGGCGGAAACCACTTCGAACTCGCGCAGGATGCCTTGGGTGTCGAGGGTCTTGAGCAGCGCCAGGGTCGAGCGTACTGCCGGCCAGTTGGCGGCTGGTGGTACGGCGAAGGGTGAAGCACTACACAGCTTCCAGTCGGACGCCGAGCGCAGCAGCTGATGAATCGGCACCACGCCATACAGGCGGGCATTCACCAGCATTTCGCGAAAAGGCCGGGTCTGATGGTCGCCGGCCCATTGCGCGAACATCCACAGATCACGCTCATCGGCCTGGGCCGTCCCTGCGAGCAACGCCACTGCCAACAGCCAACCTTTTGCACTTCTCATTCCCGCTCCCCCTGCTCCACCATGAGCACAGCCGCCAACCCTGGCGGCTGCTGACAAGGAGTTAAGCATGCACAAGATGGCTTTACCGAGCCTGGCCGCCCTCGCCTTCACCGGCGCGGCCATGGCAGATGCCCAGATCGACCTGGGCGACAACCAACGCGTCACCCGTCTGTTCGCCTATCCCAACAACTGCCACGTCATCTGCTTTCGCGACTGGACGCTGGAGCAGACCGTCGAGCACTACCTGACCCAAAGCGTACGCCGCGACGGCCACGCCAACGCGCACGTGCAGGTAAGCCGCCACGGTGACCGCCTGCAGGCAACCATCAGCGAAGTGCCCGCCACGTATGCCGAGCCACTGCGCAAGTTGCTCGACAGCGGGGAACTCGCTTACGAAGGCGCCAGGCAACTCAACAAGGACGGCAAATGGTCCTATGACTGGTACCTGTTCCTGCCGCTGGGCATGGCCCTGCAGAATCGTCGCAGCATCGAGCTGCTGCACTTCCCGCCGGACTACTCACTGACCCAGGCCCAGGATTACCTGCGCTCCAACACCACCGACCGCTGGGCCGAGCTGCTGACCTTCAACGGTGTGGAGGCCAGCCAAACGGCGGCTTACCAGACCATCATCGACATCGCCCCGATCGCCGCCCCGGCCAGTGCGGGTGACGCACTGAAAGACACGTACAGCTACTTCAAGGACTATCAGCTGCGCATGGTCAGCGAAATGGCCCTGCCGCACGCCAGCAAGCCCCTGCCGATGGTTGCCTTCGGCGCTCCCGTGCGCAGCTGGATTCAGCAGCAGTACGGGCCTCAGGTAGGTGTGCTGGGCCTGGTCAACATCAGCCCGCAGCCGGGCAGCGAGGTACCGGTGCTGGGCTCCAACCACCCCAGCGCGATCTGGTATGCAGCAGACAAGGACAGCCACGGCGGCAATCAGGACGAGGCCGATGCGGCGGGGCTGAAGATGATGGGCCAGGACCTGACGGCGGCCTGCTGGCAGGCGGGGATGGGGCGTAATCAGCAGGCCGATGCGAAGTCGACGCTGAAGGCGTGCTCGAACAAGTGGCAGGTGACGCAGAAGAAGCAGACCTGTGAGCTGTTCTTCCGCACAGTGCGCCAGTTCACGCCGGAACAGGCGGCGGCCAAGTGCAATAGCGGGGTTGTGAAAAGAAGCCTGATGGAATTGCGCAGGCCGGTCGAGGGGGTGCAAAACCTTTGATTGATCTATCGCCGGCAAGCCGGCTCCCACGCTGATCCCGGCCCTGCAGGATCCTTGTGGGAGCCGGCTTGCCGGCGATAGGGCCGGTACAGGTAACGAAGATCAATCTTCGAGCAAGGTACAGGCCATCACCAGCGCATCCTCGCGCCCGCCTGCCATCGGGTAGTAATCCCGACGCCGCCCGATCTCGTTGAACCCATATCGCTCGTACAACCGATAAGCCGACTGATTGCTGGCCCGCACTTCCAGGAAACATTCCCGCCCATTGAGCTGGTAGGCCCGCGTCATCAGGTGTTCAAGCAAGCGCAAACCCAGCCCCCTCCCCTGGTTTTCAGGCTTGACGGTGATATTGAGCAGGTGCGCCTCGTCGATGATCACGTTGATCACCCCATGCCCCACCTGCTGCTGGCCATCGAACATCAACCACACTTCGTAGGACTTGAGCGCATCCTGGAAGATGCCACGGGTCCAGGGATGGCTGAACGCGGCATATTCGATCTTAAGCACGGCATCCAGATCCGCCTCGGTCATCGGGCGGAAACTGATCGAGTCACTCATTCAACGCTCTTCCAGCGCGCCATCAGCTGGCGCATCGCTTTCCAGACGTCCGCCTTGCGTTGCGGCTCGTCCATCAACAGTTCAAGGCCCGGCAAGGCCCAGGCATCGCCCAGGCCGTCGAGCTTCAGTGCTTGGTAATAGGCCGCGTCATCGATACCGGCGGCGAAGCGCAGGGCCGGCAGGCCGATCAGCCACAGGCAGGTACAAGGTGCTTCTTCCAGACGCGCCTGGATGAATCCCTGGACGAAATCACGCGCAGCGTCCGGGCCCTGGTCCATGTTGCCGCGCACCAGCAGCGGCCAGCGCACCGGTTCGCCGATGATCTGCGGCGCGTCTGGCAGGCCGGCGGCGCGCAGCATGTCCTTGAGCAGCAGATAGGACGGGTCGCGGCTCTGGAACGGCTGGCCGGTGGCCAGCTCCACCAGCAACAGGCAGCTGCCGGCGCGCAGCAGTTGCAGCGAGAAGCGCGGTGGCGGTACCGGGGCCGGGCGTGGCGCGGGGGCCTCTTGCTCGGCTTCGACCGGCTTGGCAACCGGCTTGGGTGTGCTGCCCGGGCGCGGAATCTCGATTTTCGGGCGCTCGCCGGAACGGGCCTGGGGTGCGGCCGGCGCCTCGCTGGCAGCCGGTGCAGAGGGCCTGATCTCGCGCTCGACTTCCTCGACCGGAACCTGCGGCAACAGCAGCTCGGGGCGCGACGGTGCGGCGAACGGCAGTTCGGCGCGCGGCAGCCAATGCACCACTTGCATGGCGGAAAGGTAGGCGCGGCGGCGGGGCTCGGTCAGCAAGGCACGGGTATCCGGGGGGAAGAAACAGTCGGGCATTCTAACGCTGTTGGCTCGCGAGTGCCGCAACTGGCCGGCAGAAAATTGCGCGCAGTACTGGCCTCATCGCCGGCAAGCCGGCTCCCACAGAGCTCGGTGGCGTACCTGTGGGAGCCGGCTTGCCGGCGATGAGGCCAGAGAAAACCCCATAAGAATCAGGGAGAACGCTCATTACAGACCAAGGGGTGAAATCCTCCCCCCCGGATGCAGTACAATCGCCCCCTTTTTACTTGGCAACGAGTAGACGCCAATGATCGAACCCAAGCGCGTCCTGCGCGCCCTAGCCGAACACTGGGCCCTGATCGAGCCGCTGTGCGAGCGCTTTGACCAAGGCACCCTGAGCCTGGTCGAGCTGCGCCAGCAACTGGGCCGCCAGCAAGTGGAAAGCACGCCGCAGGACATCACCCAGCTGCTCGACGTGTGGATCCGCCTGGATATCCTGGTACCGGTGGCCAAGAGCCCGAACCGTTTCGAGCTCAACGCCCAGATCCACGACTTCCTTGCCTACCTGCGCCGCGAGCACCGCCTGGGCCTGTGCCTGGAGATCGAGGCCTACCTGCGCCACCTGGAGCGGCTGGCCGGGCACATCCAGGATGCCTTCGACAACCGCGACAGCGACGACCTGGCGCGCCAGCTGCGCCTGCTCGACATGCGCGTGCGCGACGTGCTCAAGAAGCTCGACAACGACGAGCAGGCGCTGGTCGCGGTGGCCGAACGGGCCAAGACCAGCAACCGCCAGATCCCCCTGCGCCAGCGTTATGCCGAAGTGCTGGCAACCTGGGACGAGTATGTCGAGCCGATGATCCAGTTGGTCAACGCCGACGGCGCCTTCGAACAAGGCGTGCGCAAGGTCGAGACCGTGCTGCTGAAACTGCTGGGTGAACAGGCGCGCCTGGGCCACCTGGTCGACGACGACATGCTCCTGCGCACCCACGCGCGGATCCTGGAGATGCAGACCAGCGCCCAGCTGACCCTGCGCCACGCCCGCGAACTGCTGCTGCCGCTGCGCGAAGAAGCGCGCCGGCACAATGCCGTCACCCGTGGCGCCGCGCTGGCCCTGTCGGTTATCCGGCGCAAGGGCATCGACGCCGTGCCGCAGGCCGCCATGCCGCTGTTCACCCGCCCGCAGAGCACGTTCCTCGGCAGCGCCAGCCAGGTTGAGGCGTATGTCTACGCCCTGGCCCGCTTCGAGCCGAAACCGGCCAAGTTCCCCAAGGCCCACAAGACTCAGAGTGGCCCGCTGCCGCGCGCACCGCGCACGGTCAAGGAAATGCTCGAGCGCTGCGAAGACGCCCTGCCGCTGCCCGACCTGATGGTCTGGCTGCTAGAGCAGGAGCCCGAAGGCGCCACCGACGAACTGCTGTACTGGTTCTCGCGCCTGTCGCGGGAGAAGCGCTTCAAGCGCGAACGCCTGGAACGGCGTGACTACACCACCCAGGAACACCTGGTCAGCCTGCGCTCGTTCGCCCTGTCTTCCAGCCGCGACGCGCAACCTGAAACCCACGCGAGCCCAGCCCATGCATCTTGATCTCTCCGAACTGTCCCAGCTCGCGCCGATCTTCCGCGAGCTGTTCAAAGGCTTCCACGTCAGCCGCCGCGACCCGGAAATGTACGCCCAGCTGTCGAACTTCCAGGACCAGTACCGCACGCTGTTCAAGGCCCTGGGCTTCGAGCTGGTGTGCGATACCCGCGGTTTCTACTACTTCGTTCCCGAGCAGGCCGCCGCGCAGGTCAACAAGACCGCCCAGCGCCTGTCGCTGTTCACCTTCATCCTGGTCGAGCACCTGGCCGACCAGGGCCGCGACCCGATGGCCGTGCTCGACGGCGGCAGCATCGGCCGCGACGAACTGCCCTCGCTGCTGGACAAGTACCGCGACCTGTTCCTGCAGGCCGAAGTACAGACCGTCGACGAGCTGGAAGAAAAGATCATGCGCCGCATGACCCAGCTCGGCTTTGCCCATGAAGAAGGCGGTATCTACCGCTTCCTGCCGCCAATGCACCGCTTCCTCGACGTGTGCCTGTCGGTGCAGCAGGACCGCGACCTGGCTGCCAGCCTGCACAGCGACCTGCCGCTGCCGACTCCGGTACTGGTCGAAGAAGAGAGCCCGGAAGAACTGGCGCGCACCGACGACCCGCTCGACCTGACCCCGTTCGAGGCCGAGGAAAGCGAAGAAGAGGCCCTGGCCCGGGCCATCCGCGAAGAGCAACAGGAGATTGACGCATGAGCCAGGAACGCTACGGCATCCGCCGCTTCGCACTGCTCAACACCGCCGGCTACAGCCTCGGCCTGTTCCCCCTGGAACAGCCGCTGTCGGTCTACGGCGCCAACAACCTGGGTAAATCGGCATCGATCAACGCCCTGCAGTTCCCGATCCTGGCACGCATGTCGGACATGAGTTTCGGCAAGTACAGCCTGGAGCAGTCGCGCCGCTTCTACTTCGCCAGCGACACCTCGTACATCCTCTGCGAACTGAACCTGCCCCACGGCCCGCACGTGATCGGCGTGGTCGGCCGCGGCCCGGGCGGCGGTTTCGGCCACCAGTTCTTCGCCTACAAGGGCGAGCTGGACCTGGCCCACTACCAGAAGAACGACACCTGCCTGCGTCAGAAGGAGCTGTTCACCAACCTCGAGCGCCTGGGCCTGAAAGCCTATGAGCTCAAGCCGGACGAACTGCGCCGGCTGCTGGTCGGCGGCCACACTTCGGTGCCGCTGGACCTGACCATGATCCCGCTGCGCTCGACCAGCGAACAGAGCCTGAAAACCTTCCGCGCACTGTTCATCAACCTGCTGCACATGCGCGAAATCACTGCGGCCAAGCTCAAGCAGCTGTTCCTCGATGCCTTCGAGCACAGCCTGCGCTCGGGCAGCGTCGACTACATCGCCGCCTGCGAAGAAGCCTTCCGCGACGTACGCCGCATGGAGCAGGACTACAACGCCCTGGTCGCCGCGGGCCCTCTGGTCGAGGCTTTGGCCGGTGGTGTGGCCCAGCGCGACATCCTGCGCGGCAAGCTGCACCGCCTTTCGCCACTGCTCGACAACCTGCTGGGCACCTGGCAGGAATACGCCATGGCGCGCAAGGAAGAGCTGGTCATCCAGGCCGAGCACTACCGCGGTGAGCAGGACCGCCTGCAGAACGACCAGCGTGGCGGCACCCAGGAGCTGATGCGCCTGGAGCGTGAAATCACCGGTATCCAGCGCTGGCTCGGCGAGCTGTCGGTGCTCAAGCACCGCTTCGCCCTGGTCGATGACGTCAAGGTGCTGGAGCAGCAGCTGCTGGCTGCCAAAGACGCCCACGATGAACTGGCCGGCGCCCTGGCCCAGTCGCGCCAGTTCTCTGCCGAAGACCTCGACGAGCGCGTGCGCGACCTGGAAAAACGCCTGAAGCAGGTCAAGCAGCAGCTCGACCACGCCGACAACAACAGCTATGCCCGCCTGCGCGAAGAGTTCTCGCAGCAGGACGTCGACCGCCTCATGCGCCTGTTCAACGGTGCGCTGTTCAGCTTGCCGCTGGGCGACCGTGGCATCGAACTGGACGACAGCGACCTGTGGGTGAAATCCCTGGAAGCGGTGCTCGAAGGCTTCAAGGGCGAGCGCTTCGAAGCCCCAGGCATCTCCATCGATATCTCGCACATCGACCCGCCCGCCCTTCAGGCCCTGGCCGACCGCGCCGCCCTGCGTGACCAGAAGGACCGCCTGGACCGCGAGCTCAAGCAGCTCAAGACCCAGCAATCGGTGGCCGCCGACCGCACCGCCTCCAAGGCGCAGACAGAAGCCCTGTACCAGCAGGTACTGGATGCCCAGAAGGCGCTGGAAGATTACCGCCGCAGCGAAACCCTGGCCGCCGAAGAGCCGGAAAAGCTGGAACAGCTGGCGCAGCTCGAAGCTGCCCAGGACGAGCTCAAACGCTCCAGCGACGCGTTCACCGAGCGCGTCCAGCAACTGTCGGCCAAGCTGCAACTGGTCGGCCGCCAGATCGCCGACCTCGAAGCCAAGCAACGCACCCTGGAAGACGCTCTACGCCGTCGCCAACTGTTGCCGGCCGACCTGCCGTACGGCACGCCGTTCATGGAAGCGGTCGACGACTCCATGGACAACCTGCTGCCGCTGCTCAACGATTACCAGGACAGCTGGCAAGGCCTGCAACGCGTCGACAACCAGATCGAGGCGCTGTACGCCCAGGTGCGCCTGAAGGGCGTGGCCAAGTTCGACAGCGAAGACGACATGGAGCGCCGCCTGCAGCTGCTGGTCAACGCTTATGCGCACCGCACCGACGAAGCCTTGACCCTGGCCAAGGCGCGCCGCGCGGCCGTCACCGACATCGCCCGGACCCTGCGCAACATCCGCAGCGACTACGACAGCCTCGAACACCAGCTGGCCCTGTTCAACCGCGAGATCAACAAGCGCCAGGTGTCCAACCTGGAGAGCTTCCGCGTGGTGCTGGCACCGAACAAGGAAGCGCTCAAGCACATCGACCAGATCATCCACAGCGCCGGCCAGTACGAGGAAGGCGAGACCCTGTCGGTGTTCGACCTGACGCAAAGTGCCGAGCAGGATCACAAGAACGAAGAGGCCAAGGAGTACCTGGCACGGCTGGTGGCGGCCAACCACAACCAGCTGGGCCTCAAGGACCTGTTCGAACTGGCCTTCGAGATCACCAAGATCAACAGCCAGCCGGTGATCCACGCCGACATCGACGGCGCGGCGTCCAACGGCACCACCATGACCATCAAGGCGCTGACCAACATGTACCTGTTGCTGCACCTGATGGACCGTGACCTGGCCGGGCGCATTCGCCTGCCGTACTACCTCGACGAAGCGGCCGACATCGACGAACGCAACCAGGCGGCGCTGCTGGAAACCAGCTTGCAGCTGGGCTTTGTACCGATCCTGGCGAGCGTGAAGCCGCAAGTGTCGGCGCGGGTAGCGATCGACCTGGAAGGCGGCAGTGGGCCGAATGGCATCTACATCGACGAGGCGGACTGGAAATACATCAGCCGGCTGGATGAGGTGAAGGCGATCGTGCGGGAGGATCAGGCCGAGGAATTGGCCTGATTCGGGGTATTGGGGCCGCTTTGCGGCCCAATCGCCGGCAAGCCGGCTCCCACAGGGATTTCCACCGCTCTTGAGGGCTTTAAAGATCCCTGTGGGAGCTGGCTTGCCAGCGATTGGAGGCCAAAGGCCTCCCCCAGAAAGATCCCCATAGCCCTCGAAGACGGTGGAGATCCCTGTAGGAGCTGGCTTGCCAGCGATTGGAGGCCAAAGGCCTCCCCCAGGTAGATGTCCATAGCCCTCGAAGACGGTGGAGATCTTTGTGGGAGCTGGCTTGCCAGCGATTGGAGGCCAAAGGCCTCCCCTAGGTCATCAGTGCGCCCAAGGCAAAATCGGTATCGCTGTCACCGCATTCTGCGGGCTACCCTCGATCATGCGGTCGCTATACACCAGGTACACCAGCGTGTTGCGCTTCTTGTCCAGAAAGCGCACCACCTGCATGGTCTTGAACACCAGCGAGGTGCGTTCCTTGAACACCTCCTCACCGTCCTTCAATTCCCCCTTGAAGCTGATCGGCCCGACCTGACGGCAGGCAATCGACGCTTCCGCCCGGTCCTCTGCCAGCCCCAGGCCACCTTTCACACCGCCGGTCTTGGCCCGCGACAGGTAGCAGGTCACACCTTCGACCTTAGGGTCATCGAACGCCTCGACCATGATGCGATCG
Organism: Pseudomonas sp. KU43P; assembly: GCF_033095865.1. NCBI lineage: Bacteria > Pseudomonadati > Pseudomonadota > Gammaproteobacteria > Pseudomonadales > Pseudomonadaceae > Pseudomonas > Pseudomonas sp. KU43P. Next base: position 835,649 of record NZ_AP019365.1, on the reverse strand, counting down.
TTCGGCCCGAGGAACTTGAACACGGTAGACACCTGCCCGATTTCCTCGGCCCCGGCAACCATCGGCACCGCCAGCGCCAGCACGGCCAGGGCCCGCTTCAGCAGGCTCATACCAGCACCAGGTTGTCGCGGTGCACCAGCTCGGGTTCTGCGCTGTAACCCAGCAGCGACTCGATGGCATCGGACGGCTGGCCAATGATCTTCTGCGCTTCCAGCGCGCTGTAGTTGGCCAGGCCACGGGCCACTTCCAGACCATCCGGGCCGACGCAGACCACCATCTCGCCTCGGCGGAAGCTGCCCTGCACGGTCTTCACGCCGACCGGCAAGAGGCTCTTGTTGGCTTCCCGCAGCGCCTGCACGGCACCGGCGTCGAGCACCAGTGTGCCGCGGGTCTGCAGGTGGCCTGCCAGCCACTGCTTGCGCGCCGCCAGCATGCCGCGCTCTGGCGACAGCAGCGTGCCCAGGCGTTCACCGGCCTTGAGGCGGTCGAGCACGCGCTCGATACGGCCACCGATGATGATGGTGTGGGCACCGGAGCGGGCTGCCAGGCGCGCGGCGCGCAGCTTGGTCTGCATGCCACCACGGCCCAGTGCGCCACCGGTACCGCCAGCTACCGCATCGAGCGACGGGTCATCGGCACGGGCTTCGTAGATCAGTTGCGCTTCGGGGTTGTTGCGCGGGTCGGCGTCGAACATGCCATCGCGGTCGGTGAGGATCACCAGCAGGTCGGCTTCGACCAGGTTGGCCACCAGCGCCGCCAGGGTGTCGTTGTCGCCGAAACGGATCTCGTCGGTGACCACGGTGTCGTTCTCGTTGATCACCGGCACCACGCCCAGGTCGACCAGGGTACGCAGGGTGCTGCGGGCGTTCAGGTAACGCTTGCGGTCGGACAGGTCGTCGTGGGTCAGCAAGATCTGTGCAGTGTGCTTGCCGTGCTCGCCGAAGCTCGACTCCCAGGCCTGCACCAGGCGCATCTGGCCGAGCGAGGCAGCGGCCTGCAGCTCGTTCATCGCACTCGGTCGCGAGGTCCAGCCAAGCTGGCTCATGCCGGCGGCCACGGCCCCGGAGGAGACCAGTACCAACTCCACGCCCGCCTCACGCAGCGCGACCATCTGCTCGACCCACACGGCCATGGCACCGCGGTCGAGGCCCTTGCCATCCGCCGTGAGCAGCGCACTACCGATCTTCACGACCCAGCGCTTGGCGCCAGTCACCTTGCTTCGCATCTTGTCTTCCAACCTATGTCGAATCTGTAGATACCGTAGATACAAAAACGCCGCTCCAAAGAGCGGCGTTTAGTGTACTGCAACCGATCAGTCGCGCACGTAAATGATTTCCGGGCCGTCTTCGTCGTCCTCGAAATCATCGTCCCAGGCATCGTCGTCGCCGATGTCGTGCACGCTCTTGACGCCGGTACGGCGCAGGGTACGCGCGTCGTCCAGGGCCTGCAGCTGGGCACGGGCTTCGTCTTCGATGCGCTGGTCGAGCTCGGCCAGCTCTTCGGCGTAGGCCGGGTCGTTGGCCAGGCGGTCGGCGCGGTCTTCGATGTAGCGCATCAGGTCGTGGCTGAGCTGCTCGGTGCCCTGCTTGGCGATGGCCGAGATCACGTAGACCGGGCCTTCCCACTGCAGGCGCTCGACCACTTCCTTGACGCGCTCGTCGCGCTCGTCGTCCATCAGCATGTCGGCCTTGTTCAGCACCAGCCAGCGCTCACGGTCGGTCAGCGACGGGCTGAAGCGGGTCAGCTCGTTGATGATCACTTCGGCGGCATCGGCCGGGCTGCTGCCATCCAGCGGCGCCAGGTCGACCAAGTGCAGCAGCACGCGGGTACGCGCCAGGTGCTTGAGGAAGCGGATACCCAGGCCGGCACCGTCGGAGGCGCCTTCGATCAGGCCGGGGATGTCGGCGATGACGAAGCTCTTCCAGCGGTCGACGCTGACCACGCCCAGGTTCGGCACCAGGGTGGTGAATGGGTAGTCGGCGACTTTCGGCTTGGCAGCCGACACCGAGCGGATGAAGGTGCTCTTGCCGGCATTCGGCAAACCGAGCAGGCCGACGTCGGCCAGTACCTTCAGCTCCATCTTCAGGTCGCGCTGATCGCCCGGCTTGCCAGGGGTGGTCTGGCGCGGCGCACGGTTGGTGCTGGACTTGAAGCGGGTGTTGCCCAGGCCGTGCCAGCCGCCCTGGGCGACCATCAGCTTCTGGCCTGGAGTGACCAGGTCACCGATCACTTCCTGGGTCGAGGCGTCGATCACGGTGGTGCCGACCGGCACACGCAGGAACAGGTCTTCACCCTTCTTGCCGGTGCAGTCGGTGCTGCCGCCGTTGGAGCCGCGCTGGGCTTCGTGGTGACGGGTGTAGCGATAGTCGACCAGGGTATTGAGGTTTTCGTCGGCAACCATGTATACCGAGCCGCCATCACCACCGTCACCACCGTTGGGGCCACCGTTCTCGATGAACTTCTCGCGACGGAAGCTCATGCAACCGTTACCGCCGTCACCGGCCTTGACCCGAATGGATACTTCGTCAACAAACTTCATTCAAAAACCGCCTCTCGTCGATCGACGAGTTGAAGACTTAAAAAACCTGAGGCTCTTGCAAAAATGAGCGCGGCGGCCCCGTACGACCGTAGAAACCCACGCCGGCAGCCCATACAAACAGCTTTGCAAGAGGCTCACCACAAACGAAAAAGCCCCGTCGCATGACGGGGCTTCTGGAGCGACGTCGCGATTAAGCGGCGACGATGCTCACGTAACGGCGGTTGAACTCGCCTTTCTTCTCGAACTTGATCACGCCTTCGATCTTGGCGAACAGGGTGTGATCCTTGCCCATGCCAACGCCGTAGCCGGCGTGGAACTGGGTGCCGCGCTGACGGACGATGATGTTGCCGGCCTTGACGACCTGGCTGCCATACATCTTCACGCCAAGGCGTTTCGATTCTGAGTCGCGACCGTTACGGGTACTACCACCAGCCTTCTTGTGAGCCATGGTTCAATTCTCCAAATAAATTCAGGGGATCTAGGGGATTAAGCCTGGATGCCGGTGATTTTGATCTCGGTGAACCACTGGCGGTGGCCCATACGCTTCATGTGGTGCTTACGGCGACGGAACTTGATGATGCGTACTTTATCGTGACGGCCTTGCGAAACGACTTCGGCAACAACTTTAGCGCCGGCGACGACTGGAGCGCCGATGGTGACTTCTTCACCGTTGGCAACCAGCAGAACGCGATCGAAAGTCACGGATTCGCCAGTGGCGACTTCCAGCTTCTCGATCTTGAGGAATTCACCTTCAGCGACTTTGTACTGCTTGCCGCCGGTAACGATTACTGCGTAAGACATGGGTATTTCTCCGATAATCCTGCTCACCCAGCGCTTTATATGATGAGTATTGGCTGGCATGGCTGCATGGGGCTGGAACGGCCCTGTGCAATTGCGTAAGGCAGGTGCTGCCCAGGAAGTTAGGGTGCGCGATTGTACGCAACCCGGCTTTTGCTTGCAAGTGCCGGCCCCGGCCCACGGGCAGCGCGCCTTGACACACCGGTACCCGCGACCTAGCATGCCGCGCAACCTCACTGGAGCAGCCGATGCAACCCCAAACCTTCTACCGCGCGGTAGCTGACGATTTCAGCGCCGTCGACGAGATCATCAAGAAGCAGCTGACCTCGCGCGTGCCGCTGGTATCGAAGATCGGCGACTATATCACGTCCGCCGGCGGCAAGCGCCTGCGCCCCCTGCTGGTGCTGCTCTGCGGCAAGGCCCTGGGCCGCGAGGGCGACGACCTGCGCCTGCTGGCCGCGACCATCGAGTTCCTGCACACCGCCACCCTGCTGCACGACGACGTGGTCGACATGTCCGGCATGCGCCGTGGCCGTTCCACCGCCAACGCGCTGTGGGGCAACGCGCCGAGCGTGCTGGTGGGCGACTTCCTTTATTCTCGCTCGTTCGAAATGATGGTCGAGCTGGGCTCGATGCCGGTCATGCAGATCCTGTCCAAGGCCACCCGCGTGATCGCCGAGGGTGAAGTGCTGCAGCTGTCGCGCGTGCGCGATGCCAGCACCACCGAAGAAGTCTACATGGAAGTCATCCGCGGCAAGACCGCGATGCTGTTCGAGGCCTCGACCCACAGCGCCGCCGCGCTGGCCGAGGCTAGCGAAGAGCAACGCGAGGCCCTGCGCACCTTCGGTGATCACCTGGGTGTGGCCTTCCAGCTGGTCGACGACCTGCTCGACTACAAGGGCGACTCGCAGACCCTCGGCAAGAACGTCGGCGACGACCTGGCCGAAGGCAAGCCGACCCTGCCGCTGATCTACACCATGCGCGAAGGCACCCCTGAACAGGCGGCGCTGGTGCGCCAGGCGATCCAGAAGGGTGGCCTGGAAGACCTGGAGCAGATTCGTGTGGCAGTGGAAGCCTCGGGCGCGCTGGACTACACCGCGCAGCTGGCTCGCGACTACGTGGCCAAGGCCATCGAGTGCCTGGAAGTGCTGCCGGCGAGCGAGTACCGGGATGCGTTGGTCGAGCTGAGCGAGTTTGCCGTAGCGCGTACGCATTGAAATAGCGTCGCTCTCGATCGCGGATAAATCCGCTCCTACAGCGTTGTTGTAGGAGCGGATTTATCCGCGATGCTTTTGTGCAGACAAAACATTTCCCTGACAAAACCTTATACAATATGGGCCTTTACCGCCTGTCTGTTTAAGGAACCGAAGTGAGCACTCTGCCAGCCTGCCCGAAATGCAATTCCGAATACACCTATGAGGATGGCACTCAGCTGATCTGCCCCGAATGCGCCCACGAGTGGTCGGCCAGCGGCGAAGCCGAGGCCGCCAGCGACGATGTGGTGAAAAAGGACTCGGTCGGCAACGTGCTGCAGGACGGTGATACCGTCACCGTGATCAAGGACCTCAAGGTCAAGGGTTCGTCCCTGGTGGTCAAGGTCGGCACCAAGGTCAAGAACATCCGCCTGTGCGACGGCGACCACGACATCGACTGCAAGATCGACGGCATCGGCGCCATGAAGCTGAAGTCGGAATTCGTCCGAAAGGTCTGATTGCACAAATTCGCCAATTGGCACTTGCTATTCTGATAATAAGAATTATTCTCATTGGGACTGCTATCCAAGGAGAATAGCCATGACTTATCTGATAGACGCCTGGCTGGACCGCCCCCACCCCTACCTGCGCATCCTGCACCGGGAAACCGGTGAAGTGTGCGCCGTGCTCGAAGAAGAAGCGTTGGATGAACTGCGCGACCAGGGCGACCTGGACTTTGAAGGGTTGAGTTCGAGCGAGCCGATGGTGCTCAAGGAGCTGGTAAGGAACCTGTTTCTGTTCTGCTATGCACGGGCGTTGCGCCCTGGGGGAACAGACTGGAATTGAGGTAGGACACATCGCCGGCAAGCCGGCTCCCACAGTGACCGCACAGCGTGCACGATACCTTGTGGGAGCCGGCTTGCCGGTGATTGCGGTCTTACAGAACGTCGAGCAGCTCGACGTCGAACACCAGCACGCTGTGCGGCGGGATGCTGCCGACGCCTTGGGCGCCGTAGGCCAGCTCGCTCGGCACGTACAGGCGCCATTTGCTGCCAGCGTTCATCAGCTGCAGGGCTTCGGTCCAGCCAGCGATCACGCCACCCACCGGGAATTCGGCCGGCTGACCACGATCGTACGAGCTGTCGAACACAGTGCCGTCGATCAGGGTGCCGTGGTAGTGAGTGCGAACGTTGCTTTCGCGGGTCGGCTTAGCGCCTTCACCTGCGGTCAGCACTTCGAACTGCAGGCCCGAAGCCAGGGTGGTGATGCCATCACGCTTGGCGTTCTCGACCAGGAATTCCTTGCCGGCGGCAGCGGCAGCTTCTGCCTTGGCAGCGGCTTCGGCTTGCATCACTTCACGGATGACTTTGAAGCTGGCCGACAGGTCGGCTTCGCTGACGCGGCTGTCGGCGCCGTTGAAGGCGTCGGTCAGGCCAGCCAAGATGGCTTCCAGGCTCACGCCCGGTGGCGGGTTGTCGCGCAGTTGGCCGCCCAACTGACGGCCGATGCCGTAGCTGACGCGAGTTTCGTCGGTGGACAGGTTGAGTTCGGACATGGTCGTGCTCCACTGCAGGGCGCAGTGCAGCCGCGCCCTTGATGAAAAGGGCGAGCAGCCTAGCACACTGGGACGCTGCGAGCAGCTACCAGGCCGAACGCGGGGAAATCGGCACCTTGAGGTCTTCTTCCGGGTGGCTGCCCATGCCGCACATTTCATCCTGCACCGACCAGTGCACCAGGTTCATGGAGACCATTGGGATGGTTTGCAGCACCTTGCGCGCATCTTCCACCGAACGCACCCGCAAGCGCTTGCCACGTGTGTCATCCAAGGGGTGGGCGCGGCCGTTGACTCGGGCCTCGATCAAGTAGTCGCCGCCTTCGATGGCGATCAGGTTCACTTCATCGACATGGCCGGCCCTGGCCTCGGTATTGAGCTGATGCAGGTTCATGGGAGCACCTCGCTGGTGGAACCAGGCATGAGTGCTCATTTTTTGTACAAGGTGGGAGATAGTACAAGGCATAACTGACGCCGCTCGTCAGTTGGACTGCGCTGGCCTCATCGCCGGCAAGCCGGCTCCCACAGGGTCAGGTGTTGTTCCTGTGGGGGCCGTAAAGGGCTCAGTGCTTGGTGAGCTTGTCCAGGTAGCCCATGCAGAACGCCGACACCACGAAGGTCATGTGGATGATCACGTACCACATCAGGTAATCGGTGGAGATGTTCTGCGCATCCATGAACACCCGCAGCAGGTGAATGGACGAAATCGCGACGATCGAGGCGGCCACCTTCATCTTCAGCGACGAGGAGTCCATCTTGCCCAGCCAGTTGAGCTTTTCTTTGCTCTCGTCGATGTCGAGCTGCGACACGAAGTTTTCGTAGCCGGAGATCATCACCATCACCAGCAGGCCGCCCACCAGCGACATGTCGATCAGCGACAGGATCACCAGGATCAGGTCGGCTTCGCTCAGGGCGAAGACGTTGGGCAGGACGTGGATGACTTCCTGGAAGAATTTCAGCGCCAGGGCCAGCAGGCCGAGGGACAAACCGAAGTAGATAGGGGCGAGCAGCCAGCGCGAGGCATACATCGCGTTTTCGAGAATACGTTCCATGGAGGGTTTGGGACTCGTCAGGTGACTGGAAAAGCGAGCGCGAGTATAGCCAGCCACCTGTGACAGCAAAAGCCTGCGGCCTGTTGCCGCATCTGTCGAAGCGACGCCGTCAGGTTTCAGGATGGAACTGGTAATCCCCCAAGTTGCGACAGCGCTCGCCATTGATGCGGCGCAACTGCGCCTGCAGGTGCAATGTCCAGATCTGCGGCCCCTCGGTCACCTGGTACCCGTGCAGAGTCAGGCTGTCGACGATGGCGTTGAGCACCGATTCGGCCACCAGCGGCCCATGGAAAGGCCCCTGCGCCTTGATTGCCGAGGGTTGTTCACCGGACATGCCGGCGGCAAACAGCAAGGTCCACATGCCGTTGTCCCCGGCCAGCGGACGGATGCTGCATTCGATACGGGTCACCAGGCCCAGGCACTGGCGAGTAAGGCTGAGGTTGCGCATGGCCGCGTCCCCTCCAATGAGCCCTGTTCAGCCTGAAACCCCCAGGCTGTTTCCATCCTGAACGCTGATGCCGTCCTTAAGTTCCAGCATAGAAGAACGGCACAGAAAGATGGAAAACCGGCGCTGAACGGTAGCACATGGCCGCCAGCGCCGATTTATTGACTCAGGCCGGCTTGGCCTGGGCAATCACCTCTTCCAGGCGCTCCTTTTCCGCCTTCTCGATCTCCTCCTCGCCGATCATCTCGGCGATCTCGCGCAGGCGCTCGACCACCCGGGCGTTAACGCTGCCTTCGGTGAACTGGCCCTTGTCGTCCAGCTCGCCGGCGTCCTCGCCCACCAGCAGGCTCAGTGCCTCGTCGGCCTGGCTGACCGCGTACACATGGAACTGCCCATTCTCCACCGCCTGCAGCACACGCTCATCGAGCATCAAGGTCGCAACGTTGGCACGCGGGATGATCACCCCCTGCTCGCCGGTCAGGCCACGGGCTTCGCAGAGGCGGAAGAAGCCCTCGATCTTCTCGTTGACCCCACCCACCGCCTGCACTTCACCGAACTGGTTGATGGAGCCGGTGATGGCGAAGCACTGCTTGAGCGGAGTGCGCGACAGCGCCGAGATCAGCGTGCAAGCCTCACCCAGCGAGGCGCTGTCACCGTCCACGTAACCGTAGGACTGTTCTAGCGCGATGCTCGCGGAAATCGCCAGGGGGAACTCCTGGGCATAGCGGCTGCCCAGGTAGCCGGTGAGGATCATCACCCCCTTGGAGTGGATCGGCTGGCCCAGGTTGACCTCACGCTCGATGTCGACGATGCCGCTGCCGCCTGGGTAGACGGTGGCGGAAATACGCGCCGGCATGCCGAACGCCGAGTCGCCCACCTCCAGCACGGTGAGGCCGTTGCACTTGCCGATCGCCGCGCCTTCGCTGTCGATCAGAATGATGCCGGCGAGCATGTCGTCGAGCACCCGCTGCGACACACGCCCGGTACGCGTGGCCTTGGCCTTCAGCGCACGCTCGATATGGCCGGCGTCGGTCATCTCGTCACTGGCCAGTTGGCGAATGAAATCGGCCTCGCTGACCAGCTGGAACAGGTCGCCGATACGGGCCGACAGCCGCGACTGGTTTTCCGCCAGGCGCGCGCTGTAGGTGGCCAGGCGCGCCACTGCATCGCTGGTCAGCGGCGCCATGCCCTCCTCGTTGGTGCGAGTGCGCAGCAATTGCGCGAACTGCTCCAGGTTCTCGTCGACCATGGGCATGTCTTCGTCGAAGTCCACCAGCACCCGGAACATCTCCTGGAAGTCCGAGTCGTGGTCCTGCAGCGCGTAGTACAACTGGCGCGAGCCGATGATCACCAGCTTGACGTTGAGCGGGATCATCTGCGGGGTCAGGCTGACGGTGGCGACCCGGCCCAGCTCGCCCAGGGGCGACTCCATCTTCAGCTTGCGCGACTGCAGGGCGCGCTTGAGCGCATCCCATACGAACGGCTCGCCGAGCATCTTCTCCGCTTCGAGTATCAGAAAGCCGCCATTGGCACGGTGCAGCGCACCCGGGCGCAGCTGGCGGTAGGAGGTGTAAAGCGCGCCCTGGTCGGTGCTGTATTCGATGCGGCCGAACAGGTTGTCGTAGGTGGGGTGCGGCTCGAACACCACCGGCGCGCCGCCGTCGGCGTGGTGGCCCACCACCAGGCTCGGGGCGTACTGCTCTTCGAGCAGCTTGCGCGCCGCAGCGTCGGTCTTGGCGTCATCCACCAACTGCTCGACCACCGTGCGCAGCAGGTTCAACTGCACGGACTGCAGGTAGGCACATACCGCCGCGTTCTCGGCGTACTTTTCCGACAGAGGCGCCAGCAACGGCTGCAGGGCCAGGGTGATGGTCTCTTCGTTGAGCTGGCGCAGCTGGTTGTTCGACTCACGCTTCCACTGCGGCAGGCTGGCCAGCTCCTCGTTGAGGCGCTCTTCGAGCAGGGAAATGTCTTCGTGGAACTGCTCGCGCACCTCTTCCGGCAACTGGGCGAATTCGGCCTCGTCCAGCGCCTTGCCGTCGGCCATCGGGGTGAAGGCAACGTTGCTGGCGTCGCGGTACAGGGCCACGTCTTTTTCCAGCGAAGCACGCTCGATCACATCCAGGGCGCGGTCATATCGCTGGTTGAAGGCGCGGTCGATGGCGCCTTTCTTCTGCTGGTAGGACGGGTGTTCGAACACCGCCGGGAAGGTGGCCAACAGGTTGTCGATCAGCCCGCCCATGTCGCTGATGAACTCCGCGGCACTGCCCGAAGGCAGCTCCAGGGCACGCGGTTCACGGGTGTCGTCATAGTGGTTGACGTAGACCCAATCGGCCGGGGTCTGCTGGCGCTTGCCCTCGGCCTTGAGGTAGCGCTTGACGAACGAGAAGCGGCCGGTGCCGGGCTCGCCCATCACGTACACGTTGTAGCCAGGGCGTGGCATGGCCACGCCGAACTGCAGGGCCTCGACAGCACGTTCCTGGCCCAGGACTCCGCGAAACGGCTCCAGATCGTCGGTATGGGTAAAGGCAAACTGCTCGGGGGAGAAACGCCGGGTCAGGGCTTCAGGCGCGAGACGCAGGCGCGCAGCGACAGGATCGGGCATTGGGTTTCCTTACTTCGGCGGGGCAGATACGCAGCATTCTGGCGCTGCCCGCGCGCGCGTTGCAAGGCTCCACGGGACTTTATGTCGCAGGCGCACTGCGGTAGTTCACAAGCAAATTTTTCGCAATGAATGACGCAACCTTTAGATCGTGCCTAAACTCCAAGCTGCGCGGGTGGGTGAAACGCTTTCCCGACTTGGCAACCGAGTTGCCAGAAACCCTGACCCTTGGTTAAGACAAATAGAGAACAAATGCTATGAAACGGATTCTTCTGGGTACTCTGTTCACCGTGGTCTCCCTCAACGCCATGGCCGAAGCGCCAGGTGGCCCGAACTGCGGCTGGGGCAACATGCTGTTCGAAGGCCAGCGCGGCACACCGGCCCACTTCCTGGCCTCCACCACCAACGGCACCTCCGGCAACGCCACCTTCGGCATGACCTCCGGCACCAACGGCTGCTCTACCAAGGCCTCGCTGACCTATGGCGGCAAGTCCTGGTTCGCCATGAACGGCATGATGAACGAGCTGTCCGAAGACATGGCCATGGGCCAGGGCGAAGCCCTGACCACCTATGCCGTGGTCCTCGGCGTGGCACCGGAAGATCGCGGCTACTTCGCCTCGGTCACCCACCAGCACTTCAACCAGATCTTCAGCAGCGCCGACGTGACTGCCGAAACTGTGCACAGCAACACCCTGGCCGTTCTCAAGAGCGACCCACGCCTGGCCAAGTACGCTACCGAGGCCTAAGCGCAGCTACTCCCCGCCCCAACCCGGGGCGGGTTTCGCCTTTTTCGGCATCGTCTAGAAGTAGTTGCCCGATATGCTCAAACGCTTCGCTTACCTGGCGCTGTGCGTATGCGCCCCGCTTGAGGCTGCACCGGTGCTGGACGCCACCCGTGTGCAACAACTGGCCAACACCCCCTACTGGATCGCCCTGGGCCATTACGAAACCGCCAAGCTCGGCGGTTGGCGCAGCTATGTGGACGATGACGCGTTCTTCCTCGCCGACGATGGCGCGCACCACCCCGATCAAGAGCTGCAGGCCACGGTGCAGGCGCTCTATGCCCCAGCCAGCCTGGGTGACAAACACGCCCAGTGCGTGTTCCCCGCGCGTACCCGCTGGCTGCGTGAGCAACTGAACCTGCAAGACCTGCCGCAACCGGACTGCCAGGAATTCAAGACCTGGTACCAGTCGATCGACCCGCACAGCGCGGCGCTGATCTTCCCGGCGGCCTACCTGAACAGCCCCTCCTCGATGTTCGGCCATACCCTGCTGCGCATCGACCAGGCCAACACCCGCAGCGACGACACCACGCTGCTGAGCTATGCGATCAACTTCGGTGCCTACATCGAAGGCAGCGACAACAGCATCCTGTATGCCTGGAAAGGCCTGATGGGCGGCTACCCCGGCCTGTTTGCGCTGATGCCCTACCAGGAAAAACTCTCCGAATACCGCAGCCTGGAAAACCGCGACCTGTGGGAATACCAGCTCGACCTCACGCCGGAAGAAACCGGGCGCATGGTCGAGCATGTGTGGGAACTCAAGCAGATCCAGTTCGACTATTTCTTCTTCGACGAAAACTGCTCGTACCGCCTGCTGGAACTGCTGCAGGTGGCCCGCCCGAGCCTGGACCTGACCGCGCAGTTCCCGATCACTGCCATCCCCACCGACACGGTCAAGGCCGTCAAACAATCGGGCCTGGTCGCCAGCGAAACCTACCGCCCTTCGCGCGAACGCGAGCTGCTGGCCCGTGCCGAGCCGCTGGACGCCGACGAAAAACGCCAGGTGCTGGCCGTGAGCGCCGATACCGCGCAACTGCAAAGCCCTGCCTTCACCGCCCTGCCCCGCGAGCGCCAGGCGCTGGTGCAGGATGCCGCGTACCGCCTGGAGCGCTACCGCGCCAATGGCCAGGAGCGCGACCCTGGCCAGGCTGCGCGCAGCTTCGAATTGCTGCGGGCCATCAACCGCAACCCGCCGCCGCCGCTGGATATCGAACGCCCCGGCCTGCCCGAGGACGGGCATGACTCGCGCACCTGGCAGCTGGGGGTCGGAACCCGTGAAGACCGCGCCTACGCCGAATACGGCCTGCGCATGGCCTATCACGACCTCAATGACAACGCCTATGGTTTCCCCCTGGGCGCGCAGATCGAGATCCTCCAGCTCAAGTTGCGCCAGTACGAAGGCAATGACTGGCAGGTACAACGGCTGGACCTGGCTACCATCCGTTCGCTGACACCGCGCAACGAGCTGCTCAAGCCGTGGTCGTGGCAAGTGGCCGGCGGCCTGGAGCGGGTGCCGGGCAAGCATGACGACGAGGTGCTGGTGAGCCATGTGAACGGTGGCGCCGGCGGTACCTGGCAGTTGGCCGATGGCTTGCTGGGGTTTGCGCTGGGCACCGTGCGAATCGAGCATCACAACGACTTTTCGCAATTCATCGCCCCGGCAGCGGGATTCAACGGTGGTCTGCTGTGGCGCAATGGGCTGGGCAACATGACGCTGGAGGCCAAGGGGGATTACTTCACCAATGGTGAGGTACGGCGCAGTGTGAGCTTGAACCAGCAGTGGGAGATCAGCCAGAACCTGGGGCTGAGACTGAGTGCTTCGCGGGAGTTCAGCCATTTGGCGACGGCGCAGAATGAGGTGATGCTGGAGTTGAAGTGGTATCACTACTGAGTTGAGGTTGACTGTACTGGCCCTATCGCCGGCAAGCCGGCTCCCACAGGTACAACACAGGTTTCAAATACTGTGCTGTACCTGTGGGAGCCGGCTTGCCGGCGATAGGGCCAGGACTGAAAACACTGTGAACCAAGCGACGCTTTGACACTGTTTTGACAGCTCCACGACAACTGGCCACCTAGACTTTCCTGCATCACTCAGAGGTTCTGGAACGTCATGTCGCGGTACTGGTTCGGCTTATGCGTTGCCTTGTTGCTCTCCGGTTGCGAAACCACCCACGAGCAGATGCTCAGCCAAGGCTATCCCCCCTCCTACGCCGACGGCTTCCAGGACGGCTGCAGCAGCGGTCGCCAAGCGGCCGGGGCCATGGCCGGCGACTTTCGCAAGGATGTTCCGCGCTACCTGCACAACCGCCAGTACGAAACCGGCTGGGACGACGGTTTTCGCCAGTGCAACGCCATGAAGAACAGCGAAGATGAGCGCCAGTACCGTGATCGCTACTGGAACGAGCGTGACCGTGAATGGCAGCAGGAGAAAGACCGCGACGCGGCGCGTGCCTACCGCCACGAGTAGGTCGTAAACGGACATTCCTTGAAACCCGCGACCTGTCACCATGGTCTCCAGCACAAGGAGGCCCACCCATGAGCCGAGCATTCGTCAACGAGGACCAAGCCGCCGCCCAGGCCGATCAACCGGTGGAGCGGCGGGTCAGCGACCAGCCCAACTACGTCACCGCCAGTGGCCTGCGCCAGCTGCAGGAGCGTGTGGCCGAGCTCAATGCACTACGCAGTGAATTGCAGGCCCAGGGTGATCGTGCGGACAAGCAGCGCCTGGCGGATACCGAGCGCGATCTGCGCTACTTCAGCGCTCGGGCGCAGAGCGCGCAGGTGGTTCCTGCCGCCACCTCGACAGACAAGGTGCAGATTGGTAGCCGGGTGAGGTTTGTCGATGAGCAGGACCAGGAGCATGTGGTGCAACTGGTTGGGGAGGATGAGGCCGATGCTGGCCGGGGGCTGATCAATTGGGGTTCGCCGCTTGGGAGCGCGTTGTTGGGCGCCGGGCCTGGGGATGAAGTGGTGTGGCGGCGGCCTGCGGGGGATCAATCGATCGAGATCATCGAGATTGGCATTGAAGCCTGAAAGGCGGGGCCGCTGCGCGCCCCAATCGCCGGCAAGCCGGCTCCCACAATGCCAGCGGCGCTGCTGTACCTGTGGGAGCCGGCTTGCCGGCGATTGGGCTGCAAAGCGGCCCCAACTGCTACATCAGACCACGCCCTGGGCCAGCATGGCATCCGCCACTTTCACGAAGCCCGCGATGTTGGCGCCCTTCACGTAGTTGATCTTGCCATCGGCCTCTTCACCGTAATGCACGCAGGCATGGTGAATCGACTGCATGATGTTGTGCAGCTTGCTGTCCACCTCACCCGCGGTCCACAGCAGGCGCATGGCGTTCTGCGACATCTCCAGGCCCGACACGGCGACGCCGCCGGCGTTGGAGGCCTTGCCCGGGGCATACAGGATGCCCGCGTCGATGAAGATATCCACAGCCTCGAGGGTGGTCGGCATGTTGGCGCCTTCGGCCACGCAGATGCAGCCGTTGCGCAGCAGGGTGCGTGCGTCTTCGCTGTCCAGCTCGTTCTGGGTGGCGCACGGCAAGGCGATGTCGCACGGCAGGCTCCACGGCGTCTGGCCCTTGCGGAACTCCAGGCCGAAGCGCTCGGCCAGTTCGCTGATACGGCCACGCTTGACGTTCTTCAGCTCCATCAGCGCATCCCACTGCTCGTCGGTCAGGCCCGCTTCGGCGTACAGAGTACCTTCGGAGTCCGACAGCGAGATGACCTTGCCGCCAAGGTCCATGACCTTGCGGGCAGCGTACTGGGCCACGTTGCCGGAGCCGGACACGGCCACACGGCGGCCGTCGATGCGCAGCTCTTGGCGCTTGAGCATTTCTTCGGCGAAGTACACGCAGCCGTAGCCGGTGGCTTCAGGGCGGATCAGGCTGCCGCCGTAGGTCATGCCCTTGCCGGTCAGCACCGAGGTGAACTGGTTAGCCAGGCGCTTGTACTGGCCGAACATGAAGCCGATTTCGCGGGCACCCACGCCGATGTCACCGGCCGGTACGTCGAGGTCGGCGCCGATGTGGCGGTACAGCTCGCTCATGAAGGCCTGGCAGAAGCGCATGACTTCGGCGTCGCTCTTGCCCTTGGGGTCGAAGTCCGAGCCGCCTTTGCCGCCGCCCATCGGCAGCGAAGTGAGGGAGTTCTTGAACACCTGCTCGAAGGCCAGAAACTTCAGCACGCCCAGGTTCACCGACGGGTGGAAGCGCAGGCCGCCCTTGTACGGGCCGATGGCGCTGCTCATCTGGATGCGGTAGCCACGGTTGACCTGGACCTTGCCCTGGTCATCGACCCACGAGACGCGGAACAGGACGGCGCGTTCAGGCTCGACCATGCGCTCGAGGATGCCGGCTTGCAGGTAGTGAGGGTTGGCTTCGAGGAACGGCCAGAGGCTGCGCAGCACCTCTTCGACGGCCTGGTGGAATTCGGGCTGGGCAGGATCACGTTGTTTCAGGCGCGCGAGGAAGTGGTCGACGGATTCGATCATGGTAGACATCTCACCAAGAGGGATTGGACTTATTGGTTTTTCCGCAATGTACCAAGAAGCAATCGCACCGGAATAGGGCGAAATGTCGTTTTTTTGAAATTATTTGGTGCGTTTTATATAAGTGTATACAAAGTTGGCTGTGCGGCGAGTTCATCGCGGATGAGTCCGCGCCTACGGGAGCAGCGCAGATTCTAGCCTTTGCAGGAGCGGATTCATCCGCGATAAAGCCAGCGCTACTTTAAAGCCGAGCACAAAAATGGGGCCCAAGAGGGCCCCATTTTTGTGCAGCAGAAACCGGCTTACTGGGCCAGCTTCTTGTGCCGTACACGGTGCGGCTGGGCAGCAGCATCGCCCAGGCGCTTCTTGCGATCAGCTTCGTACTCGGTGTAGTTGCCCTCGAAGAACACCACGTTCGAGTCGTCCTCGTAGGCCAGAATGTGGGTGGCCACACGGTCCAGGAACCAACGGTCGTGGGAGATCACGATCGCGGCGCCCGGGAAGTCCAGCAGGGCTTCTTCCAGCGAACGCAGGGTTTCGACGTCGAGGTCGTTGGACGGTTCGTCGAGCAGCAGGACGTTGCCGCCCTCCTTCAGGGTCAGGGCCAGGTGCAGGCGGCCACGCTCACCACCGGAGAGGTCCTTGACGAACTTCTGCTGGTCACCGCCCTTGAAGTTGAAGCGGCCCACGTAGGTGCGCGACGGGATCTCGTAGTTGCCGATGCGGATCATGTCGGAGCCGTCGGAAATCTGCTGGAACACGGTCTTGGCACCGTCCAGGTCCTCGCGGCTCTGGTCGACGCAGGCCAGCTGCACGGTTTCGCCGATTTCGATGCTGCCCGAGTCCGGTTGTTCCTTGCCCATCAGCATGCGGAACAGGGTCGACTTACCGGCACCGTTACCGCCGATCACGCCGACGATGGCGCCTTTAGGCATGGCGAACGACAGGTTGTCGATCAGCACGCGATCGCCGTAGCCCTTGCTGACGTTCTTGAACTCGATGACCTTGTCGCCCAGGCGTGGGCCGGCCGGAATGTAGATCTCGTTGGTTTCGCTGCGCTTCTGGAATTCCTGCGATTGCATTTCTTCGAAGCGTTGCAGACGTGCCTTGGATTTGGACTGGCGGGCCTTGGCGCCTTTGCGCACCCACTCCAGTTCCTCTTTCATGGCCTTCTCGTGGGCGCTCTGCTGCTTGGATTCCTGCGCCAGACGGTCCGACTTGGCTTCCAGCCAGCCCGAGTAGTTGCCTTCGTACGGGATACCGGCGCCGCGGTCCAGCTCGAGGATCCAGCCGGCGACGTTGTCGAGGAAGTAACGGTCGTGGGTAATGGCTACCACGGTGCCCGGGAAGTCGTGCAGGAAGCGCTCCAGCCAGGCCACCGAGTCGGCGTCCAGGTGGTTGGTCGGTTCGTCGAGCAGCAGCATGTCGGGGGCCGACAGCAGCAGGCGGCACAGCGCCACACGGCGCTTCTCGCCACCGGACAGGTGCTCGATGCGCGCATCCCAGGCCGGCAGGCGCAGGGCGTCGGCAGCGACGTCCAGCTGGCGCTCAAGGTTGTGGCCGTCGGCGGCCTGCAGGATGGCTTCGAGCTTGGCCTGCTCAGCGGCCAGCTTGTCGAAGTCGGCATCAGGTTCGGCGTAGGCCGCGTAGACCTCGTCCAGGCGCGCCTGGGCGTCCTTGATCACGCTGACCGCTTCTTCGACCACTTCACGCACGGACTTGTTCGGGTCCAGTTGCGGCTCCTGCGGCAGGTAGCCAACGTTGATGTCGGGCATCGGACGGGCTTCGCCGTCGAATTCCTTGTCGACGCCCGCCATGATCCGCAGCAGGGTCGACTTACCCGCGCCGTTCAGGCCGAGTACGCCAATCTTGGCGCCAGGGAAGAACGACAGGGAGATGTTCTTGAGAATTTCCCGCTTCGGCGGCACGACCTTGCTCAGCCGATGCATGGTGTAGACGTATGAACCTGTTTGGCCGTGTTTGTCACCTTTTGCCATCTTTGGATTACCTTTGAGTCAATGATTACGCGGCTTCGGAGAGATTCCAAGCCTGCGACTGAAAATTGGTGAAAGTCATGTCTAGGTTTGAGCCAGCACCGATTCGTTACTATACTCAAAAAAAGTTATGTTTTGGAGAAGAATCGTGGGTCACCAGATCATAGAAATAAGGATCAATGGTGCTAGAAGAAAGGTATTGGTGCAAGAGCACATTCCTGCTTACTACCCGAACCTATATGTGACCCTTGAGCAATCAAGACGGGCATTAAACACGCAACAAAAATATTTGGAACACATCGGGCTATTTGAAGATTTTTTAAAGTTTGAGTCGATCGATTTGATCGCCCGCTTGGAAGAGAGACCAACGTCTCGCTACCTTACAGATGACGAGATTTCCCGCTTTGTCGCTGATGCTGCACTTAACAAGTCGACGCTCGCTAAAAAATTTGCTGGAATCCGCATGTTACCAACGGCTTACTCAACAGTTGGCAGCACACACGCACAGCAGAGACTTGAAGCTGTGCGTGACTACACAATATTTCTTTATGACAAGCTTGGTGAGGAAGCGACACGGGGAGCGGCAATAGACGATATTGTAAGTCGTCTTAACAGGAAGATAAAAGCAGCCAAGCCTTCCTGGAAAAAGACCTCCAACAATGACATCAAAGGCCTGTCGACTGCAGAGCGAGATCGCCTATTAGAAATTATGCATCCAGAAAGCGCAACCAACCCATTTGCTAACAAAGCAATAAAACTTCGAAATTATATAATTTTGTTACTAGGCATTGATATGGGCCTGCGCCGTTCCGAAATGCTCTTGATCAAAGTTGGAGATATCCGGTGGCATAGCAGAGAGCTTTCAGTAATCAACCTCATAAATGAGGAAATTGATCCGCGCACGTTAGCCCCCCAATTCAAAACACACGAGCGTATTCTGGAGATGGGCGACGACCTTGCTTGGGCTCTTAAGCGATATATCGATACTTATCGAACTTCCAATGAGCAAACGTCTGAGGCGAAAAAACACCCTTTTCTGCTTGTCTCTCATAGACGGAATGAGGGCAAGCCACTAAGTGTTAAAGCGCTTGATGGCATTCTACCTCGGGTTGGGAAAGCCGTGCCGGAACTGGCACATGTTCATCCCCATGTGTTGCGTCATGATGCGGTCTACACTCTTCTAGAAAGCATGCGGGATGAGTTGGATATCCTTACGCCCGAGGACCGAACAACCAAGGTGCAAAAAGTACTAACTTATGCTTTCGGATGGAGCCATGGTTCTCATATGCCCAGCCTTTACGGAGCGAAATTCTGGAGAGAAGAAGCGAATAAAGCAATGAGAAAGCGCTCGGATAGATTCAAGACTATCAGAGATAGCGTTAATACAAAAAACCGCGAGGAAGGCTTACAAAGTGAATCCGTCGACTTCAGCACTTAAAGTACCCACCCAGAGCAGTTTAAGCACTTGGCTCGACACTCCACGCCTTGCCAGATGCGGCGATTTTTTCACTCCGTCCCAGCCAATGTGGTGGCCGGATAGATCATGCCGCTCAGCAATCAATTGGCAGTCCGCAATTTTTTGCGTTCCTAATAATTGGCAAGGTTGGTTGCACGCCGCCTTGGCCTACCGTATGGCAGAAGTTTCCCAGGGAACCATGGGTGTAGTAACGTCTGTCCTATCGCGCGCTGCTCTAGCCGGGCTAGACCCCCTCAACGATGATCAGCTGATAGATCTACGCGAACGCTTCAACATGGGGGAGTTCTCCAGTCTTGTCGGTTTTATGGAGTTTTGGCAAAAATGTGAATCCCTAGAACAGCGTCCGTCACATGCTCTTCTAAAAGCTTATAAATCAACCCCCAGAAAGAAGCGAATAAAAAATGATGTCATCATGAGCTTAGATCCTGAACAGGGCCCATTCACGCAGGTAGAACAAGACTCTCTGCATCATTGGGCGCATGAGCAGTTCTGTCATGGAAATCTGGATCCAGAGCGCTACCTCTATCTGCGCTTGCTAATGATCTACGGGCAGCGGGGGACACAGATTCGCATGGTAGTTTTTGATGATTTCATGAAGACTGATCAAGGCTACCAAATACGAATATTCTGGGCCAAGCAAAAAGGCGATGAAGCTGGATGGCGAGAAAAATTCGAAATCTTCAATTTGGACGAAGATCTTTATAATACTGTGCAAGCATACAAGGCGATCATACAAACCAGCCTTGAGCAAGAGTATCCCGGAAGGGCGGAGTGGAACAAGGCCATTAAGCACGTACCTCTTTTTCGCCGAAAATTATCCTATGAAGAGAAAAGTAATAGGTTAGGCGCTGTAATAGTTGACCTACCTGATTTAAGAGATCTTGAGCTTTCTCCCCTGGCAAAATTCCATGTCGCCGCCGGAGTTGCTAGAGAGTGGTTAGTGCAAATGGAAGGGATGCTGGGGTTTCCCATCTCGACGCGTACACATCAGCCCTTGAAAATTTCCAGAGGTCATCGCTTCAAGCACACACTCGGTACCGATCTTTCGAATGCTGGGCTGGATGAATGGTCAATCGCTAGCGCACTCATGCATTCCAACACTCGGACCGTTCGAAAATATCGAGCGGTATCAGCTGAGTTAATGAAGCTGATAGACGATAAGATGAGTGATCATCTCGCACTTGTTGTAGGAGCTTTTAAGGGCTCCATTGTACCGGATCGCGCGTCCGCCAAAAATGGGCAACGCCTAGACCGCCAAATTGAGGATCTTGCCGTCTGCGGCGCCGATAGTTCCTGCTATCTGGATGCACCGTTTACGTGTTACGGCTGCATTAAATTCCAGCCGCTGCTTGACGCGGATCACAGTGCCGCGCTTGCGCGACTTGAAAGCCGCCGAGCGCAAACCATCAATCACGACAAAATTACCGGAGTGTTATGGGACCGTGCCATCCTTGCCTGTCGCAAAGTGATTCTTGATTGCAATGCGCAGCGCGCGCGAGGAATAAGTGTAGGACCTTACGAATGAGCACTATCGTCGATTTTAAACCGCTCAACCATGCCGATGCTAAGGCACAACTGGATGCCTTTATCATCTGGGCTCAGATAGTTTTGCCCAAGGGAGTTGCCTATCAAAGAGTTCACGCGGGCATTCAATGGGATATGGATTCATGGCATGACTCAGGAATTCCCAGCTGCGCATTTACTGCGTATAAATCACCCAGAAATACAAATTCAAACTCAAAAGTTTTCATGCAATCCTCATTCATGGATTTCGCCAAAGCAATTATCGTTCACTACAGAGTATTTCAAGGAAAAAAATCAGCGAAAGATATGCTGTATGGCACCAGAATCCTTGAAGCCGCACTCCTGGAACTAACAGGCACTAGTGACGTAACAAAAACTTCAGCGGCGGTATGCAATAGAGCGTGTGAGCATCTGACAATCGATTACCCACGTGGCAATAGCGCGTACAGCATCAGCAAATATCTTGAGAAGATTGTCTTATTCATGGGAAACAAAGGGCTACTCGCAAAGCCCTTTCGATGGGTATCGCCGCTCCGGTACAAAGATTCAGGCACGTTAAAGGAGCAGCAGGCCAATAGCGAGCGAAAACTACCGAGCCGTGAGTCTATTCAAGCCTTAGGCGAAATTTTTAATAATGACATAACCAGCCCATTAGACATCATAACCGTCTCTGCCTGCGCTCTTTTGCTTAGCCAACCAGGTCGTATTGGTGAGCTAGCCGATGTTGAGCATGACTGCGTAGTCTTCAAAACTGACGCTGAGGGCGGGCAACGCATGTTCCTCCGCTGGTATGCGGAGAAAGGTTTCGGAGCGACTACCAAGCCTGTTGTGACAGGCATGGAATCCTCAATCGAACGTGTATTAAAACTCTTGATACCAATCACTGATGAAGCCCGAGCATATGCGGCATGGCTTGAGGACCATCCTCATGATTTTCCGCCGCATAGTGATTTACCGATCAAGGGGCCAGATGAGCCATTATCTTATGAGGAAGCTTGTGCAGCGCTGAAAATTATTTATACAGGCCGATACGCTGCGAGAACACTTTTCAAAGATCAATGGCTCAATTCCCTGTCAAATCGCAGAGCTTTAAGCCCTGACGCCCAGACAGTATTGGATGAAATAAGAGAAGGCTGGGACATCAGTAAAGGGCAGCGTGTCTATGAAAACGGTAAACTGAACCGCTTTGAATTTACAGATAAAGCCGTTATCACGTTACGAAAACTGAATATTCTCATTCGTGAAAAATATCTACCTAAGCACTTTCCCTTTACCACACCTGCTGAGGACGGTAAAAAGCGCGTGAAGTATCGTGATGCGCTGTTTACCGTGCGAACAGGCTCTCTGCCCAATGAAACAAAGAGCCCCGTCGCAATGCAGCGGGACTTTGGAGTTGAAATCTCCGCCAGCCATGTTCGGATGGTGGCCCAGCTAGGAGGCGCTTCACATTCGCAAAGCATCTTCCAGCGGCACGGATACGGAGAGCTCAAGGTGAACACTCATGCTTTTCGTCATGAGCTGAATACGGAGATGCATCGGGCGGGACTTTCACAACTGCTAATTGATGCATTTTCAGGACGCACTAACCAGGGTTCAGTTTATAATCATGAAAGCATCAAAGAACGCACCCAGGCTGTGGCGGCGGTTCACCCAAAGACCAAGCAGAGCAACACAGCGAAGTGTTTTGAAAAAATTGTGACCAATCAGCCAATTAAGCTCAGCGAGCTAGTTGATCTTAGCGAAAGCGATCAGGATCGCATTATACATAGAACTCACCTAGGCCTGTGCATTCACTCGTTTGAGAGTGAGCCTTGCCCTAAAATGGGCGCATGTCTAACTTGTGGAAACTTGGGATGCATCAAAGGTGATGATGTAAGGCTAGCCAACCTGAAAGAGGAGAGATTATATCTGAAACAGCGTTATGCGCATGCGGTTGCTGCTGAAGCCAGAGAGGTCTTTGGCGCATCTGAATGGTGCAAAAAAACAGCATTGGACCTGCTCAAGTGCGATGCATTGATCAAAGTTTTAGAAAACCCTGAGCTCAAAAACGGCGACATTGTGTGGAATAGCGATAACGGTTGGAACCTGACAAAAAATGCTGCCGCCATGGCAGGATTGATTGACGCAAAATCAATAACAGAGCCGACACAAACGGCATTGCCATCGTTAAAAGATCTGTCAGCCATGCTGGACAATATTGAGGTATAGCAATGGGACACTTAACAAAAAATGACGAAGTTCGCATAATTAAGCTGATTGAAGACTGGGCAGAGCCAAAGTTAACATGGCCCCTTCTAGTAGATGTTTGCAAAAAGAAGCTCAATATCAGTCGCGCGCGTCAGTCCTTAATGAAATTGCCAGCGGTGAATATGGCAATGAAGTATCGTAAGGCTGCACTCAAGGCTCCGACTGAGAAGCCTGGGTGGATTAAAGACATTCATCTTGCAAACGAGCGTATTGAAAAGCTGACTGAAGCTAATCAGCAGCTAAAGGCTATCAATCAGCAGCTTCTTACCCGCTTCCTCACATGGCAGGCAAACGCTGATATGCATGGTTTATCTCAATCAATCTTAGATCGGCCACTGATTCAATTCAAAAAGTAATGAGGAAGCCGAGCTCTAGAAATTGCAACTCAGCCCCGCGGCTAAGCGTCAGATCAACCAGGATCCATAGAGGCTGGGCGAGATCAAGAGACTTTCGCGCTAACCCTTTGAATGGTGAAGGACCTGGGGTCCGAGCGTGCAACCGCTCTCAATCAAAGGTGCGTAATTTCGCCTCGCGACAACAGCCCGCCGGACAGCCTCTGATTTGCACAGCGCCCATGAGAATTGGTTTTACTGAACTATTGACGAATTACCTACGTGATTTAAGAGCGCTCTGCGCCATCGCGAACGGAGGAATCGTAGCTCTGAAGCATGCGAATTAAGCCGTATGATCGGCCTGTAATGCGAAATAAAGTCCCTCTAAAAAAAATTTTAAACGGGCGTATTTTCTAGGCTTCACAGACACGCCTCATGCTTTGGTGTTCCACTGGATCAACCTGGCGCTATTGAAGGGGCTGAGCATGGCGTGCGCGCCTCGGCTGCTGCTGCGTTGGCACAACTGAGGTTCTCTGTAAAATACCCCGTAAAATGCTCGGGAAGCTGTGAGTATGCGAAGCGCAGAAAGGTCCGTGAGCAAGCCAACCCCAGCTGAAATAGTGCCTGCGGGATGCAGCTTGTAAACCACTTTTTTTACCTGTAAACCACATAGGTTTACAGGTAAAAAAAGTGGTTTACACGGCCTTCGCTGCCCGCGGCGGATGACAGCTGTTGGCCGTTAACTGCCCGCAGGCAAAGGCAGCTTCGGGTCGAGAGTAGCCAGTCGCGACGGACCGCTTTCGACCCACAGCCGCCGTTAGAGACATGCAGCAATCGGCCTAAAGCCCCCATCTGAAGAGCAATAGATGATCGCTTGGTTGCCGTTACGGGCATCCCCTTTGAGCTTCAGGGGCCAACGCGCCCCATTCCTCCCAGAGAAAGCAGGTGACCTATGCGCCTTGAGGCCTGCTTCATGTTCTCTATCAGGGAAGGTACGTCACAGTCTTCCTTGCGGTACTGCGGTATCGTCGCAGAGATTGAGCCAGCAATCTGCCCATCGATGAAAATCGGAACGCCGATACCAAAGGCGCCTAGAACCCGTTCACCATCACCCACCGACCATCCTCGCTCTCTGATCGACTGAAGGTCAGCCCGAAGCTTGGAGTGCGAAGTGATTGTCGCATCGGTGAGTTTCTCCAGTTTCAAGCCCTCAGCAAAATCTGCTGGCAAGTGGGCCAGCACAGCCTTACCGGCGCCACCGGCATACAGCGGGACATCAACCCCAGTTTCCAGTTTGTACTGGATAGGCCTCCAGCCTTGAGTAACATCAAGGAACTGGGCTTTGGAGGTAGTTCCGTCAAACGAGAGATACGCGATTGTTTCTCCCGTTTCCTTCACCAGAGAATCGACTATGGACTTGCAGAGCTTCACCGGAGAGTAGGTTTCATTGCTGAGTAGTGCAGCCCACTGGTGTAGCCGGGCAGCCGGGTAAATCACCTGCCCGTCGATATGGATCAAACGTTCAAGGGTGGCAGATTCAATAATTTTCTTGGCAGTTGCCGCATTGCATTGCAACTGGGCGGCCATGCCCAATCTGCATTTGTACCCATTGGGCTCCGCGCACACCAACTGCAGCAGCCCCTCAAGCCGGGCAACAATAGCACTGTCTCCATCGCTGACTACCTCACGACCGAAGCTATCCGACACGCCTACTGCCTGTGATAACCGATCAGCAACCTCATCAAGTTTGGCCCGGGCGGCATGTCGTACCTTGGCATCAAGGCCCCCAAGATCGTGAAGCGATACCGAAATCACCAGCCCCGGTGCCAACCTCCTCACCACCATGGAGACCGCTGAGGGAAACTCGGACTCCGAGATGCTTTGGGGTGGTTCGATCGGTGTTTGGCGAGGTGGGATGTCATCCGGCGACGGATGCTTTCGAAGGAACTCACTGAACCCTCTACCGATATCTCCGAACTCCAAGGGGAAGGGATTTCCGCTCTTCGGTCTGAAGAACAAGGTGGCCGGGGCTTCACCACAGTGAAGAACGTAGTAGCCGTTCAAATGCGGCGCATAGACCGACAGTAAGGCTGCTTGCTTTGCACTCTCCGCCAAGCCATCGAGGAGATGCCGAGCTGTATTCACCAAAGCACTGCGATTATTCAAGGCGTGCATCAGTACCCTGAAGCGCGGGCCCACTCGATACTTTCCAACCCCCTCTTCAACCGCAAAATTTCGGTCAACCAAGGCCACCAAGATGCGGTTGACGGTACTTCTGCTCTCTCCAAGATCGTGGGCTAGCTCTCTTACGCCCCACGCGTCTCCATCCGCTCGTCTGACCAAAGCATCCATTACCTCAATCAATCGACCGTGGCTGGATGTGGCTGCAGGGGCTTTGGAAGCCAGAATTTGAGAGGGCGCGATAGGCATTTGATCAGCTTGCTGAGCATCAAGAAGGCTCCATTTTGTGCCGGTTTCGAGCCGCAGGGCAATCACCGCCTGTTGACAATAACGCTGGGCGCGAGGATTCTTAAAAAAACAAAACAGGACACTGTCCCATTTTTTAAAGAATGGACGTGATCCACAAAGTGGAGTGACCTATGAATAACAACAATACGTTGACGGAGTCCGTCGCTATGCCTGAGCCTGGAATCGAACGCAAGACCAAAGCCAAGAAGGCTACCGCTGCTGCGGTATTCGGGACGTTCGTTGAGTATTACGACTTCAGCATCTACGGATACCTTGCTGCCACCCTTGCCTTGGTCTTCTTCCCATCAGACGACCCGACAACAGGCCTGCTCAATACCTTCCTGGTTTTCGGCTCTGCATTCCTCGTCCGCCCGATTGGCGCTGTAGCGTTCGGTTGGCTGGGGGACAAGGTAGGACGCCGCGCTAGCCTGATCGCGAGCATCACCCTGATGGGGGCTGCTGCGACACTCATCGGCCTGCTGCCTGGCTATGCGCAAATCGGCGTCTGGGCCCCCATCCTCCTCGTTGCACTTCGCATGCTGCAGGGCTTCTCTGCCGGCGGGGAAATTGGCGGTGCGGCTAGCTACATCCGTGAGTGGGCTCCAGCCAATCGTCGCTCGCTATACATCTCTTTCCTGCCGTCGATTGCTCAGTTTGGTAAAGGTCTTGCCGCAGCCATCGCCGGCCTTGCAGCTGCATGGCTGACCGACCCACAGATGGCTGATTGGGGTTGGCGTATTCCGTTCCTGTTGGCACTGCCGCTGGGCATCATCGGCCTGTGGATGCGCCTGGGCATCGAAGACAGCCCGGAATTCGAATCGAAAAAAGCCGAGGAGAACAAAGAACACAGCGCACCTTTCGCTGAGCTCGTGCGCGACTACATGCGCCCGCTCACTAAGGTCATGATGATCTCCCTAGTGCAGAACATCGGCACCTACATCGGCACCGTTTTCATCGCTGCGTACTTCAGCTCAATCCTCGGCTACTCGAAGGGACAGGCTTCCACTATCGTTCTGGTGGCTGTCAGCTTTGCAGCCCTGATGATTCCGTTAGCAGGTCACCTCGGGTCGATCATTGGCAGTAAAGCCGTGCTCCGCCTAGCTTATCTCGGCTACGCCGTTCTTTCCGTTCCATCGTTCCTGCTGATGCAGCAAGGCCAGGTAAGCATGGCCATGGCCGGTCTGGCCTTGGGAATGATTCCTTACGCGCTTTGCCTGGCCGGCACCTACTCGGTCATGCCTGAGTTCTTCCCTACCCACGTTCGCCACACCGGGGTCGCCTTTGGCCACAGCGTCGGTGCCGTTATCGGCGGCGGCATTGGGCCTTTCATGGCGACCTGGCTGATCGGCGCCACCGGCAACCAGACGGCTCCCGCTTTCATCCTGAGCGGTGCCGGAGTTCTGGGCCTGATCGTGCTGTGGACTGTCCGCAGCCAAGCAGCTGCCGACGACAAAAAACATCAATTCGCCTGAGTACTACCGCATGCCTCTCATTTACGTCACCAGCCCCATTCACGAAACAATCCTCAGCCGACTTTCGGATGTCGGGGAAGTGCGTCTCGGCTACGGCCCTAATGCCGTTGGGTATGAAGAAATCCGTAATCAGGTGGCTGCCGTGTTTTTGCGTGGCGGCCACATCAGCGCTGAAATGATCGCTGCCTCGCCCAAGCTGCGGATTGTTGCTCGCCATGGCGCCGGCTATGACAACGTCGATTACAAAGCAGCCGCCGACCACGGGGTTTGGGTCACGAACACTCCAGGTGCAAACCAGCGCAGCGTGATTGAGCATGTCTTCGCGTTGCTCTTGTCGCTGTGCCGCAAGCTGCCGCTGGCATCCGAACAAACCCGCAATCGGGTCTGGGCAGAAGACCGCCTTTCGCTGACCGGTATCGAACTCGAAGGACGCACTTTGGGCCTGGTGGGGTTCGGCAACATAGGCTCCAGCGTTGCACCTGTTGCTGAAGCCTTCGGCATGAAAGTGATATTTACCGACCCCGCCATCGACCCGAGCTCAGACAGCCGCTGGGTAGACTTCGACACCCTCCTGTCTACGGCTGATGTCGTGAGCCTGCATGTCCCTCTGCTGGAAACCACTCGCAACCTGATCGGAGCACCTGAGTTCGCCAGGATGAAAGACGGCGCAATGCTGATTAACACCAGTCGTGGTGGTGTTGTCGACGAGCAAGCACTGGTCGACGCCCTCAAGAGCGGAAAGCTGGCTGGCGCGGGGGCTGATGTACTCGCTGCCGAGAACATCGACATGATCAAGCCGTTCGACCATACCACGCCGGACATCGCGAACACGCCCAACCTGATCGTCACTGCCCACGTCGCCGGCCAGACCGATGAATCGTTGATGCGCGTAGGCATGAGCGCACTGGAGGCCATAGCCGCCGTACTCAAGGGCGAAGCACCTGCTCACCCAGTCAACCAGCCTGTGCCGAAATCGTTCAGCTAAGCCTTTTTCCGAACTGGAGGTATTCAATGTTCATCAATGTGTCCGATGAGTCGATCACCGTTAATGCCACCTGGGAGCGAGCTGACTTGACGTTGATCGAGGAAATCTCGCATTACCCGGTGGCACTCATCGGCGACGTACTCCACCGCATGGGCATGATGGCTTCGGCTATTCGCCACACCGCCGGTAAATCTACGTTCTTCGGCACCATCTTGCCGCTGAACACTCGCGAGGGTGACAATCTCGCTATCCATCGTGCGTTGGACGAGGCACAGCCAGGGGATGTACTGGTCATCAACGGCAACAGCGAAGTGAACCGCTCAGTGTTCGGTGATTTGCTCGGTGAGATCTGCCTAGCCAAGCAGGTTGCAGCGGTCGTCATCGATGGCGCGGTACGTGACATTGAAGAACTCGACAGCATGGGGCTGCCTATCTACGCCCGTGCAGTAAACCCAGCAGGCCCCTCAAAATGGGGCCCAGGCCAGGTCGGCGTTCCAGTCGCCTGCGGTAATGTCGTTTGCTATCCAGGTGATGCCATTATCGGTGACCGGGATGGCATCATCGTAGTTGCTCGCAGCCTCCTGCCAAACTTGGCCGAGAGGGTGAAGCTCCAGGACGGCTACGAAAACAGCTTCCGCGAAAAAGTACGGGCAAGCGTACGCTAAACGCACATAACCCTTCGTAGATAGCGGCCTCCCACGCCTCGGCATTTCCGCACCGAGTGGCCGCTATCTACACCCCCGTTATCTGCTGAGTGAATCAGCTTTCGATAACGAGAAGTTGCCCGGTCGATCCCGACACGATCGTATTGGTTACCACATCAACAGGTCGTAAATCACGCTCACCTGAGGGCAGTGAATCGCCCCCGGTTTTGTCCGTCGTGAGTGTATACACGCAGGTCACTGAAATCCAAGCACTGATCAATGCCGCGCATTAGGCCGAATGCTGGCCAACGCAAGAGGCCGCTTAGGGTCGATAGCTGTCAGTCGTTGATGACCGGTCTCGACCCATAGCAGCCTTACGGGACAGCTAGTGCCCATGCTTATTTTTATGATTGTGTTTGTGGCGATGTCCATCATCGTTGGCCAAACTGTTGCCAACTGCACCTCCCGCCGCACCTCCCAGTCCTGCGCCGATCAAGCCACCGGTAGAACCACCAACGCTGTTGCCAATTACTTGACCGCCCACAGCCCCAAGCCCTCCTCCAATAGCTGACTCTGTCTTGTTGCCGTGTTTGGCCGTCATTGCACCGCCGGCTGCACCACCGATACCTGCGCCGATTGCGGCACCTGTGCTGCCACCTACGGCCTGGCCTGCAACACTTCCGAGGGCGCCGCCAAGCCCTCCCCCAATAGCCGTATTAGTTGTTTCATCGGCGAATACATAAAGAGATACAAAAAGACTCAACGCAACGACACACAATGATCTACGCATCGGACAGACCTCCGAAAATTCATGAGAGAAGTAAAGTCTGTGGCGCCGATATGATCGGGTCAATGTGTAGTCGGTGGTGCCTTAATCTCGATCAATCAATTGACGAAAAGGTCTCCGTCTGTCCAGCAATTTTCTGCCTGGTTATGCGTTCTGTTGAATTTCAAAGCAGCTGTGGGAGCGGGCTCGCCCGCTCATGGGGGCGCAGTTAATCGCGGTTTGGACTAATCCAAATTCCTAGCTAGCCTATCTAAGCAGCAAGAATCTTTCGCTGGCAGTTGCCGAACCGGTACAGCGTGTCCACTCAAAAGGAGCTTGTAATGACATTATTCGCGAAACCGTTCGGCACCTACGGCCGCTCTGTGTCGGCGGGCAGACTCTGGAAACTCAGTTCGACTTTCTTCCTGGCGAGCGCCATTGCCATTGCTTCGCAGGCGTGGGCGGAAGAAAAGGCCAAACCAGCCACAGATGCAACGAAGGCGGCTAACGACGCGCTTCTAAAGGAACTGCCATTTAACGACAAGACTTCCTTCGAGCTGGCCCACAAGGGCTTTATCGCTCCTTTGCCTGCGGAGCCGATCAAGGGCCCCTCCGGCAACATGATCTGGGACCCGGCTAAGTATGGTTTCATTAAGGAAGGTACAACAGCACCGGCCTCCACCAACCCGAGCCTGTGGCGGCAGTCGCAGCTGATCAACATTTCCGGCCTGTTCGAGGTAACCGACGGTCTTTACCAGGTGCGAAACTACGACCTGTCAAACATGACCATCGTCGAGGGCAAGGAAGGCATCACCATCATGGACCCGCTGATCTCCTCGGAAACCGCCAAGGCGGCCCTGGAGTTGTACTACAAGCATCGGCCGAAGAAGCCGGTGGTCGCGGTGATCTACACCCACAGCCACGTCGACCATTATGGCGGGGTGCGCGGCGTGATCAATGAGGACGACGTCAAAGCCGGCAAGGTCAAGATCTACGCTCCCAAAGGCTTCCTCGAACATGCCGTGGCCGAGAACGTCATGGCCGGTACCGCGATGAGCCGTCGTGCCAGCTACATGTACGGCAACCTGCTGCCGCCAAATGAAACCGGTCAGCTGGGTGCAGGCTTGGGGACCACCACCTCCGCCGGTACCGTGACCCTGATCCCGCCGACCGACATCATCGAGAAAACCGGTGAGAAGCACGTGATCGACGGTCTGACATACGAGTTCCTCTACGCGCCAGGCAGCGAGGCGCCGGCGGAGATGCTCTTTTACATCAAGGAGAAAAAGGCTCTCAACACCGCCGAAGACTCTACCCATACACTGCACAACACTTACTCGCTGCGCGGCGCGAAGATTCGCGAACCGCTGCCGTGGTCCAAGTACCTCAACGAAACCTTGAAGCTGTGGGGGGATGACGTACAGGTGATGTACGCCATGCACCACTGGCCGGTCTGGGGCAACAAGGAAGTAAAAGATCAGCTGTCGTCCCAGCGCGACATGTACCGCTACATCAACGACGAGACCTTGCGTCTGGCGAACAAGGGCTACACCATGACCGAGATCGCCGAGCAGGTGAAGCTGCCTCCGTCGATCGCCAACCGCTTCTCCAACCGTGGTTACTACGGCTCGCTGAACCACAACGTCAAAGCCACCTATGTATTGCACTTGGGCTGGTTCATCGGCAACCCTGCCACCTTGTGGGAGCTGCCGCCGGATGAGCAAGCCAAGCGCTACGTCGACATGATGGGCGGTGCCGACGCAGTGCTGAAAAAGGCCAAGGAGTACTACGACAAGGGTGACTATCGCTGGGTGGCCGAGGTGGTCAACCACGTGGTGTTCGCCGACCCAAGCAACCAGGCAGCGAAGAACCTGCAAGCTGACACGCTGGAGCAATTGGGTTACCAGGCCGAGAGCGGCCCGTGGCGCAACTTCTACCTGACCGGTGCCCAGGAGCTGCGTAACGGCGTGCAGAAATTGCCAACCCCGGACACCGCCAGCCCCGACACCGTCAAGGCAATGGACCTAGACCTGTTCTTCGACTTCCTGGCCATGCGCCTGAAAGGGCCTGAGGTGGGCGACAAGCACATCACCCTGAACCTGGACTTCACCGACCTGAAGCAGAAGTACACGCTGGAGATGGTCAACGGTGTACTCAATCACACCGAAGGCATGCAAGCCAAAGACGCCGACGCGACCATTACTCTGACCCGCGACACCTTGAACAACATCATGCTCAAGCAGACCACGCTGAAAGACGCGGTCAGCAAAGGCGACGTGAAGGTCAACGGCAACGAGGGCAAGCTTGAGGAGTTGATGAGCTACATGGACAACTTCGACTTCTGGTTCCCGATAGTCACACCTTGATTGCTCCCTTGACGCAGTTGGGCGTCAAGCAGGACACCGATTATTCGGTGTCCTGCTCTTTTTAAAGTGTGGAGTAAGGGACTATGAGCACGACATCTCCAGTCAACCTTGCAAAAAGGTTGGTGCCCGCAACACTGCTTTGTTTGTCGCTCCACAGCAACAATGTGCTGGCCGGCGGCATCTTCATATATGAGGCCGGACAGGAAAGCAACGGCTTGGCCAACGCCGGCTCGGCGGCGCTAGCGACAGATCCCAGTGTGCTGATGAGTAACCCCGCCGGCATCGCGCTGCTACCTGGCACGCAGATCAGCGCCAATGCACAGGTGATCTTCGGAGACATTGGCTTCTCCCGTGGCAGTAACAACCAGTTTGATGGCAACGAGGGCGGCAACGCCTTGCAGTATTTGCCGGGGGCCAGCCTTTTCATCAGCCATCAAATCGACGAGCGCTCGGCCATCGGTTTCGGCATGTACGGGAACTTCGGCCTGGCCCTGGATTATGACGATGACTGGACTGGGCGCTATTTTACCCAGGAGTCAGCAGTGATCGGAGTGTCATTCCAACCAACATTTGCCTACAGGTTTACCGACGATCTCACTCTAGGCATCGGCCCGCGCATGATGCTTGGTTATTTCCGTACCGAGATGGCCATCGATAACAGCCTGTTGGGGCTGGTTGACCGCCCAGACGGCCAGCTTGAGTACAAGGACACCGACTTCGGCATGGGCGTGAACTTGGGCCTGATGTACCAGCTTGATCCGCGCACGCGCCTGGGCTTCGCCTATACCAGCAAGGTGAAGTTGGAGTTCGAGGACAGCCCGCACGTCAGCGACATCAACAACCCGATCATCAACGCTGCACTGAACCGCCTGGCCGTGGATACCCTGGAACTGGACATGAATGTTCCGCAGACGGTGACTTTCAGCGTGGCCCACCAACTCGATGAGCAGTGGACCCTGCTGGGCAGTCTGGGTTGGCAGGATTGGAGCGACTTCGGCGATATCGGCGTGGAAGTGGACGCCAACGCCGCAGACGTCAGCCGCACGGTCGACCGCAAATACAAGGACACCTGGCATGCCTCGGTCGGTGCTCAGTACCAGATGAGCAAACAACTGCGCTGGAGCTTCGGCGTGGGCTACGACAGTTCGGCTGTCGATGACAAGGATCGTACTGTCGACAACCCGATGGGGGAAGCCTGGCGCTTCGCGACCGGGGTGAACTACCAGGTCGAGGAAGGCTTGGATTTGCATGTGGCCTACACCTTGGTCTGGCTCGGCGACATGGACGTAGAGCAGACCAAAGCGCGCTCCGGCAACTCCCTGTCGGGCAGTTATGACAATGCCGCCCTGCACATCATTGGCGGCGGAGTGACATGGCGCTTCTGACGCATTGAACGCTGAAGACCATTTACCGCAAAGGAGAGGCTGTATGAAGAGCAAATCGTTGGTTGCAACAGTGTGCCTCGCATCGCTGCTGCTGCATGGCTGTGCCAGCAAGTACGTGGAGCCGGACCAGTACTCGGGCTTTCTGAAAGACTACAGCAAACTCAAGGAGGATAAATCGCCATCGGGCGCGGCGGTCATGCGCTGGATCAAGCCTGGAGTTGATGTCAGCCAGTTCAGCAGTGTGTATGTCGAGCCCAGCCAGTACTACCCAAAGCCACAGCCAACTGAAAAGATCCCGCAGCAAACGTTGACCGGGATTACCCAGTACTACGACCAGGCGTTGAAAACCCAGTTCTCCAAAGCCTTGCCGTTGGCCACCAGCCCAGGACCAGGCGTGCTGGTGGTACGTCCGGCAATTACAGGGGTAAGTGCCAAAACCAAGGGGCTGCGTCCTTATGAAGTGATTCCGATCGCGCTGGTCGCTGCTGGTATCAGCACGGCCACCGGTATCCGCGACCAAGACACCAGTGTTGCCACCGAGGCTGCGTTCATCGATGGTCGCTCCAATGAAGTCGTCGCCGAGGTGGTACGCAAAGGCGCCGGTACCGATCTTGAAAACTCCTCGCAAGTAATGCAGGCCAAGGATGCTCGCGTGGTGCTCGATGGTTGGGCGAGAGACATGGTCAATGCATTCCAGGCGCTGAAAAAATAGCTCGTATGTCCTCCTGGCGTGCCGGCTGCGGCAGGAGGACCTAGAGGCTTTGAGTAGTCTTCAAGTGAGACGCTTCACTTACTGGAGGTGCGACAATGAGTACCGTGTTGCTAAAGCTCAAACATGAATTCATGAAGGTACTTCCCCCAACCTTGTTCTTCTTTGTGATCCTGCACATCGTGGCGCTGATTCGTGCACTGATGATCAAGGGCTCAGGGGTCGAGTTGCCTGTTTCAGCTTCCGTGCTGATCGCGTCCATGGTCCTCGGCAAGTCGGTACTCGTTGCTGACATGCTGCCGTTCATCAATCGATTTCCCGACAAGCCCCTGATCTGGAACGTCGCCTGGAAAACCGCAATGTATGCCTTGGTAGCCCTGATCGTTCACTATCTAGAGCGACTGTACGATTACTGGAAAGAGGCGCCCGGGTTCGTCGATGCCAATACATTGTTATGGTCGTCGATGAACTGGCCACGCTTCTGGGCGATTCAGATCCTGTTGATTACCCTGATCTTCATGTACTGCGTCATCGCAGAATTGGCACGAGTGATTGGTCGTGATCGACTGAAAATGATGTTCATCGGCCCACTGCCGCCAAAAACGGCTGAATCTACGGAGGGCAGCTGAGGAGTCAGTCACTGGTTCAGGGAGAATTCTCAGGGGGATGCTCGAACGTCCGCTATGGGTCGATAGCTGCCAGTCGTAGATGGCTGCTTTCGACCCGAAGCTGCCTGTCGCCAGGCTTGAGCGACCCCTGTGGGGAGTGGGTTTACCCTCGAAGAATTCAACGCGGTAATGGCACCGGCTCCATCGGTGTTCGCGGGTCAAACCCGCTCCCACAGGTCCCCGCTTAATCGACAAGTCATGTGCTATTCGGAGCTTATTCTGTCTGAAACAGTGCTACTTGAGTGGGTATCCGCATAGGGTCGGTTAGCGCCTCTGGATCGGGCTGAGCATCCTTGTCCTCCCGCACCTGGAGGACAAGCCATGAATGCCATTACGACCAGCCGCCATCAGCTTGGGACAAAGGAAAAATTGGTCGGGTAGAAAGCTCCGCTCCGATTGAAAGATATCTGGGCCATTCGGTTAAGACTCAAATCACACCGCCTGTCCGACATCCCTCCTACCGGCCATGGCGGTGCCGTGACCGCTGGGATAGGTCCAGGCTCAGGTTGTAGTTCGTCATGACTCAGGTACCGCTAAGCTGGCGAAGCTTCAGCCCTTGTCAAGAATTTCCCCCCTAACGCGAGCCAATAGTTCGTCCAAATTGCCTCCAGATTGCAGCAAAAAACTTTCGGCCAAGATGCTAAGTGGGTGCACGCCGATCATTTCTGCAATTGAGGTCAGCTTGTTGACCGTTACAGCTTTCATACCTCGCTCCAGGGAGCTAATGTAGGTTCGACTGCTGATGCTGCCGAAGTCCTCTTGGGTAAAGCCCTTGCGGAGGCGAGCATTGCGTAATGCCTGACCTACAGCATCATTCAGTTCCATTTGCGACTCCTGCAAAAGGAACGATGAAGCGTCATTGAACACTAAAGGACTACAATCTATAGTGTTCATTTTTGGTTCGAGGTAGCCCGTATGTTCGTGACCCATCCAGGCGCTGAGCTACGCGGTAACCTGCGATTCGCTGACGGCAGCAGGCAATGGGCGATCGTCGAGCAGGAGCTGGCCGTACCTTGGCTGTATGTGTGCATAACCCAGTTAGATGAGAGCTTCGATTTTCAGCGCATGATGCTAGTTTCGTGCGTGGAGCATTTTCGTCAGCTGCTGGAAGGGCTTCCGGCCAGCGCAACCGTGACGCGCATCATGAGCGTTTTGCCCAGCCAGGATGGCTCCGGAATGTGGTCCATGGTGCCTGTTCAGGCAATCGAATTGAGTGAGCAAGATGAACGACCAATGTTCATGATCAAGCTTGCCAACGACCTGCACTACGAGGAACCGGTCAGGATGCAGACGTCACTTCCCGATCAGCGGATAATATATCGCGCAGAATGACGTGACCGTCATCTATAACCGCGAATTGCAAAGCTACGCCCTAGCTTAACCTGTGAGCATGTACTAAATCGCAAAGGCGTTATGATCCACCAAAATCACTACTTATGCGGCCAACTTGGAACACCCAAGGATTATGATCTAGCGCGAAACTCTGCGAACATTTCGCTCTTGGCTTTAGCCTCCATTTCCTCAGTATAGCCATATCGTCGGGCTATTGGCATTGTGATCGAATCAAGTTTAGCTGCAGCCTCACGAAAAAGCTCAGTCGCCTCTTGCAATTCCTCTATCATGTCGGAGCGACCCGACTCATGCATGAATTCGATAGCTCTACTAGAAAAATAACTATGTGCAAGCCAGTTCCGCCTTTGCAACACCGACCCAAGTAGAGTCGAAACTTCTTCAGTGGGCTGCCCTTCGTTTTTGAGCTTTTGAAGCAGTCTCCCCATAGTTTTACCGAGTTCGACTTCCTCATACCTGTCGAAATCCGAAGCCCACTCAGCCGCGTTACTAAACCCCTTCAGCTTTTTAGGAAAAAACTCCAAAAACATGAGATGAATAAACATGGACTGCTCTACACATTGAGACCAGTACATGGCCAATCCATAGTAAGCATAAACATCGCGCACCTGCTCCTCTTCATTCATATTATTCGCACCCCATCAAATTCCTCATGATCTACAAGAAGTCAGGAAGCGCCCACCTAAATTCTCAAGTGTTCGGAGCTTCTCATCTTCCACGCTGGCGATGAATAGTTGAAAAAAAATCCTTAAGCCGCTGCGATTTATTAAATGTTTTCTTCTCCGGCGCGGACTGGAATCCTGACAACCAGCTTTCGTAGTCCTCGTCCTTCGGCAACAAACCTTCCTGCTCCGCCTTTTCCCAGGCGAAGCTACTAACACCTAGAGACTCTTCCCGAAACTCTTTCTTGTATTTCTTGGCTACGTGAATGCCGTGTTTTCGAAGGTCGTCACAAAGCTTCATGCTGAAAAAAATTGCATCATTTGTATACAATGATAGCGCCTGAACATAGCATCCATACTCTAGATTAGCCTTACCTTTCGCATAAGGAATGCCAAAGTAAAAGTGATGTATTTCTGCTCCCGCTGGCAGCCTATCCTCTTTGATTATTAAGATAAGCTCGTTCCGCCCCTTTAGGGCGTCATTCAAATTTTTCACAGCATCAGCTAATGCTGTAACCGACGCGATAGCTCGTCCTGTAGTGGATATTTTTCCCATTACGATATCTTGAAGGGCTGAGATGGGTGGCGTGATCTCATCCAGCCGATTAAGATTAGGCGCCATCTGAAAAGCAGTTGGTCCGTTGCCCATAGCCACTTTTTGCTTGTAAAGCTCGAAGGCTTTGCAGTCTTCATCGTACGATTCTTTCATTGCCTTGATATGCTGCTTCTTGAGTGCGTAAGCAAGATTAGCAATCGTATGCGCCAGCATAATACCAGTATTGGTGCTCCGCAGCTCTTTCTGTAATTCGTCGCGAAGTTTGCTCCTACCCGCAATTCGCTGAGCTGCCCAAGCACCAAGCCACGCACCGATCAACGCTGTAATGAGGGCTGCCGTAGCTGTCATAATGAACGGGAACCATTCGAATTTATCCCAAAAATCCGATTTCGTTCCCCACGATGCAGAGGCTGTAAACACACCGTTGACTGGTTCCCACAACCCCGCCATTGAAACTCCCTCATGCTATTCGCGACATATAGCCAACAATCATAGTAGTAGCCCATTAAATGTGATAGAGCTGGTGAGAACAAGCGGGTGCCCTACCGGCATTGGGCAACCTTTACTCTCAAAATAGCAACTAGGAGGAGCCACCATAATGCGTACTTCAGTTGGTGTGGTGGCCCCGTCAACTAAGCGTAAACAACAGAGCTCTGGCTAGACGCTCTCGCTTTGCAAACTATATCGCGGCCCGCTGACGTGCCTCCTCTCTTGTCTGCAACTGCAGAGCCAGGGTGGCTTGAATCTCGGTGTATAATTGTGCCTGCTCGTTATCGCGGTCTGACACCGTCACTACAAGCGCGTAGGGCTCTTCAACCAGCACATCCGGATGATTCCACTCCCGATCCTGGCGAATTACCACCACGAACCACTTCTCGTCCGGATTGCGCTGCTTAAAGGTCCATTTTGAGGACTGCACAGTGCCTCTGCTTCTCAGCTGCGCAGAGATATCCCGATTGGTCGCTGCATCGTCATTTCGTGTCTCTGCTTCGTCCTGGTTTTCCTTGTTGAAGTGAGCCTGCACTTCATCAAGCGACTTACCTTTGACCAACCTGTAGCTAATCTGCGTGGCAAGATAATCCAACCGCGTGGTTCTCACAGCTGGCGAATAAGCGAGAGTCACGCTCAATTCCCTCAGCCCTCTCGCTTTGCGCAGATAAGACGCTGGCAGTGGCAACTCGAAGAACTGACAGGCGTCTTTTTCAATCGTCTCCTCGCACATTAGCACGACGCAGTGATCCGAGGATCGGAACAAATCGCTTTCGTTCACCTGCCCATAGCCGGCAACGTCGCGAGAAATCTCACGGTTATAGGTGGCTTTGTTGACCTTGTATCCCTTCCTCATTTCGTCAGAGAAAGTGGTCTCAATCTCGCTCGGCAGCGAGGCATGATTCACCAGCATCGCTCGAAGCAAGTTAGCCGAGGCGTCCGGATATTCATTGAGTAAACGGCCGGAAAGGTAGGTGATGTAGGGGGCAGAGAAGCTCGTACCGCAGATTTCTTTGAACAGCGTATTGCCCTGAAACTGGTAGTTCAAGGTCAGAACACCCAGGCCGCGCATTTCCGTCTTCCACTGGCTATTCCTGAAATGCACCGGGCACGCCAGGTTTCCTCCATGAGCCACCAGCTCCGGCTTCAACGCGCCTTTAACCGACGGGCCATGACGCGTGAATGGCGATGGCTGATTCTCACAGGAAGGAGATAGCTGATGAATTTCAGGATAACGCTGACTGTCCACGGTAGCATCGTGTCGAGCAATACTCCCGACCGTTAGCACGTTCATTGCCGGTGCTGGATCAATGATGACGCTGGTCTCGTGCAACAGGTACTCGGGGTACTCTTCGCGCCAGCTATTGATAGGTACAGCAGGGTCAGATGACCCCATGAAATTACCGGTCGAGACTACGAACAGGACGTTGTGCTTACGCGCAAGCACATCCAGGATGTAAGCCAACCCGCGAACGTGGCTGCCGTCATAGGGAGCATTACTGTTCCCCAATGAAAGGTTGAAAATTCTGCACCCTAAACCTACGAAGTGCTCAACAGCCTCCGTCAGAGTGGCCTCAACGGTGTGCTCGTCGTAAATAGGATTCTCGGTATCTGGGCATTTCCGCATGACCTTGCCGTTATAGAGCCAAAACTCCGGCCGCCAGTAGTTACTGCGGTCACAAGCTTCAACGTCACCATACAGAGCGATGCCGGCTACAGCGGTACCGTGCCCCACTTCATCGAATTCGTCTTGGCCTTCAACGAATGATTCACTCTCGGCAATTGCGGATCTAAGAAGTGGATGGTTGGTGTTGATCCCACTGTCGAGAATGCATACTCGTGCTGCTTCGAGGGCAGGTTGCGGAATGTTGCCTGGAAGCTCAGATATATCTCGGTTCAGCTGGGCATAAGTGATGCCGGTCTGCGGTATCCGATCGACCAGACGCACATCGCTGTGATTCAAAAGCAGGTCAGCCTGCGCCTGAGTAGTTTCAACGCGATACATGACCAAGCTGTCGTAATTCAGCTTGTGCACAGTCTGGATACCAGACTCTTCCAACCATTTCTCAAAACCCGTGACGAGGCGAATCCGCGCTGGATGATTCATGACGTAGTGAGGCCATAGCTCAACATCCAGCTTAAAGTTCTCGCCATCTGGGAGGCCAAGATTGCGCAGCGCCCAGCTCTTCCTATCCTCTGCAGACCAGGCATCAATACCCTCGATGGCTTCGAGAATCTGCTTATAGCTTACGGTTTGACCCAGGACGCCGAGCTTGTTCAGGTGGTCTTGGAAAACCGCTAAGCCCTGCTCGGTGGCGAACACGACGCACACCTGCTTGCCTTCCTGACTGATGAACTCCAAGCCATGCTTTTGGAGATTTTCGAAGGTCATCGCGCCGTCATACTGCAACTTAAGCACGAAAGGGGAGTTTTCTGCGGACTTAATTTGCTGGCGCGCAATGCCTGCGGCAGTGGCGAAGTAGCCGTTCAGCTTTTGACCATGCCCGCGCAAGTCACCTCGTTTGGCGAACTTTGGCGGATTTTTTGTCCGGCGGGCATTGTCGAGATTTTCGCGCTCAAAGCTCAGGTGCTTGTACGTTGCCATTCATCATCCTTGACTGCAGCGGATCAGTGTTTTCGAAGCCCCTCTCGCACCAATGCACTACGAAGCTCTTTGATGGTGAGGAACTCTTGGTTTCGCAATATCATACGCTTAATGGCACGCCGAACAACTCGTTCGACATCGGCACCACTTTTCCCTTCAAGCTCTGCCAGCAACTCGCCGTCATCTAGCTCAAATTGTCGGCGAATACCCCGCAACTTTAGCTGCAACAATGCGGTAAGCTGTTTTCTATCAGGAAGTGGAAATTCAATGGCGTCATCAAACCGGCGCCAAATTGCTGAGTCAAGAATACTTTCGTGGTTGGTCGCTGCCAAAATGAGGCTCTGGCCATCGTAAGCATCCATCATCTGCAATACAGCATTGACCACACGGCGGAGCTCACCGTGATCAGAACTATCACCACGCTCTTTGCCAATCGCATCAAACTCGTCAAACAAAACAACCAACTGATGCTTCGAAATGAACTCAAACACCTTTCGCAGGTTGGCGGCAGTTTCTCCGAGGAACGACGACACCAGTGCGTCGAGCCGCACGATAGCCAATGGCCGGTCCAGCTCGAAGGCGATCACTTCGGCCGCAAGAGTCTTACCGCAACCTGGTGGACCGAAGAAAATGACCTTGCCTGAGGGCTTCATACCGTAGCTGCGAAGGACCTCAGAGCGGCGATGCTCCTCAAGCATCTCCTCGATCATGACGGCACTGCTTTCAGGTAGGATGATCTCTTCGAGCGATCGCTTGGGCGGCCTAATATCGAGAAGCGGAAGTCCACGCTCCTTATCTACAGGAATGTCAGCGGTAAATTGCGGTTTACGTGCAGACTGAACATGCATGTCGCCGCCGTAAAGAATCTGTTCCAGATCATTGGCCAGAAGGTGGTGCTGTTTTTGCCGCTCTTCTTCGATAATAGCTTCCGAAGCACGACGGAAGGCCGCCTGATCCCCGAGTGTTCCGGCCTTGAAGAGCTGCCGTAGTATTTTTCCGTTAGCCATTTGATAGGTCCTGCAATTAGGTTGTTTCTCAGAGTCGTCAACTCATGAAACCAATTCTTGCCCTAAGCAGTACAACTAACAGGCTGAATCAATGAGAGCTAACATGAACGGACTCCTTTCCAATAATCACTATAGTGCAAACTCTAAAAACTCTTACACTAAGCCTACTGCAAGAGTATCGCCTAGGGTGGCTATTTGTCCAGTATTTCCAAAGCCTCAGCTCGGATTTTCAATGACAGTCGACGAGCGGCTTTGCTTGCGAGGACGATGAGCCGCCCTCTGTAAAAACGCCACTCCAAGGATAGTCAGATACCCGCACACCCAGCATGCTGGCCGGGAGAACCTGCAAGCATCTGCAACTAGATAACTTTCTCGCTAAAACTAGAACGTCGAACACTAAGCATGATCCATGCGTGCACCACAACACCTAAAAATTCTGCAATCTTATACCGTTATCAAACTTCTCAGCTGTTTGTTCAGCCTGCAGGGTGCTTAAGACCTGTAATTGAAGAGATTGGAGTTGCGCTACACATGCGATGACCGGCGAAGCGGGCTTGGTGCCAGATGAAAAAGTTAAGTTTCGAGGCTACATCTGGCCCGAAAAGCGCCAAAAGTTTACTAAAAAATTATACAAAGCAACGTTTTTACATTTCTTGCCGTTGCCGACAGGCTGGAGCCCAGAATTCTAGGGGGGAAAATTCTCAATCACAAAACGCAACCAAAAACTAATAGCGCAGATTGGGGTATTGAGCCAAAACCAAGCCCTCTAAATAGATAGATAAAGACATCGACGATCGCCCCGGCAAGCGGCCAGGGCGATGTGTTTACGGGGTGTGATTGAACAAAGGCGACCATTCTACGCCAACGCGCGGCGTTTCACAGGGTGGTCGGATGGTGGGGCGGATTGGGGCCGCTTTGCGGCCCATTCGCCGGCAAGCCGGCTCCCACAGAACGCCTGTCGCGAAGCCGTGGGAGCCGGCTTGCCGGCGATGAGGCCAGAACAGGCCTCACATGATTCAGACGTGACGCTGCTTGGCCTTGCCCCGCGGCAACCGGCAACGGTCGCCCTGCTCAGCCAGGCGCGCGGCGTAGGCGGCCTTCACGCTGAAGCCGCCACTGCGGGCTGGCTGTTCAGCAGCCTTGGCCGGCTTGACGGCAGGTGCACTGGCAACCTTGGCTGCCGGTTTCGCCGCAGCCACGACCTCAGCCGGCTCTGCAGCCGCCTTGGCGGTCTTGCGCAGTTCGGCCAGCGACGGCGTCTTGTTTTTCGCGGCAGACGCCGCCTCAGGTTTGACCAGCGAGCGCTGGCACGACTTGCACGATACATCCTCGGTCACGGCAGTGCTGACAAGGGTCTGACTGCTGCGCCCACAGGCGGAATCGAGGCCATTGGTGGAAAAGTGAGTAACCAAAACCGAACATCTCCGAAGCGTTGTCATTGAAGCGGCCGGCATTCTCGCACAGGAAGCAGGGTCTTGCCGAACCCACCGCCTGCGCCGCGACATCCGGCAACAGATAAGCGGGCTGGCACTTTGCCATAATGCCAGGCATGCTAGCCCGTTTCGGGTGTGCGGCCTTATAGTGCGCCACCACGGCCCCGGCGCCTGAAGGCACCGGCACACACCGTGCATAACAAAACCTGCCATCGCCAGCCCAATCGCAGGACCAACGCTTGACCAATCTCAATCATCCGTCGTCGCTGTGCCCTGCAACCTCGGCTCCGGTCGCGTCCCTGCGCGGGTCCATAAAGGGTGCGTTGGCCCTGCTTGCACTGGTTTTGCTGGGTTTGCTGCTGTGGCAGCTGTTCGCCCAGTTCAGCCATACCCAGGCCGACCAGCGCCAGCAGAACCTGGAGGCCAGCGCCGAGCTTGCCGACCACCTGAGCCTGAACATGGCGCTCAAGGCCCAGCAAGCGCTGAATGTGGTACAGCCCTACGTCAAGGCTCCGACGCCGGCCGCCCTGCCCAGCCTGCTGGTCACCCTGCGCGAGCGCCTGCCCAGCCTGCGCGACCTGGCCTGGATCGACCACAGCGGGCAACTGAGCGGCGACAGCCTGGCCGGCAGCCCTGACCGCCAACTGATTGACGAGCTGCTGACGCTGAACCAGGGCCACGCGTTCTTCTTTTCCAATTCACCGGACAACCGCACCCTCTACCTGCTGCTGCGCCAAGCCAGCGAACAGGACCGCGGCTACTGGCTGCTGCGCCTGTCCAGCGACTACTACCAGGCCCTGACCGTGCACCTGGACGGCCCCAACCACCCCCTGTGGTTGCTGGAAAACAGCCGCAGCGGCGAGGTACTGGAGCGCCATGGGCCGACGCCGACCAGCGAAGAGCCGCTGCAAAGCGTGATGCTGGCCTTCATCGACAACAGCACCTGGCAGCTGCGCGGCCTGTTCGATGCCGGCCTTGCCCGCCAGAAGCTGCTGCCGGCGTTGCTCGGCAAATGCCTGCTGGCATTGTTCTGCGCGTTGCTGCCGGTGCTGGCACTGATCAACATGCGCCGCCGCCAGCGCGCGCTGCAGGAAGACCGCCGCCGCTACCAGGAAATCTTCGAGGGCACCGGCGTGGCCTTGTGCGTGCTCGACCTTTCCAGCCTGCCCGGCCAGCTCGACCGCTACCACCTGCGCAACCTCGCCGCGCTCAAGCAGAGCCTGGCCCTGGACAGCAACCTGCGCCGCACGCTGCTGCAGGAACTGAAGATCACCGAAATCAACCAGGTGGCGCG
The DNA here is from genome assembly GCF_033095865.1 of Pseudomonas sp. KU43P. Taxonomy (NCBI): domain Bacteria; kingdom Pseudomonadati; phylum Pseudomonadota; class Gammaproteobacteria; order Pseudomonadales; family Pseudomonadaceae; genus Pseudomonas; species Pseudomonas sp. KU43P. The sequence goes on along the minus strand of NZ_AP019365.1, from coordinate 791,758 downwards.
CCAGTTGCTCAACGTCGACTGCAACGAAGGCGCCTGGCAACGGCTGATCGACGGCAGCGGCGATGGCCGCGAGAGCGTCGGCATCCAGCTGATCGATGCGTTGATCGAACAACGCCCCTCGCTCGAACTGGAGGTGCGCCTGCCGGCACCGCTGGGCGGCGAGCTGCACCTATGGCTGATGGCACGCCTGCCGCAGCAGCGCCGCGACTACCAGGCGGTGATCCTGAGCATCAGCGACATCACCAGCCGCAAGCAGGTGGAGCTGTCGCTGCTGGAGCGCGAAAGTTTCTGGTCGGACGTGGTGCGTACCGTCCCCGACCAACTGTATGTGCAGGACGTGCTCAACCAGCGGATGATCTTCAGCAACCGCCACCTCGGCCAGACCTTGGGTTACGACCGCAACGAGCTGGCGCAGATGGGCGAGCGCTTCTGGGAGCTGCTGCTGCACCCCGAGGACGCCGCCAGCTACCAGGCCATGCGCCAGCAGCAGCGCGACACCGGCCACAGCCAGTCGCTGCATACCCAGCTGCGCTTCCGCCACCGCGACGGCAGTTGGCGCTGCTACGACATTCGCGAACAAGTGCTGACCCGCAACAGCGACGGCCTGGTCACCCGCATCATCGGTGTGGGCAAGGACGTCACCGTACAGATCGAGGCCAGCCAGTCGCTGCGCGACAGCGAACAGCGCTACCGCATGCTCGCCGAGAGCATCAGCGACGTGATCTTCTCCACCGACAGCCAGTTGCAGCTCAACTACGTCAGCCCCTCGGTGCAAGCGGTGCTGGGCTACCCGGCCGAGTGGATCTTCGACAACGGCTGGCAGTCGATCATTGCCAACCCCGCCCAGCTCACCGGCATCTACAGCCTGATGGAACGGGTCAGCCGGGCCATGGACGACAGCGAGCAACTGGCGCAACTGCGCCAGCGTCTGCCCACTCAACTGTTCCTGTTCGATTGCCTGCGCGCCGATGGCCGCAAGATCCCCATCGAGCTGCGCCTGGTGCTGATCTGGGATGACCACGAACGCTTCGAAGGCGTGCTCGGCGTAGGCCGCGACATCAGCCAACAGCGCCGTGCGGAAAAAGACCTGCGCATGGCCGCGACCGTGTTCGAGCACTCGACCTCGGCGATCCTCATCACCGACCCGGCCGGCTACATCGTGCAGGCCAACGAGGCATTCAGCCGGGTCAGCGGCTATGCGGTGAGCGACGTGCTCGACCAACTGCCCGGCATGCTCACGGTCGACGAGCAGCAGGAAGGCCACCTACGCTACGTGATCAAGCAACTGCACCAGCGCGGTAGCTGGGAAGGCGAAGTGTGGCTCAAGCGCCGCGACGGCGACCGCTACCCGGCCTGGGTGGGCATTACCGCAGTGCTGGATGACGAAGGCGACCTGGCCAGCTACGTGTGCTTCTTCACCGACATCAGCGAGCGCAAGGCCAGCGAACAGCGCATCCACCGGCTGGCCTACTACGACGCCCTCACCCACCTGCCCAACCGCACACTGTTCCAGGACCGCCTGCATACCGCGCTGCAGCAGGCCGAACGGCAAAAGTCGTGGGTGGTGCTGATGTTCCTCGACCTCGACCGCTTCAAGCCGATCAACGATTCCCTCGGCCACGCCGCTGGCGACCGCATGCTCAAGGACATGGCCCTGCGCCTGCTGGCCTGCGTCGACGACGACGACACCGTGGCGCGCATGGGTGGCGACGAGTTCACCCTGCTGCTGCAGCCGCGTGCCACCCGTGAGATGGCGCTGAACCGCGCCATCCATGTGGCAGAGAACATCCTTGGCAGCCTGGTGCGGCCGTTCGTGCTGGAGAACCGCGAGTTCTTCGTCACCGCCAGTATCGGCATCGCCCTCAGCCCGCAGGATGGCAACGAGCTGAGCCAGCTGATGAAGAACGCCGACACCGCCATGTACCACGCCAAGGAGCGCGGCAAGAACAACTTCCAGTTCTACCAGGCCGAGATGAACGCCAGCGCCCTGGAGCGCCTGGAGCTGGAAAGCGACCTGCGCCACGCCCTCGAGCAGAACGAGTTCATCCTTTACTACCAGCCGCAGTTCAGCGGTGACGGCAAGCGCCTGACCGGTGCCGAAGCCCTGCTGCGCTGGCGCCACCCGACCCGCGGCCTGGTGCCGCCAGGCGACTTCATCCCGGTGATCGAGGAGCTAGGGCTGGTGGTGGACGTCGGCGACTGGGTGCTGCGCGAAGCCAGCCGTCAGCTCAAGGCCTGGCACAAGGAAAAGGTGCGCGTACCGAAGGTGTCGGTGAACATCTCGGCGCGGCAGTTCTCCGACGGCCAGCTCGGCAACCGCATCGCCACCATCCTCGAAGAAACCGGCCTGCCGCCGGCCTGCCTGGAGCTGGAGCTGACCGAAAGTATCCTGATGCGCGATGTGAACGAGGCGATGCAGATACTCGACAGCCTGAAGGTGCTGGGCCTGAGCATCGCGGTCGACGACTTCGGTACCGGTTACTCGTCGCTCAACTACCTCAAGCAGTTCCCCATCGATGTGCTGAAGATCGACCGCACGTTCGTCGACGGCCTGCCCGAAGGCGAACAGGATGCGCAGATTGCCCGGGCGATCATCGCCATGGCCCACAGCCTCAACCTGGCGGTGATCGCCGAGGGGGTGGAGACCCACGAGCAGCTGGAATTCCTGCGCGAGCATGGCTGTGACGAGGTGCAGGGCTACCTGTTCGGGCGGCCGATGCCGGCGAATCAGTTCGAGGCGCAGTTTTCCAACGAGACGCTATTCATGTTCCATTGATGGGGCCTGTATCGGCCTCATCGCCGGCAAGCCGGCTTCCACAAGTACAGCGCAGCCCTCAAAGCCCCCTCCTACCCTGTGGGAGCTGGCTTGCCGGCGATGGGGGCAAAGCCCCCAAAACCGGACCTCAAAGTCAACTCCCGCCCCACGCCAGCCCAGACACGGCGCGGGATTCAACATGAAGCCCATTGGTCCGCGACTTGATGCCACTTCATATGCCAGGCGCGAATCAATCGGTTAGAATGCCCCCCCAATCCCGCCCGATCCTTGAGGACCGTTATGTTCAGCCGTGATTTGACCATTGCCAAGTACGACGCCGAGCTCTTCGAAGCCATGCAGCAAGAAGCTCTGCGCCAGGAAGAGCATATCGAGCTGATCGCTTCGGAAAACTACACCAGCCCCGCCGTCATGGAAGCCCAGGGTTCGGTGCTGACCAACAAGTACGCTGAAGGCTACCCAGGCAAGCGTTACTACGGTGGTTGCGAGTACGTCGACGTGGTCGAGCAACTGGCCATCGACCGTGCCAAAGAGCTGTTCGGCGCCGACTACGCCAACGTCCAGCCGCACGCCGGCTCCCAGGCCAACGCTGCCGTCTACCTGGCCCTGCTGTCGGCCGGTGACACCATCCTGGGCATGAGCCTGGCCCACGGTGGCCACCTGACCCACGGCGCTTCCGTCAGCTCCTCGGGCAAGCTGTACAACGCCATCCAGTACGGCATCGACGCCAACGGCCTGATCGACTACGACGAAGTCGAGCGCCTGGCTGTCGAGCACAAGCCGAAGATGATCGTTGCTGGCTTCTCGGCCTACTCGCAGGTTCTGGACTTCCCGCGCTTCCGCGCCATCGCCGACAAAGTGGGTGCCTACCTGTTCGTCGACATGGCCCACGTAGCCGGCCTGGTTGCCGCTGGCGTGTACCCGAACCCGGTGCCGTTCGCCGACGTGGTCACCACCACCACCCACAAGACCCTGCGCGGCCCGCGTGGCGGCCTGATCCTGGCCCGTGCCAACGCCGACATCGAGAAGAAGCTGAACTCCGCCGTCTTCCCAGGCGCCCAGGGTGGCCCGCTGGAGCACGTGATCGCCGCCAAGGCCATCTGCTTCAAAGAGGCCCTGCAGCCTGAGTTCAAGGCTTACCAGCAGCAAGTGGTGAAGAACGCCCAGGCCATGGCCAGCGTGTTCATCGAACGCGGCTTCGATGTGGTTTCCGGTGGTACTCAGAACCACCTGTTCCTGCTGTCGCTGATCAAGCAGGAAATCTCCGGTAAGGACGCTGACGCCGCTCTGGGCAAAGCTTTCATCACCGTCAACAAGAACTCGGTACCGAACGACCCACGTTCGCCGTTCGTCACCTCGGGCCTGCGTTTCGGCACTCCAGCCGTCACCACCCGTGGTTTCAAGGAAGCCGAGTGCAAGGAACTGGCGGGCTGGATCTGCGACATCCTCGCCGACCTGAACAACGAAGCGGTGATCGACGCCGTGCGTGAAAAGGTCAAGGCCATCTGCAAGAAGCTGCCGGTTTACGGCAACTGATCGGCAATCGCCTGATGTGAAAAAGCCCGGCCTCGTGCCGGGCTTTTTTGTTCAATGTGTCTCGACGTATTACCCTGTGCCGCTTCAGCCCGCCACGCACAGGCCCCGCCTTGACCAGAGCGCAACTCGAAACCCGGCAGATTCCGATCTACTTCGCCGCAGTGATCGTCGCCATCGCCTTCGGCCTGCTGGCCCCCGGCGCAGCACAGCACCTCGACGCCCTGGCCACCCCTTCCATCGCACTGCTGATGTATGCGATGTTTCTGCAGATCCCATTCCTCGACCTGCGCCAGGGCCTGGGCAACCGCCGTTTCATGGCCGCCCTGCTGCTTGCCAACTTTATCCTCGTGCCGCTGATGGTATGGGCCATTACCCGCGGCCTGGTCGCGCACCCGGCGATCCTCATCGGCGCCCTGCTGGTGCTGCTGACGCCGTGCATCGACTACGTGGTGGTGTTCACCCACATCGGCAACGGCGACTCACGCCTCACGCTTGCTGCAACGCCCGTGCTGCTGTTGGTGCAGTTGGTACTGCTGCCGGTGTACCTGACATTGATGCTCGGCGGCAGCAGCGAGGTGACCATCGCCGTCGCACCGTTCGTGGAAGCCTTCGTGTTGCTGATCGTATTGCCGATGGTCCTCGCCGTGCTCACCAGCGCCGGCGCTCGCCGATCGCGAGCGGTGGCCGTGTGGAACGACGCCTGGGCGTGGATGCCGGTACCCGCGATGGCCCTGGTGCTGGTGGTAGTGATCGGCTCGCAGATCGCCGTGGTATGGCGTGATTTCGACCGGTTGCTGCCGGTGATTCCGGTGTATGTGGGCTTCATGCTGATGGCACCGGTGATTGGCTTCATCAGCGCACGGTTGTTCCGCTTGCCTGTGGCCGAAGCGCGGTCAGTCACCTTCAGCGCTTCCACCCGCAACTCGCTGGTGGTGTTGCCACTGGCCTTGGCCCTGCCGGAAGACCTGCGCGGCCTGGCTGCAGCGGCAGTGATTACCCAAACGCTGGTGGAGTTGGTCAGTGAGCTGGTGTACGTGCGGGTAGTTCCCGCCTGGGTCAGATGACTATGGGCTACTTACCCGCTAAGAAGAAAGCCCGGCCTCGGTACCGGGCTTTTTCGTACACAGGCTCATCGGAAGAAGGTCCAAATGCGTCTCCCATTCAAGCCGGCATAGCCTGCTGTTCCTTCAAAGCTGCAACCGGAGACACCCATGCCTGACAATCAATCCCTGTCCTTCACCGCCACCCTGCTGGTCAACGGCTACCCCCTGACCATCCTCGGCGAAGCCACCGAAGGCGCCATCAACGTTCGCCATCCCGACCCTAGCCTGGAGACCATAGACGTCACCCAGGCACTGGGCGTACTGACTACCCCGGACGAGGCCTGGAACGATGCCCGCGAAGCAGCCCATGTCGACTTCCACCTGACGGGCGATGTAATGCCCACCCTGTTCTACTTCCGCCACACCGACGAAGGCTACCGCCTCTACATCAGGGGCGGGGCTCACGCTGGCCAAGGCGTATTCAAAAGCAAATATGGCGTTGCCACGGTCAGCCCTATCGAAGACGTAGACCCAACCCCATGGCAGATTCGCTATAGCCACAACAATCAACCCGTGACACTTGCCGACATGGAGATCGATTTTTCCGTGATCTGCCTCGAATGCTCGGCAAGCGCTAAAACTCTGGCCACGGAACTGATTGCCGAGGGTGAAGGGGCCTATCTCATCACCCACCGCTCCAGACCAGCCACCAGCTTGCGCCTGAACATCCAAGAGCGCGGTGTGGACTGGGCCCGCGGGTAATCCTGCAACACCTGCCCTGTGGCAACGCCTTGCTCCCTTTTTGAAGCAGCGCTTCACTGGACACAATTGCGCTGCCGCAGGCTCCTCAAATTGCAGTTCGGCCGCCTGAAAGCCGGCCTGTTCAGCCCTCGCTCGACGCCTCCTCCAACAAACTTATTTTCCCGCACTGCTCACTGGCCAACCGGCTGATGATCCGGATCGCCTGGTGAATGCCAGCGGTGTTGCGAAAACTCAGATGCGGGTTGTGTTCGCACTCGAGCATCTCGTCGTGCTGCACCAAGGCTTCGCCGAGCAGTTCGAGTGTCCAGGCATAGCTCTGGATTGTGGATAGGCGTTCGAGGTCAGTCATGGGGCACCTGCCTTGGGCTTGGGTGCGACGGGGTGCAGATGGGGTAGAAACGGTGGGGTTTAGGAGGCGCCGGAGGGGTGCGGCGGCGGAGAACGAATGCGAGGATCCTGGATAGATTTGAGATGGGCATGCATGAGACTCCAAGTTTTAGTTGGAGCTGCCACGATCCTTCCTACGGGATTGGGTGGCAGCTGTGCATGGGGTAGGAATACCGGGAAACTTGGAAACCCGGCCAGGCCGAAGCCTGCCCACACACAGCCGCCATGACACAACACGGCAGGCACAAAAAAAGCGCCAGCTGTGGTGCAGGGGCGCCTAATGCGTGCGCCAAGTTTACCAACGGGTTCCTACGCCCGGTCGCGGAATTTGCCGCGACTTAGGAAATTTATCCCCGCGACTCAGGCAGGGCAAGGTTTAAAGCTGTAGGAAACGTCTCTTATTCCATGAATGAAAAGGGCGATATATCGGATTCGCCCCACGAATCTGATCCATCGAGCCGTGATTACCTATTTGAATTTACAAGGTGCGAAACATTTGGATATTCTTTGCCGCAAGTGGCCAAATGACATCATGGAGCGATGGAGTGAGCGTTTTTTGTACGTTGATGTCTTGGCGGTCATCTTTGCGCACGTGTGCAAAGCGCTACTTCAACGTGGCGGATCAGAAAATTGAGCAGTTGCGTCGATTTCCCCTGGTTCGTATAGGGCTGTATCTAGGTCTTGCCTCGTGGGCCATGTTAAGTGACCCTTTCGGCCTGTCCTCTGCTGCCGACAAGGCTTTGTCGGATCAACTCGGTCGATTCCGGGCGTTTGCTTACCCCGTCGCGCCTGCCCCCGTAACAGTCGTCGCCATTGATTACCCAAGCATCGCAGGGTTGAACAATGGTGGAAACGGCTGGATGGAGGCCAACGACTGGCCTTTGACATACGCAGATCATGGGCGAATCTTGCGTGATCTTGCTCTGCCTAAAGGCGGCGAGGCTGCCCCTGCAGCCATTTTCTACGACATCTTCTTCGAGCGCCCACGTGCGACCAGCGGAGATCTGGGGCAGCTCGGTCGAATTTTGAAACGACTGGACGCGGATACTTCTGCGGCGAGAATTCATCTGGCCGGCGGGGGAAAGTTTGTTCCAATCTCTCCACTGTCCCAGGAACAGTTGCAACCTGCCTCGTTGGTCGTCTCAGCTTGGGAAGGCAGTGGTGACCTTTACCCACTTCAGGCGCCTCTGGGATCAACTGCAGAGGCCAAACCTGTAGCCACGGCAGCCAATGCACTCTACCAAGACCTGTGCAAAGCGCGCGGTGATGATTGCCGCTGGGTCGACGCGAGCGACCAGCCTGATATGTCCATTCAGTGGAGTATCACGGCCAGGGACGACTGCCGGGCTGGGCCAATCAGCATCAAGCAGGATGCCGTCGCAATTTTCTTTCGTTTCATTGGCCTCGGAACAACGGTGCAAAACCCGCCTGCCGAATGTATGCCCGTCCATCAGGTGCGCTTGTCACAGTTGTATGGAGAGCACCCGGTCAGCCTCAGGCCGCCGCATCTCAAGCCCGGTGAACCGTTCGTGGTGCTGGTGGGGAACGTAATGCCTAGCCTGAACGACTATGTCGCCTCCCCGCTTTATGGGCAGGTGGCTGGCGTATACCTGCATGCCAATGCATTGGCGAACTTATGTGAAATGGGCCAGAGCTACGTCCGGCAAAGCAGCACTCAGTTGCTGATCTTCTTCTGTTTGTTGGTGGCGATTCTGTTCTGGATGTGGCGCTCCGGCACTCTTGATTACAAGTTCCAGCATCACAAGTGTGTTGGCGCCAAGAGCAGTTCGTTTCTATCAAATGCAATGAGTGCACTGTGGTTATCTCTGATCACCGCACTGCTGGTCTCGTTAACTTTCTATCTGTGCTACGAGCTCCATGCCGCACCTGAAGGATGGATGGCGCTGGCAGCCTTCCTCCCGCTGCTGAGGGAAGCAATCGCAGCGACCGAGTCGAATTACAACAAGGATGCGCCACGTGAAAAAGCGCAACCCGATCTATCTCCTGCTTCTTGCCAGCCTGAGCATCGTTCCGGTCTCGGCCGATACACTGCGGATCCAGAGAATTCTCAACCCTGAACTGGTTGAGGCCGAGTCGGCCAAGGGAGGTGAATATCGGTTGATATCGGAGTTGGGGAATTTGTCTTACCCAATACCGGCCAAGACCGTGGATGGCAATCGCCTGGAGTTTCGCCAAGGCACGGGGGCGTGGAGGGTTTCGCGTGCGGACGTGGAATTGGTCAATGAAAAGCTTGTGGTCGACTCCTGCAGCACCATACCCGTGACCCTGGCCGGCGATGCGAAATCGGCAAGCGTCAAAGGAGCGGGTGACGGATGCAAATAACCAAGCTGGGCGGCTATTTGCTCGCGTTCGCACTTGTAGTGCTCACCGGTTGTGCTGTTGACCCGAAGTACAGCGCGTTAAAACCACTGGAAGGTGCCGATCGGAAGGTCAACATCAACGACATCCGACAATTGCGGCAAATGGACCGCACACCCATCCTGGACGCGAACTTGATCGCGTTCGTGCAACGCGTCCGCCAACGACTGGAAGATGCCTGGGGCAAGCCCTGTGATTGTGTAGTGGTTGTGGACTCTTTCAGCGGCTACGAGGCCTACTCTCTTTCGACGACAACCATTGTGTTGTCGGCCGGCCTCATCGCCCAGGCAAGCTCCGAAGACGAAGTGGCTGCAGTCATCGCACACGAACTCGGGCACGTTTACCAGGGCGATACCACCAAGGGAAGCCAGCAGCAGGCCGCCTTGGACATGGTCAAGCTGGCGGGTTGGGCCACCGGGGCTGGCGGCTACACGCTGCTGTTCGGCGAGACGGTGGATGATATGACCAAAGGCCTCATCTACAAGCGCTGGAGCAAAGAGCAGGAAATAGCCGCTGACCGTTTCTCGGCACAGTTGTTGTTGAAGGCCGGATACTGAACTGGTCAACTAATTTTGGACACCGGTTTAGGTTTTATGCCGCTGCCTTCAGCTTTTTCTCCATGGCTACCGGGGTTTCGTAACCGTTGTAGCTGTGGAGGCGCTTCAGGTTGTAGCGCACCAAGTAAGCCTGGATGTCCGCCCGAGCTTGCTCTTCGGTTTCATAGCCCTTAGCAGGGATCCACTCTGATTTCAGGGCCCCGAAGAAACGCTCCATGGCGGCGTTGTCCCAGCACTGTCCGCGATGACTCATGCTCTGGTTCAGGCTGTACTCTTCAAGTGCAGCCCTGAATTTGTGGCTGGTGTACTGACATCCCTGGTCGGAATGAAACATCACGCCTGTCGGTTTGCCACGGGACTCGGCCGCCATGTGCAGTGCGTTACAGGCCAGCCTGGCGTCCGCAATCATCGAAAATGCCCAGCCGACTACACGGCGCGCATAAAGGTCGATCACAGCGGCCAAGTACAGCCAGCGCTTGCCAACCTGGATGTACGTCACGTCTCCACACCAAACCTCGTTGATCGTCGAAACTTTGAAATTTCGCTTCAGCTGATTCTCAGCAATCAATGCTTCCACGCCTGATGAGCGGTACCGGTGCGGCCTACGCTGCCTGCACTTAAGGTTAGCTTCACGCATCAGCGCACGTACTTTGTAACGCCCAATCTTATGGCCGTCGCGTCGTAACTCCTGGGTTAGCGTCCGCGACCCGGCCGAATCGCGAGAGGCTTTGAAGTGGCCTTCCACAGCCGAGCGTAACTGATCCCGTTCAGGATTTTTTCGGGCTTGGCGCTGGCGCCACGCATAGAAACTGCTGCGCTTGACCCCAAGCACGCGACAGCATTCGACAACACCATATTGCTCACTCAGTTCGTTGATCAGCGAGAACGATCTTTGGAGTCCCGAAGCAGGAGAGCACTGGCCTTTTTTAGGATTTCGATATCTCGATCTTTCTGCCGAACCAGTGCCTCAAGCTCTTGGATTCGATGTTGATCCGGGGTAATGGCCTTGGCTCCAGCTGGCACCTGGCCCTCCCGCTCCTTGCGCACCTGTTCGACCCAACGCCGCAGGGCTGTAGGCCCAATCTCAAGCATTTCGCAGACTTCGGGGACTGACTGGCCACCGTCCAGCACCATCTCGGCAGCCCGGACTTTCTGTTCTTTCGAGTATGACTTTCGCACTGATTTTGCCTCCAATTGGGCGCCATCATAGCGCCCTAAGAAGGTGTCCAAAATCATTAGGCCAGTTCATACTCGCTCGATGGGCTGAAAATGGCTGTACGCCGCCTTGGGCAGTACGGCAAAGGTGTACAACTGGCACAAGCCCCGCAAACGCCCCAATGCGTTACCGGAAAGAACGGCAACTATCAATTCAGCCTGAAGGGCTGCGGCAAGGTGCTGAGCGGTACGAACGAGAGCATCTATCAATCGTCCGAAGGGCGGCTGGAGCCGATCGCGAAACTTGCCGTCAGCCTCCCACCCGAGCAGCGTCGACGCCGCCAAGGCGGGCCGCTTCCCGTATTCACGTCGACTGGCTACATGTTCCGCTTGAATGATTTGGTTTCGAGCAATCGAGAACAACTCAAGGCCACCCTGGCAAAAATTGAAGCGCAGCCCGTGCCCACGACACTGCAAGGCAACGTCGCCGTTACCAACAAACTGGCGATGGCCTACGCAATAGCCGGCGACGCGGAACGTGCAAAATCCTATATGCGCACCAGCTTGCTCAGCACCGGGCGTACGGCCTGGACATTCAACATGCTTTTCAAGGAAGTCGATCGTAACGGTGATCGGAAGCAGGTGATGAAGGCCATCGAAGATTCGCACCTGGAGGTGGGCTATATGGCACAGCTTTTACCTGTGGAGTATTACTTGACCAAGCGTCACGGTTTGCAGGTGTACGAGTTGGTAGCTTATGGCCGCTGTGTGTCCAACGTGGTCGATGATGTGGCCACCTACAACGCCTGTTCCAAATTCGAGAAGTTGGCACAACAGGGGGGTGCTGCGAGTTGGTGAATATTAAATCACCCCGCAGGTAGTTAGAATCAACGCCAGTAAAAGTTCACCAACAGCAATAAGCAGCGTTTTGACGCTGCCAGACCAATTTTCAGCCCTTAATCTCGGCTCAGAACCAGGGCTTTGCCCTGGTTCTTACACACTACCGGCGCACCATCCATAGATTTGACAACACACACAGCGTGGTCAGTTGTGAGCACACTGTGTTTGCTCAAGTGCTTGTAGGTGCTGCGTCGCATCAATCTGCCAGATCGCTGGCCGCCCTTCATGCTCTGGCCTTTTCTCAACGCCGGTGTAGCCTGCGCCGGCACAGGCGACGCTCTCTGCGCCATGCAGCCGTGCAACTTCCGTTACATCGGCCACGTTCGCGACGGTGCCGTGAACGTGATGCACCAGACCCGAGTCAGCATCCGCGCCGATGCATTCCTTGCTTTGCAGGATGTACTCCCTCGTCCGGCACAGACTTTGTGGGAGCTGGCTCCAACCAGGGTCGGTTTGATCTATCGAGCGTTGCATGCATCAGGCAACGCTGGGCTCCCTGTCGAAAACCGTTTAATGATTAAACAAAGAATCTAAACTTCTCCTACATAAATTGGATATCAACGACTTATTTCGACACATCCACTGGGCTTAAACCCGCTAACTTGTAGTCCTTTTCCGAAATACAGTCCCAGCTATTGCCCTCTCTCAATTCGATGCCTAGCCTTGCCCCTCACTGACCGGGCCAAGTCACCCGCCAGCACATAAAACCTTCAGACCCAATGATTGCCAAGGAGCGGTAAGCATGGCATTTGACGCTTATATAAAAATCGACGAAATCCCCGGCGAAGCCCTGGATGAGAAATACACCAAATGGATCGAAGTCACAGGCTATGACTTCGGTGTCAGCCAAAGTACTTCTGCCACTGCAAGTTCAGCCGGTGGTGCGACTTCAGGTCGTACCGCCGTAAGCAACTTCACTTTCACCAAGTTCCTCGACAGTGCCAGTTGCAAACTGATGGAAGCCAGTTGCGCAGGCCAGCACCTCAAGCAAGTCAGACTCGCGCTCTGCCGCGCGAGTGGTGACAAGCTCAAGTATTACGAGATCGCCCTCGAAGAAGTGATCATTGCCGACTACACCCAAAGCGCCGCCAACGGTGTGCCGATCGAAGTGGTCCAACTCGATTACGGCAGGATCAAGACCACCTATACCCAGCAGAAGCGCATCGACGGCTCCGGCGGCGGCAATATCACCGGCGGCTGGGACCGGATCGGCAACAAGAAGTACGCGTGAGGTAATCGCCATGTCTGAAGCCCGCGCGTTTATCAATCCTAGGATGCAGAACTATCACACGCTCAAGGCCGGCCTCGCCCTGACCGGGCATGCTGCCAGCAAGTTCGATGTGTTGAACTCGCATATCTACAACACCGTGGTCAAAAACGGCGAATTGGTCATCATGGGGGATTGGTCCACCCCCTCCTGCACCAGCCACGAGGCCTTCCTGATGTCCAAGGCCGCCATCACGCACATGGGCTTGATGCGCAGCGGGCAGGGCGCTGACGAATTCTTCCTGGAGAATTTCGAACTGCTCAAGAGCTTGCTTGCTCATGCCTCCATAGGCGCAGGCGTGGTCAGTGATGGCTGGAGCAGGCACCTGAAGGCTATTCAGGACACACTGCTGGAAATTGAAAAGCTGCATAAGGAATACCTTGGCTCAGGCACGCTGAAGGCACGTGACCAGTTTTATGCAAGGCGCGCTGCGCTGTTCATGAGGCTGGATGAACAATTGGACAGAATAGCGGCATTCGGGGCAGGTCTGCGCAATAGAGGGTCGATCAAAAGGACACTGGCGATTTCTACGAAGAGCTACCTGCACACAGGGGAGATTGCAGGATATGCAGATAAGGTTGCGGGGGTAAGCAAGGCAGCCAACCTGATAAAAAATGGCACATACCTCGGCATTGCGCTGGAGGTAGCGAGCACAAGTTTATCAATCAATAAAGCATGCACAGAAGGGAGGGAAGAAGAGTGCAGAAGAACCAAAGTTGTAGAGGTTAGCTCACTGACAGGCAGCGTAGGAGGAGGCATTGTCGGTGCCTATGCTGGCAACATACTTGGCGTAGCAGCCTGCGGCGTGGTTTTGGGAATCGCATCGGGTGGACCTGGCGCCATCGTTTGTGGTGTAGCGGGCGGCGCCTTTGGAGGGATGCTAGGCGGGGAGATCGGAAGCAATGGGGGAGAATTCATGGGCGATCTACTTTACGAGCGGGTGATAAAGTGACCACAGCTCATGAAGTTCTGGGTGCAGCATTCATCATACTCATCACCGCGATCTTCATATCCATGTCGATGACGTTTTATTTAACTCATCGCCTGACTGAAAAACTGGAAGCACAGCTAACCCATTGCAAACTGATCAATGACAACAAAAAAATATACGACAACCTTGGTTTTATCGGAAAGGTTTTTCGATTCGGGACAATATCCCTAATAATTGCCTGCCCTAAACCCTATGCACGCAAAGGGCTTGTGGACATTAGTGAAATAGACCAACTACCCAACCATACAAAGAAATTACTTGGCAGACTCGTAATTGTATGCCTAGCACTCTTCCTTGCACTTCTATTATTTAGGGCATGCCTATATTTTACTGAACACTGAAAAATTCTTTGACCAGCACTCAACTTCAGGCATGAATCGCCCCTGGTTTCCTAGACACTCTCCAAGCTCAGAAAATAGCGTTTCTCATACTCTACTGGCGACAGCTGCATAGCACTGCTGTGTCGGCGTTTAGGGTTATAAAACATCTCGATGTAATCGAAAATGTCACTTCGGGCTTCGTCACGCGTTGCGTAGATCTTTCGTCGGATTCGCTCCCGCTTCAAAAGCTGGAAAAAGCTCTCGGCCACGGCGTTGTCATGGCAGTTTCCTCGGCGACTCATGCTGCTAATCACGTTGTTGGCCTTCAGGAAACTTTGCCAATCTGAGCTACTGAACTGGCTGCCTTGGTCTGAGTGAATCATCACTTGCTGCTGTGGCTTGCGTCGCCACACGGCCATCAGCATGGCGTCGATGGCCAGGTCGCTGCACATCCTGGGCTTCATTGACCAACCAATGACTTGGCGTGAGAGGAGATCCAGCACAACCGCCAGGTACAGCCAACCTTCATAGGTACGGATGTAGGTGATATCGGTCACCCAGACCTTATTCGGCTCACTGACCTTGAACTGCCGCGCGAGGTGGTTGGGCGAGGCCACTGTTGGCTTTCCACCGTAAAACCCTGGACGCCGCCGATAGCCAGTTTGCGAACGCAGCCCCTCTGCCTGCATCAAGCGCCCCACCCGATTTCGCCCGCAGGTTTCTCCCAGCTCACGCAGGTCATCGTGAATTTTGCGATAGCCGTACACACCTCCGCTTTCGAGCCAAGCATGTTTGATCAAACCAAGCAGACTATGATCTTCTTTAGCTCGAGCAGATTGAGGCTCGGTCAGCCAGGCGTAGTAGCCGCTGGGATGCACCTTGAGGGTTTGGCAAAGGCGCCGCACCGGGTGATCCGTCGAGTGCTTCTTGATGAAGGCGTACTTCAGTTGCACTCCTTGGCAAAGTACGCGGCGGCCTTTTTTAAGATGTCTCGCTCTTCAGTCACGCGCTTGAGTTCTGCGCGAAGCTTGCGCAGTTCGGCTTGCTGCTCATCGTCTTGCCGACGCTGCTCTTGGGGTTTGCTGTAGAGCTTGATCCAGGCGTAAAGGCTGTGAACGGACATCCCCAGACGCTGGGCAACATCGGCGACAGGCTTGCCTTTCTCGGTCACTTGCTTGACCGCTTCGATCTTGAATTCTTCGGGGTAACGCTGACGACTCATGGCACCTCCTATTTGGGCATCATTATGAGGCTTGGAGGTGTCTACGAAACCAGGGGCGATTCACCTCAAGCGGCTGCATGAGGTCGAAGGTATCCAGATCAACAATGGCGCGTGCGCCGAGCAGCGGGAATACGTGAGGCTTCAAACGACTGAGCACAGTCCGCGAATGGCCAGGCGCCCACTTCACGGACATTTCCTTATGCCAGTCCAAGGCAACGCGCTCGAACGTGTGCCCTCTGACAACCGCCTCGGCCTTGGCCTGCTGCTTGGACGCAATCGGATCAATGCCTTCAGCCAGCATCCGCTTAGTCTCCAGACGCTTCTGCCGAGCATCTGCGAGACCGATGACGGGATAGTTGCCAAACGAGGTCAGCCCCTCGCGCCCATCCGGTTTCACATACCGGAAGCGCCAGCCTTTGCGGCCATTGGGGTAAACGAGGAAGTAAAGACCGTCACCGTCAAAAAGCTTGTATGGGCGGTCAGTAGGCTTGGCCGAGCGGCAGGCGGTGTCGGTCAGGGGAGCAGTAGTACGAGCCATAAGGGTAAACCCCTTTATCGAATCGACTTTATCCCAAACGTTACCCCTAAATCGGCTGGCAGCTGTCGGAATCCGACGTAACGCCATAACGAAAAAACCCGCCAGAAGGCGGGTTTTACGGGGGTTACAGAGATTTGGGAAGCCTTCACTGTTACCTGAACTGGTGCGGAGACAGGAACCAAACAGCAGCACTATTAGCCAATGAACTTGGGAAATATGGCGAGAGAATTTCGAAACGTATCCCTAAACGTACCCCTAAAACTAAAACCACCGCTCTCGTACCGAAGGCAGCGCATCAGCGCTGCCTTCGGCTATCTCATGAGGATTTAGCTTGTGTGGCACGGACGGCAGCAGTAGTAGCACCCATTGATCCTTGCATTGGGCCAGTTCTGCTTAGCCTGACGAACAGCGCTTGCGCAGTCGGTGTGGATACCCAACGCAATCTGGTTGGCGACCTGAGGCATGAAGCTACACCCGGTCGTGGTGTTGTGGACCTCATAATCCCCGTTCTGCTGCTGGTTTTTGTTGATGATGAAAGAAGGCAAGCTCTTACTCCCTGTGTCGTGACGTTGGCCGCTATGGCCTAATGGCTTAATGATGGCCATCAGGACCTAGCGACGAAGTGTAGACACTCCCCGTGATAATGCTTACAAGCAGGACATCAGGGCAGCCTGCACCGAACCGGTTCACTCAGTTTACTAGTTCACTAAGCTGGTGAACCGTCCGCTAACAAAGAGCCGCGGGTTTCCTGCCCCGTATCTGGCCACATCTCTCAGGGTCCCCGGCGGCTCCTAGGATCCGGGAGGTGGGGAATGCCTCAGCCGCTGAAGGCACGACCAGATAGGGGGCATGGGGTCGCTAGATGACTACGAATCCAAAGTGGTGTAACAGGTGTAATGGGTGTAACGAAGAAGCGCAAACCATTGTTCTTAAAGGCAAAAATAGCGTTACACGTTCAAGTCTTCGCTTTGCCCTAGCAGTGTAACAACAGATCCGGTGTAACCATGGTAGACCGCTATCAACCCATAGCGGCCCTTCGTGCAGGGCAGCAATCGGCCAGAAGCGGCCCTTCGTGACAGGCAAAAATCAGCCAAAAGTGCGCTTTATCTGATCACGAATGAAGCACACTGGCGTGTTGTTGCCCACGATGCCCCAGATGCCTCGTCGCGGAGCTTGCCTGCCAACGGACTGAAACAGCTTGGCGCTGGTGTACTTCCTCTACCGCTCGACTCGGAGTTATGGCCGCGCCCGAAGCGTGATTGCTATGGTGAATTTAGCCAGTTTGCCGAAAGGTGCTCTGAGCAGGCTAGGTAGGCTCCAGCGACCCTGGACGAATACTCCCTTGGCATGGCTCATGGAGCGAAACCCCTCGATACCGTGGTAGGCCCCCATACCGCTCGGCCCTACGCCGCCGAATGGTAGATCATCCACAGCAACGTGCAGCAGAGTGTTGTTGATGCCGACATTCCCGGATGTGGTGCGCTTGAGCACAGCCTCGCTGTCGGCATCCATATTGCCGAAATAGTAAAGCGCTAGTGGACGCGGCCTGGCGTTGATGTAGTCGATTACTTCGTCGAGAGAGCGGTAGGTGCGAACCGGTAGCAGTGGGCCGAAGATTTCTTCCTGCATGACCAATGCATCGTCTTCGGCTCCCACGATCAACACCGGAGCCAATGTCCGCGGTCGCTCTGTCGCACGCTCTGGGGTCACTCCTACCTCGATCACGTCTGCTCCCTTTGCGCGTGCGTCTTCGATGAGCGTATGCAACCGCATGTAATGCCTGTCGCTGATGATCGAGGTGTAATCGGGACTGGCTGGGCCTTGCGGATAAGTACGGGCAACAGCGTCGCGGTATTGGGTGATGAACTCGCCCAGGTCGTCTTCATGAACCAGGGCGTAGTCCGGTGCAACGCAGGTCTGACCAGCATTGGATAATTTGCCGAAGACGATGCTTTCCAATGCGCTATGCCCTGTATGGCCTGGCGCCAAGACCACGGGGCTCTTGCCGCCCAGTTCAAGGGTCAGCGGTACCAGATTGTCACTGGCGGCGCGCATTACCATTCGACCTACCTGAGTGCTGCCGGTGAACAGCAGGTGATCGAACGGAAGGCTGCTGAAATAGGCGCCTGTCTCAGGGCCGCCGAGTACCACTGCTACCTCATCGGGAGAAAAGCAACTCGCCAGCATGCGCTGAATCAATTCGCTGGTGCGTGGCGTAAGCTCGGAGGGTTTGATCATCACCCGGTTGCCAGCCGCGAGCGCAGTTGCCAATGGGATGAAGGTTAGGGAGAACGGGTAGTTCCAAGGCGCCATGACTCCAATCACACCTTTAGGCTGGTACTCCACATAGGCGCGGCCGGCGCGATGAAACGCCGCGACATGACGACGTTCGGGCTTTATGAAACGGCGCAGGTGTCGTAACAAGTAGTCAATGGACTGAACCACGCCAAGCAGTTCCATGATGTCGGTTTCATGCCTGGAGCGATTGCCGAAATCAGTACTGATCGCATCCTCTACTTCACGCCTGTGAGCGAGCACCACCGCGCGCAATTTGATCAGGTTGGCCCTGCGTCGTTTGAGGCTGGGTGGCCCGTCGTTAAGAAATGCCCTTCTTTGTTGATCGAGCGTATTGGCGATGTCGATAACTGGGGAGTCTTCTACAGCGACGGTCATCTTGCGTCTCCCAGGCCGTTGTAATGCGCAGACGTTTCAATCCATTTCCGGTACTGGCGAGTGCGAAAGGCCATGAAGAGCTGTTGCAGGATCAGCGCGCGCAACGGTGAAACGCTCGGATCGGGCTTTTTAGCCCGGCTGAGTTTGCGCAATTGAAACTTCACTACTGCCATGTTCGCCAAGGATGCGATGGCTTTGTTTTTCCAGGTGATCGGCGGCAATTGAGGGGCATTCTCTTTGCCCTGCAACCAATCACGAGGCAAGTGCGGATCGATGGCTAACGCCGTTCCGATGCCCACCATGTCCACACCACTCTGCACGACGCTTTCGGCCACCGGCCGGCGACGTATACCGCCGGTGACCATCACCGGCATTTGGGCGACGGTTTGGAGATCACGGGCGAACTCAAGGAAATAAGCTTCGCGAGCGAGGGTGCGACCATCGCGCGCGTCACCCTGCATGGCGGGTACTTCGTAGCTGCCTCCCGACAACTCCACCATGTCCACGCCCAGGTCGTTGAGCAACTCAACTACCTTTTTCGCATCATCGGCGGTGAATCCTCCGCGCTGGAAATCGGCGGAGTTGAGTTTGACCGCCACTGCAAAATCCGCAGAAACAACAGCCCTGACGGCCTTGACGATTTCGAGCAACAGGCGTGCCCGGTTTTCTAGAGAGCCACCCCACTCGTCCGTCCTTTGGTTGGTCAACGGCGAAAGGAACTGGCTCAACAAATAGCCATGGGCAGCGTGGATTTCCACGCCGGTGAATCCGGCTTGTTCGCCCAGACGTGCGGTGTTCGCAAAGCGCTGAATGACTTCTTCGATCACGCCAGCGGTCATCGCGTGAGGCGTGGCAAAACGCTTGGACATTTTACCCAGTTCCAGCGGCACGGCTGACGGTGCCCAGGTTTTTTGCCCAAGATTGGACTGCATCTGCCGACCTGGGTGATTGATCTGCAACCAGAACTGCGCACCGCTAGATCGCCCAATACGCGCCCAGCGCTTGAACTTGTCCAGTTGCTGATCGTCCTGCAACACCACGCCACCCGGCCCGGTCATGGCGCGGCCGTCGACCATCACGTTGCCGGTGATAATCAGGCCTGCACCACCGTCGGCCCATGCTTGATAGAGACGCATGAGTTCTTCGGAGGGTGCCTGGTCAGCATCCGCCATGTTCTCTTCCATGGCGGCTTTGGCGATTCGGTTCTTGATGGTCGAACCGTTGGGAAGCATCAGGGTGTTGAACACATTCATCGAGCAGTCCTCAACTGGAGATGAGGCCACCTTAAGCTTGAAGTAAACTTTAAGGTCAATACCTTTTTCAAGGTCAGTCGATGTTCAACGCGCCAGACCCTGGCAAGCGCGTCACCATATGGGCGCCCAACAACCGAGCGGGTGTGTAGGCGCCGCCAGCTGGGCGCATCTGTAGCAGGTAGTCGACCACAGCCAAGGCTGCGTCGACCGTCAGACTGTAGACGTTTGCGGTGTGCACGCGTGCGACTTTGCATTCGCCGCGAGCGTTTCTAGCCTCACCCCATACATAGGTGCCTTGATCGGCACGCTTTTCCTGATCCGGGCCGACTACTGTCTTGCCGATGCGCGCCTTCAGCAGGCTCTGCACGAAGGACAAACCCAACAGTGGACGAATGAAATTGGCGAATCTGGCGCCGCGAATCATCCCCGCAGAGCCTGGAATAAACACTTCGATATTGGCAATACCAGTGGTATGCCAAGCTGTGGAAACGTCGCCCCAAGGAATGGTCATGGCCAATTTCTCTCCGGCTCCAAAGTCGATACGCCGTACCCGATACGCCAGCGGTACTGAGACGATTTTGCCGTCACGACGAACCTTGCCGCCCTGCGCCATGCCTTCAATCGAAGTTTTGGCAGTACCGGGTGAAAAGCTCGAGCGCGAATCAAACCCCAGCGCCAGATGCGTTGCATCCGGCAGTGCGTTTTTCAATGCAGCGGCGACACAGTCAGTCGGCACCACATCAAAGCCGACGCCGGGGCAAATGACCACACCCGCCGCGCTCGCCCGTTCACTCAAGGACTGGGCGTGCTCAAATACGGCAATTTCGCCGGTGATGTCCAGGTAGTGCGCATTGGCGCGCAAGCAGGCTTCCATCATAGGGGTGGCGGTCGCTGAAAACGGCCCTGCGCAATTCAGAACCAAGCCATGGCCTTTGATCTGAGCCAGCAACCGCACTTCATCGTCCAGTCCGAACACTCGGGTTTCAACGCCCAGCTCCCGACCCAGGGCTTCGACCTTGTCACGGTTGCGTCCCGCCAGCACAGGTTTAAGTCCACGCTTTACAGCATCACGAGCGATCAACTCGCCGGTATAGCCATTGGCGCCATAGATCATCCATTTGAACATATCCAGGTTGTCTTGCTGACCCATGCATTGCTCCTGACGGTATTGATGACGTGCGTTATTGCCTTGCCCAATCAGTGTCAGACGCTAGCGTTAAAGTCAGGTTGAGGGTCAAGCGGAAGTGAGCAACTGCCGGTGGAAATTATTTGCAGTGATGGGGATTGACCTTAAAGCGAGGTTTAAGGTGAGCATGCGCTGACCTGCTTGATTGATGGAACCCGGATGATGCTCAAGACCTTTGTTTCTTATGCGTTGGTATTGATAGGTAGCGCTTTGATGACATTTGCAAATGCTGATACCGCCCCTTCCACAATGACTGCCAAGAATCGCCAAATTTTGGTGATTCTGACCAATCACGCCAGCTATCCATCGCGAACCGATACCACGGGGTTGTGGCTGACTGAGCTAACGCATTTCACCGATGTAGTGGAGGCGGCTGGCTACAGCACAGTTTTTGCCAGTCCCAAAGGCGGAGCGGTGCCACTGGATGAGCGCAGCCTAGGTTGGCTGTACATGGACAAGGCCGCCCGAGAGCATTTGCAGTCCCCTGCCTTTCGCGCTCGCCTGCAAAGCACGCTGCCGATCGCCGATATCGATCCGTCCCAGTTCGGCGTCATCTACTTCACCGGGGGCCATGGAGTGATGTGGGACTTCCCCAATAATCCCGACCTGCGGCGTGTCGCCGAAACCATCTACAACCAAGGTGGCATCGTCTCGGCCGTCTGCCATGGCGTAGCGGGTCTGTTGGATCTGAAGGATGAACAAGGCCAGTTGATCATCAAGGGCAAGAACATCACCGGCTTCTCTGATCGCGAAGAGCTGTTCTCCGGCATGAAAAGCCAGGTTCCCTTCTTCCTTGAGGATAAGTTGGTGAGCCAGGGTGCGCGATACCGCAAGGGCTGGCTGCCATTCACGTCATTTGCCATCACGGATGGAAGGCTTGTCACCGGCCAAAACCCTCAATCGCCCAAAGCCGTAGCTGAAGCCGTGATGGCGTTGCTCTCTGGCGAAAACGTAACTCGCTGAACCCTAAAGTAGTTCCCACCTCGCGGAGAAAGACCGATTGAAACTCGCAAGCGCCGTATTAACAGGATTGCTGTTCAGCTCAATTGCCAACTCTGTGTTGGCGGGGACGTCTGAAATGCTCAGCCCGACTGAAACCAACACAATCGATATCGCAGGCCACACAGTGCCGGTCGTCAAGGGCGGCCTGTACGACCGTTATCGCTCGAACCCGCCCTTGTCAGTGATTGCAGCAGAACTGCCGGATGTTGATTTGAGCTGGTTCAAAGGATTGGAAAAGCACAAGGTCGACATTGGCTTCGAGTCATACTCCCCGAACTTTTACTACCAGAACAGTCGCGTTACGGCGGTCTATACAGCCGATCTGGACGCACTGCGGGCCCTGATGCCTCCGGAAGTAATGGCCACCGTGCAACCCCTACAAATCTGGCCGGGCCGGGGTTTGATAGCATTCACCGCGTACACCTATGAACATTGCGATAACGACGCCTACAACGAAGTGGCCGTGTCGATTATCACCAACAAGCCCGGCAAATCGAATCTGGGGCCGTTCACGCTGATTGGCCAGTCGATGTCTGGCGATTTCTGGGGCTATGTGCTCAAGCTGCCGGTCAATACAGAGCTTGCGCGGGTTCGTGGTGTCGTCGGCTATAACCTGCCGAAATGGCTGACCAGGATTGACCGCAAAGAAGGTGAGCAATCGGTAGTCTATGACATCACCGACAGCCAGACCGGCAAGGTCGATGTGTCCTTCAAAGCGAAGAAGCTCAATGGCCTCTCGCATGATGTCGATATCGTCACCAGCAGCTTCACCAACCTCGATCATCAGGGCCGACTGGCCTATGGGTACGCTATTTCCCGCCAGCTCAGCCACGGCTCCAGCCGCGATGCGGATTCGGCCACCCTTACCCTGGGTGACGGCAGCCTGTCGAATTACCTCCGTGCCCTGAAACTCGGGAAAATGATGAAGTACGAATACGTGCCTGAGTTCCAGAGTGCGCTCTACGCGCCTAAACCGCTTGCCACTCTGGTTGGCGAGCGCTGAAACCTGTTACGCCTGTCAGGCCCGGGAAGCCTGGCGGGCGTTTTTTCTCGTGGAAGACGTTACCGCACGCTTGCCGGAAGCTTGGCCACCCCCTTCTTCACGCAAACGATTTATCAGCATTTGCGCATTGTCCGCACACGCCATGCCTTCGGGCTTACCCTCGATGCCCTTGATGACGAGCAGAAGTTGCGCTTTGTTCTGGGCTAGCCGTTCCTGTAGAACACCGATTTCCTCAACCTTTTGCTTGAGCCCACTGAGCAACTCATCGTGCTGCCAGCCGCTGGCATTCATCGGCATCAATTGCCGGATTTCTTCCAATGAAAAACCAGCCGCCTGCGCTCCGGTGATGATCTTCAGAACCCATTCGGTATCAGGCGCATAGTCCCTGTAGCCATTTGCTTTGCGTTCGACGGACCTGATCAGGCCGCTTGCCTCATAGAACCGGATGCGTGACGGCGCCAACCCGCTGATTTTCGACAGTTCGCCTATTCTCATAACCCACCCTGAAAAATCTATTGACCTTGAAGTTGACTTTAAACCTAAAGTCATCGGGCGGCCAAGCAGCACAAATGCAACGTGTTGCTCAGCCGTTATGGAAGTCATGGAGCAGGCGCAACAATCCACAATCGCGCCCTCTGAACCGCCTATCGGATGGGCTGCACTTTGTTCATTCAAGGCCATGCTCCGAACGCGATTCGGTATAGGCCCTCACTTCATTCTGGAGATACGAACATGGGGTATGTCACTACGCAAGACGGTGTTGAAATATTTTACAAAGACTGGGGGCCACGCGATGCCCAGGTAGTCTTTTTCCACCACGGATGGCCGCTTAGCGCGGACGATTGGGACGCGCAAATGCTCTTTTTCCTGGCTAACGGTTTCCGGGTTGTAGCACACGACCGGCGTGGTCATGGGCGATCCAGCCAGGTCTGGGATGGACACGACATGGATCACTATGCCGATGACGTCGCGGCAGTGGTTAATCATCTCGGCGTGCAAGGCGCTGTCCATGTCGGTCATTCCACCGGCGGAGGTGAAGTCATCCATTACATCGCACGCCACGGCGAAGACCGCGTGTCGAAAGCAGCCATCATCAGCGCTGTGCCGCCGCTGATGGTTCAGACCCCGAGCAATCCTGGCGGCCTGCCTAAATCAGTTTTCGACGACTTGCAGGCTCAACTACAGGCGAATCGCGCACAGTTCTATCACGACGTTCCAGCAGGGCCTTTTTACGGCTATAACCGCCCGGGTTCAAAACCGTCCGAGGGCATCGTCTGGAACTGGTGGCGACAAGGCATGATGGGCTGTGCAAAGGCACACTATGACGGGATCGTGGCGTTTTCTCAGACCGACTTCACCGAAGATTTGAAGAGCATCAAGATTCCTGTCTTGGTGATGCATGGTGATGATGACCAGATCGTTCCTTATGAGAATGCCGGTGTTCTGTCAGCCAAACTTCTGCAAAACAGTACGCTGAAAATCTACCCGGGCTTCCCGCACGGAATGCCTACAACCAATGCCGATACGATTAACGCCGATCTGCTCGCATTCGTAAGGAGCTAATCAATTATAGGGCGGTGGGTAACCCCGCCCTATATTTTTCAACGCCACCAAATTGGCGCTTTTAAATTCAGCGAGATGCCGTCAAAACTGTGCAATATGGATAACTGCTTTTTTAGCCGAAAGCGGTGGTTGGCGAGCGTCTCCTTTGGGTCGATAGCGGTCCGTCGTGGCTAGCTGTTCTCGAACCCTATTGGACATCCGCGAGCTTGGCCAAGCTGCCTTATGACGGGATCAACGTAACCATAGCAATAACAAACAGCCCGCATCTGCGGGCTGTTTCAGAGTTACGCTTCGATCAGGTCTATTAGGGTGATGCCTTTAGCTCCCTCTAGCACGTAGTCGCGGTCGAGCCCTCTGGCTGAGGGGCCGAAGAGCGGGATCGACAGGTCTGACAACATCATGCCCCCGCTACCTCGATGATGGTCTGCTGCGAGAATTCGAGAGCCCACAGCGACAAGTTGCTTGGCCAAGCGATTCCATTCATCGCCGAGGGCCAAAGCGGCTGCGCATAGGGCGCTGTCCTGAGCTTGGCTAGACTCCTGCTTAGCCTTGGAGATCTGAGCATCGAGCGCCTCAATTTCCGCCTGCAATGCAGCGACAATCAGTTCTTGGCGCCTAGCATGTTCATCAGCCTCAATGAGCAAGGTGCTAGCTCTCTCCATCGCGGTGCTTGCAGTCTTTTCACCCTCACTATTACCGGTTGCTACGTTGCGTGCGTAGAGGTTCGCAGCCTCAATCTCAGCTTGCTGCGCCCTCTCGATGGCTAGATTTGATTCTTTTTGGATCGCTTGTAGGCGCTCAAGAATAAGCGTGCGAGTGCTCTCCAGTGAAGTTACCGCGTTAACTGAATCTGACATGACTTGACGAGCCTTTGTCTTGGCCTGCTTCGCATTCGCCAAACTTTCCTGATAGCTGATCTCGCGTTCAATTCGCTCAATAGCACCAGGAATACTGCGCAAGCGACCCTCTGCGCTGGAAAGCTTATTCATAGCCGCCGTACTTTCAGGGCTGCCAATACAATTCCCATGACGGTCCCAGTTACTCGGTGTTGCCTCCCACGCAGCTCTCAGGCCCGGAATGCTATCTTCGAGAGAATCCCGCTCTGCAATCAATTCGTCACGCTGCTTTTTCAGTTCTTTCATGATCAACACCTAATGATTGGAAGTGGTTTGTGCGAGGCTGGCAAGGCCATATGTTGCCGACACTACCTCGTGGGTTTAGAGATAGTGGTTCAAGCGGCCTGTGCTTCGTTCTCAGCCGGTTCAGGGATCGTCACGACGACATAGCAGCGCTGTAGTCCGAGGCCGGGCAGGCGCACTGAGGTGGAGGCTTTGCCATCTTTGCCAGGCTCTAATACTCGGCGCCTCAGCAGCTCTTTGTTCACTGCATTGAGGTTCATGCCTCGGAAGATTTCAGAGCGCCAAGCTTCGGGAAGTACGTAATAGGTTGTCGTCGTGTGCGACGTATCACCCATGCCGTGCTCCATCGACTTCCGAAAGCCGAGCCGGTCAATAGTGCGGGGGCCGTGTTCATCTACTTTGGCAGCCGTCGATTCCCAGCGTGTAAAGCGGCTCTCTCCAAAACGCTCAATCACCTGGCGCAGGCGTGCGAGAATCGCATCACCTTCCATGTTTCCAGCCCCACCCCGCTCAGCAAGCCAGGCATTCAGGCATACGCGGGCGGAGTCGAGTGCCAAACCGTCCGGCCATCCCGTAACGCCCAGGGCGGTGGCCAGCTCTCCCGCAGCCGCTGCCAAACCGAAGCGGCTTGCGGCTCGCTGGGCCTGGCCGCTAGCACTGGCAGGGAGCGCTTCAGCAGTGAAACGCTCCATTGTGCTGCGGACCATGGCTGTATAGGCGCGCAACTTGGTCGGGTCGCACAGGGCCGACAGGAATGCCAGGGCAGGTGATCCATAGGATTTGGCCACACGGGCTTTCAGCGCATCCGAAAGCGCAGCGGCATCTTCAAAACCATGCAGCGCCTCGAACAACCCCAGTCCTTTTCCGGCGTCAGCCGGCACGGCTAATAGCCGCACTTCCATACCCGCTTTCAAATCCTTGTTTGCTTCGGCCATGTGCTGCGCAAGGGTCTTCTCTCCCGTGGAAAGGAACAGCAATCGCCATTCTTGTATCTGGCGACCGCTCAGCCCACGGTCGTTAGCCCGGGCTTTGCCGGTACCGTTGCCCAACATATAGACCGTTTCCCCGATGATTCTCGGGTCACACATCCCGATCTCATCGAGCACCAGCAATCCGTCCGAGTGCGCTGCCGCGATACTTTCCAGGGCGTTATCAGTAGAGCGCCAGGAGCGCACCAGGCGCGGCCCACCCCAAACTGAGGCCGCGACTTGCAAGTGGGTGGTCTTTCCGCCCGAGCTGTCGCCGTACAGATGGAAACCGCCCGATTCATGCCCAAGCAAATGCAGCACTGCCCCAGCAAAAGCGACGCACACAACGAATGCCAGGCGGTTATTGCCCACACACAATGCACCGATTTGCTGTTGCCACTGCTCCAGCGTGCCCGATTGAGTGACGGGCGGGAGCTGGGCGCCGGCCTCGTAGAAATGGAGATATTCAGTACTGGCCCCTATCTGCCGATCCGGCACCAGATAGGCGTCCCCATGCCAGCCCAAGCGAGTGACCAAGCGGGCGCGCTCGGAACCGTCATAACCTTGCAGGTAGCTCTGTAGGTCGTTGCGCGAATTGCGAGCAGTGCGCACGGGTGCCAGGCGCAGCCCCATATCAACCAGTGGCGCAAGCACTTCCTTGCCAAAGTCGCCCGCCATTGCCCTGGCCGGAATATTAAGGCGCTTGCTGGCCCCGTCGGGATCATCGAACTCTACCAGCAGGCCCCAGCCGTGGCCCTTTTCGTCACGGGTGCGCGCCAAGATCTCTAGCCGTGAACAAACCGGTCGTGCTTCGCCATCCTCACCGGCATAGAACACCCCATCCTTTGTGACACGAAAGCCGCTCGGGGCCGGGGCGGTTTTCTTCTCGGATTGGGGCTTGGCCTGGTCAGTGGCTTTGCTCTGCTTGGTGGGGTTGAGCGTGGCGGCAGGTGCGAGGGCAGACAGCTCCCCAGTGCGTTGCAGCTCCGACAAGTGTTGGGCTGTCCAGCCTTTGGATTGGGCATCCGCCGCATCGTCACCTTCGCGCCACTCACCGCCTGGCGCGAAAATGGGGCGCTCACCGTCCATACCAGGGAGTTGCGTGAATACAGTCAAAGCTACCGTCTGAACCGAGGCAGCTCCAAGCTTCCGAAGGTGATCGGCCAAGGCATCCATGCACTTCAAGCCTGGAGCGTCGTTATCTGGCCACAGCAATACTTCACGCCCGACTAGCGCCGCGAAATCAGCCTTCTGCCAAGAGTTCGTCCCGTTAGGCCAGCAGGTGGCAACATGCTCGGGCAACAGCTCGGCAGCGGCATCGGCGGCCTTTTCACCCTCGCACAATACGACTGGTGCCGAAGGACGTTTAGCCAGGTCATCAAGGCGCAGGAGCGGGCGTGGCTCCGATAAGCCCTGCCAACGCCAGGCCAGCGAACCGTTAGCAGAGTGTTTACACCAGGTGAGAGGCGCGAAGACTTTGCGCGCCGTGCCGCTCTCATCCGGCCCGAGGTCAAAGCGGTAAAGCACCATAAGTGGCTGACCGTTGGCATCACGGTAAATCCAAACCTTGGAAGGTTTACCGTGCTGCCGGTGCGCTTGCAGCACCTTCTGCATTGCCTGCTCAGGAATGGGCAACACGGGCACCCACTCTGGCTTTTTGGCCTGGCCAGTGGGTGGGGTGACATTGGTGCTATTCGTTGCCTCGACACCGAGGAAAGCCGCCAGCTTGTTGCAAGCTTCCACATCGGTGCCGCGATCAAGGTAGCGCACCAGGTCGATCAAATCGCCGCCTTTGTCACCGGTGGCGAAGTCGCACCAGGTAGCTTTGGCCAGGTTCACCTTGAGCGATCCTGAATGCTTGTCAGCTCGGGTTGGGTTGGGGGCGGTGTACTCCTTGCCGCCGTCTACACGCTTGCCATTGGGAAGCCAGTGGGCTAACACGCGATCAATCGCCGCCAGGGAGGCCGCTTTGACCTGGGCAAAGGTCGGATGCCGGGAGTTGGGGGTGGTCCTACTCATGCTGGGCTCCCTCGGCAATCTGAATCCCAGTGGTTACATCATCGACAAGCGCCTTTGCCTGCTCGCCCAGATAATGTGCCGCCCACACCAGTGCATCGTTGTCTTCGCTCACGCCAGCCAGCTGGGTCAGTTTGTTTACGCAGTTCATGAGCACCGATGCCTGCTCCAATGCTTCCTCACCGGAAACACCCGGGCACACCTTGAAGAGCGGTTGATTCAACGAGTTGTGCTTAGAGAAGGTGACCCCACCTACGGTATTGACCTGAAAGTGCCCGTTCATTTCCGGCCCCCTTCCGCGACATGGGAGGTCGAGTAATCGGCATGCACGACCAGGGTACGAATCTGCTCCAGCGTTCCGCGCACATCCCACAGGGCGCCGAGGATCACACTATTAGCCAGGCGTTGCCCGTGCTCACTTTCAAACTGATCCTCTACCAAGCACAGCACTGCTTGGGCTCGCTCAATGGCGCAGGTGAGCGCATCAATCGGGACGCCTACCGGCGCATTTGCTGTGATGCATAGCAGGTCTTCTGGCTGAGAAAAGTGCTGTGTTAGATTGGTCATTGGGCACCCCCGTTTGCTTCCAGGGCGCGAGCACGGGCCATAGCAGCGTTGTAACGCGCCAAGCGGACGGAGAGGGACGAATCGGCGTGCAGTGCCGCAATGGCACGGGCCTTCAGGGCAGCAATGTGGTTCTGGAGGGCAGACGGATTGAGGGCGTGCATGGGCGGAGCTCCTTGATTTGAGGAGCTGCCACTAATCGTCGCCAAACGATTTAGGGTGGCAGCTGTGCGCAGGTTGGCGAACCGGGAATCAAGGAACCCGGCAGACCCGAAGGTCTCCCACGCACAGCCGCCATAACACAGGAATGCAGGCACAAAAAAAGCGCCAGCATTCGTGATAGGGGCGCTTGTGCGCCTTGATTTCGTCGGGTCGCCAAACCCGGCCGCTGAATTTGCAGCGACCTGCGAAGAGTAACGTGTGAACCGACGAGGCGCAAGCTGATAGGTGCGGGCGGGTTGCATGGCTCTGGGCCATGGCATAGAGTAGGCGGGCAAAGTGAATATCCTCAGACGCCCTCGGTTGCAGCCGGGGGCGTTCTCGTTAGTGAGCAGCGCCCGGGCGGCGCTCAAGCTTGAGCCAGGTGAGATTGCGGCCATGCCGCGCCTTCTCGTACATCTGCCCTAGTGCATCGGGATTGGCGAGCACGTTGGGAACCAACTGCGCCGCATCTCGAATCGTCACGTCGCCAGGCGTCTCGATAGCCAGTAGCCCCCAATCGAGAGTCGGCCAAATCAGCAGCAGAACGTGCGCCCCTTTGGCCAGCGCTTCGTCCCGCAGTTTTTGCAAGCGCGCCAACCGCCCATGTGTTGGAGCCTTTTGGCCCAGTTCGTCGATTGCATCGAGCGCTGCGTGAGGGAGGAAAATTGGCGTCATGCGGCCACCTTGTCACGCGCAGCGATGCGAGCGCGCGTCCAGGCCTGAACTTCAGAAAGAACCCAAGCCACGGGAGCGCCGCGGGCGGTGCTGTCAGTGAGTTTCACAGGCTGAGGGAAGGTGCTTTCAGGTTGACTCATCAGCTTGTAGATCGTTGGGCGTGCAAGCCCCACGAGCTCTACAACTTCTTTCATGCGAATGAGCCTGGACGACTGGTCGATTGCCGAGCCGCTCAGCAATGCGGGTTGGAGTGTCATAGCTGTATCCCTGTATTGGTTTTACAGGGCCCAGACTATGGACAAGCTACTTAGTCGCGAACGTTCACTTTACTTTTTTGGTGGTGAACTGGATTGGTTTACATGAGCCAGGGAATGCGTTTGAGGACTTCACCCATCTGAACCTTCGATAGCGACGCCCCTGTTTCGCGCTCCTGCCAGGCACGCAGCTTGCTGTTCAGATTGTGCCTAGCTGTACCTGCACGGACGAGCTCCAGGGCCTTTCCCTCTATAGCCCGATCACGGCTGGCGAGCTCCGTACGACGAGCAATACCACTCAACACACCGTCGATTTTTCTGTCTGCATGTCTCGACGCTGCGCTGGCCAAGTCACCTATCTCGCAGCATGCTGCGCTTGCTTCAGGATCTAGCCAAACACTAGCACCAGGCACGTAGTCCTCAATGCAGCAAAGGTGCATCTGGTAGTACTCAAGGGCAGGTATTTCTTGACCTTGAGCAATCAGGTGCTCGGCCAGGCCGCATAAGGCATGGACAGCATTTGCCAGTGCGAAAGCAGCAATAACTTGTACGTCTGCCGCTGTTTCTAGACCGGTGTAGCTGCGGAACTGAGCTACAAGCTGCCTAGCCCCATAGTGAGAAATCACCTGATAGATAGCATCATTGTATTGCAAGGCAGCGTTGCTCAGCTCTGCGCCGACTTCCTCCGGGAGCCACTGGCGACAGTGATCCATGATGTTCAGTACGGCATCTACCTCTGAAGCGTAATCGCTGAAAACTGGGAGCTTCTTCAGATGCTCCCTTATCGCGCTGGATTCAGTCCGGGTCGGGTGGATGGCCAGGCCATCAATGGACAACGAGTCAGGCTGCATCGCATTCCCCCACGCCCCGGCAGTTTGCGCCGAGCCCGCGATTTGCCTGAGAGAGCATGCACATAAGCCGGCAGGCGGGCGATGGGCTTTTCGCGTTACACAGGATGGCCAGGTTACACCGAGTGTACGAAAGTATTTTGGTCGGTGTTACGTGCCTAATCCCCAATGATTTCAGCGGCTTGGCCTGATCCGTTACACGGGTTACACCTGGTACACCGGCTTTTGATGGGACCAGCATCGTCATGCCCCCCACCATCATCTCAGTCTGCTTCATGGATGGAGGGACCTCCCATGGGCAAAATCATAGGGAGTAATTGCATCCCTGCGATTAGCATCCAAATAGTCGGCCCACCACTGCACCATAAGTCTCCGCTCTTGTAAGTGCTCAGCCTTGTGTATGTAGGCGGCACGCACCGTGTTTCTCTCTTGGTGGCTCATTTGCCGCTCGACCGCGTCTTTACTCCAAAGCCCAGACTCAACCAGTGCAGAACAGGCCATTGTCCGAAAACCATGGCCGCATACCTCTGCTTTGGTGTCATACCCCATTCGCCGCAGCGCTTTGTTCACAGTGTTCTCGCTCATGGGCTTCCAGTGATTGTGGTCACCCGCAAACACCAGATCGAAACGACCAGTGAGGTTACGAACTTTCTCCAGCACCTCTACAGCCTGTCGACTGAGCGGCACCAAGTGTGGCGTGCTCATCTTGGAGCCTCGATGGGAGTTCTTCACACCCTCAATAGCCACCCTTTCGCCAGGGATTTCCCACATCAACCTCCCCATGTCTATCTCTCCCCAGCGAGCGAAGCGGAGCTCGCTAGAGCGGATGAACACCAACATGGTCAGTTGCACCGCCAGCTTCGTCAGGCCGCGCCCGCTGTCGGCATCTATCCGCTGAAGAAGCTCAGGTAAGCGTTCGAATGGCAAAGCAGGCCGGTGTGCTGTTTTGCGGGTGGCCGTGGCGCCTTGCAGATCGATCGCAGGGTTGAAATCCAGATGGCCATGCTGAACCGCCATGCGGAGGATGCCCGTCATGTACTGGCGTAGGCGTGCAGCCGTATCCAAGGTATCCCGCTTTTCCGCCGCTTTCAGCGGAACTAGCAGATCCCGTGTTTTGAGCTCCGCGACCGGACGATCACCGAGAGTGGGCAACAGGTGGGATTCAATGCGTCGCCACACGGTGGAGGCATGACCAGGTGTCCACTTACGAGCGCAGGCCGCGTGCCATTCCTGAGCAAGCAAACGGAATGTGTTCGCCCGGGCGTTAGCCGCTTCCTGTTTGTCCAAGCGCGCCTGCTCGATGGGGTCTTTCCCAGCAGCAAGAAGCTCAAGCGCTTGAGCGCGTCGCTCCCGGGCCGCTTTCAAGCCGAGCGCCGGATAGTTGCCAAACGTAGCTAAACCATCACGGCCATCAGGTTTGGTGTACTTCATACGCCAAGTCTTGACCCCTGACGGCTTCACCAGCAGGTAGAGGCCTTTGCCATCGAACAGCTTGTAATCCTTCTCCCGAGGCTTGGCCGCATCACATTTAGGATCGGTGAGAGGCACCACTGTGCGCGCCATAGGGATACGTTTCCTTGTCGAACCGAGATATCCCCAACCATATCCCTAAATCGCGTAGATGCCCAGAGACAAAACGAGACAGACAGAAACAACAAAGCCCGCACTAGGCGGGCTTTGCGGGGTGTTTCGTAGACAGTCATAGACTTCTGGAAACTGGTCTCTGGTGCCGGAGACAGGAATCGAACCTGCGACCTTCGCGTTACGAGTGCGCTGCTCTACCGACTGAGCTACACCGGCGTGTAGCGCAACGTACCACTGCCGCAGCCGTTACGCAAACCCCTGTTTCCCCTCGCTAATTCACCTGCCCTCAAGCGCCCTTGCAGCCACTCGGCGCCAGGTCTTCTTCAATGTTGGTAGTGCAGCTCCAGCCCGTGGCCGAGCGGGTCAGGGTGAGGGTCTTGCCGAGCACGATGGCGGGAGCGTCAGCCAGGGTGCAGTCGATTTTGGCGCTGCCATTGGCGGCGCTACCTTGCGCGGTAATGGCGCAATGGGAAGTGGCGGCCTGGCCGCCGAGGGCGGTGACGTCGGGCACGTCCTTGCCTTCGTTCAGGCGCAGGTCCATGGCGGTTTTCAGCGCGGAGATTTCCAGCAGGCCGGCAGCCGCTTTGGCGCGGGCCTGGTGGTTGGTGTACATCGGGATGGCGATGGTCGCCAGAATGCCGATGATCGCCACGACGATCATCAGTTCGATCAGGGTGATACCGCGTTGCCCTTTCATGAACACTTTTCCTTTTTGATTCGCATACTCGGTGAGGTCAGGCTCGACCTCGGATCCGCAGCGGCGCAGTAGGCCTGAACAGACACCTTTTGTCACCCCTGCCCGTCTGGGCGTCACCTTCGCTGAACTACTCTAGTGAGCATCAAGCAAACGCGCCCTTCCAGGGACGCGGCAAGCTGTTTCCAGGCTTGTCGCACGGGGCAGAAAAGGACCTTTGCATGAAACATTCGACTCAGCGATACGCCTGGCATGGCACCGATGCCAGTGGCGCAGCTGTCAGTGGCCAGGTGACCGGACGCAGCCCGGCGTATGTGCGCGCCGGGCTGCAGCGCCAGGGTATTCAGGTGGCGAAAGTACGCCAGGCAAGTGGGTTGGCCTGGCGCTGGCCGGCGGCGCGGGAGAAACGAGACCCGGCGGGCTTCAGCCGGCAATTGGCGACGCTGCTCAGGGCTGGCGTGCCGCTGCTGCAAGCGTTCGAGGTGATGAGCCGCAGCGGTTGCGATGCAGGGCAGGCGACGTTGCTGCAACGTTTGCAACAAGATGTAGGCGCCGGGTTGGGGCTGGCGGATGCGCTGCAGCGTCACCCAGACTGGTTCGATGGGTTGTTCTGCAACCTGGTGCGCGTGGGTGAGCAGTCTGGCACGCTCGACCGGCAGCTGGAACAACTGGCCGGGATGCTGGAGCAGCGGCAGGCCCTGCGCAAGAAATTGCGCAAAGCCATGCTCTACCCACTCCTGCTTTTGCTGACGGGCCTGGGTGTATCGGCGATCTTGTTGCTGGAAGTGATCCCGCGCTTCGAGAGCCTGTTCGCTGGCTTCGATGCCGCACTGCCGGCGTTCACTCAATGGGTCATCGACTTGTCCACGGGGCTGGGACGCGTGGCGCCGCTGCTGTTGATAACTGCTGTCGTGCTTTGTTTCGGTGGGCGTGAGCTGTATCGCAAGCATGCGCCCACACGGCTGTGGATATCTCGGCAGGCGCTGCGTATACCGGTATTTGGCCGGTTGCTCGGCCATGCCGCACTGGCGCGCTTTGCCCGCAGCCTGGGTACGGCGTATGCCGCTGGGGTGCCGTTGCTGGATGCGCTGGGCACGGTGGCCGGGGCCTGCGGTGGCGATCTGCAGCAGCAGGCGATACTGCGCCTGCGCCAAGGCATGGCCAATGGGCAGGGGCTGCACCAGGCGATGGCCAGCGAGCCCCTGTTTCCGCCCCTGTTGATACAACTCACGGACATCGGCGAATCCAGCGGTACCCTGGACCAGATGCTGGATAAAGCCGCCAGCCATTACGAGGAACAGGTCAGCCAGGCGCTGGACCAGTTGACCAGCCTGCTGGAGCCGGCCATCGTGGCGGTCCTGGGCGTGCTGGTGGGCGGCCTGGTGGTGGCGATGTACCTGCCGATCTTCCAGTTGGGTAGTTTGATCTGAACATGACTTTATGGACTTTCCTGGCTGAGCAGCCGGCCTACTTCATCACCCTGGCGACCTTGCTCGGCCTGTTGGTGGGCAGCTTCGTCAATGTGGTGGTGTATCGCCTGCCGATCATGCTGGAGCGCCAATGGCAACACGAGGCCCAGGAGGTGCTGGGGCTCGAGCACCATGCGCACGAGCGCTTCGACCTGTGCCTGCCGGCATCCCACTGCCCCCATTGTGGGCACCGTATCCGTGCGTGGGAGAACATTCCCCTGTTGAGCTATCTGCTGCTGCGGGGGCGCTGCTCGGCCTGTAAAAGCGCCATCAGCCCACGCTATCCGCTGGTGGAGGCTGCCTGCGCGGTGCTGTCACTGGTGGTGGCCTGGCATTTCGGCCCCACGCTCGAAGCCCTGCTGGCATTGCCTTTGACCTGGTGCTTGCTGGCCCTGAGCCTGATCGATGCCGACCACAGCCTGTTGCCGGACGTGCTGGTGCTGCCGACGCTGTGGCTGGGCCTGATCGTGAATGCCTTTGCCGTCTTCGTGCCGCTGACCAATGCCTTGTGGGGCGCGGTGGCCGGGTACCTCAGCCTGTGGACGGTGTACTGGCTGTTCAAGCTGGTGACCGGCAAGGAGGGCATGGGTTATGGCGACTTCAAGCTGCTGGCGTTGATCGGAGCCTGGGCTGGGTGGCATGTATTGCCGCTGACCTTGCTGTTATCGTCGC
Organism: Pseudomonas sp. KU43P; assembly: GCF_033095865.1. Classification (NCBI taxonomy): domain Bacteria; kingdom Pseudomonadati; phylum Pseudomonadota; class Gammaproteobacteria; order Pseudomonadales; family Pseudomonadaceae; genus Pseudomonas; species Pseudomonas sp. KU43P. Next base: position 756,164 of record NZ_AP019365.1, on the reverse strand, counting down.
TGCTGGGTGCGGTAATCGGCCTAAGCCTGCTGCGTCTGCGCCACCACCCGGTGAACGTGGCGATACCCTTTGGGCCTTATCTGGCCATTGCGGGGTGGATTGCCGTGCTCTGGGGTGATGAAATATACGCCTCCTACCTGCAACTGCTTGGACTCTGATGACCACTGCGGCCTTTACACCCTGGATTCTCGGCCTTACCGGCGGCATCGGCAGCGGCAAGAGCGCTGCCGCCGAACGCTTCGTCGAGCTTGGCGTGCACCTGGTCGATGCCGACCAGGCGGCGCGCTGGGTCGTCGAGCGTGGCCGCCCGGCCCTGGCCAGCATCGTCGAGCGCTTCGGCCCGGGCGTGCTGCTGGAAGACGGCCAGCTCGATCGCGCGGCCTTGCGCCAGCTTATTTTCGCCGACCCCGCCCAGCGCAAATGGCTGGAGCAGCTGCTGCACCCGCTGATCGGGCAGGAGATTTTCAGTTATCTGGCCAAGGCCGAGTCGCCTTATGCGGTGTATGTGTCGCCGCTGCTGATCGAGTCTGGCCAGCACCTGAAGACCCAGCGCGTGCTGGTGATCGATGCGCCGCAGGCGCTGCAGGTGGCGCGTACCTTGCAGCGTGACAATACCAGCGCCGAGCAGGTGCAGGCGATTCTCAGCGCCCAACTGGCGCGAGAGGAACGTCTGCGCCATGCCGATGATGTGGTGGTGAACGACAGCGACCTGACTGCGCTGCACCAGCAGATCGACCGTTTGCACCACTTTTACCTGACTTTACGAGGAGGCCAGCCATGAGCAAGCCATTGACCGTCGATTGCCCGACCTGTGGCGCACCTGTGGAATGGAACGAGAAGAGCGCGTTCCGGCCGTTCTGTTCTGATCGTTGCAAGTTGATCGATCTGGGGGCTTGGGCGGCCGAGGAGCATAAGATTCCGGGGGCTGAAGAGTCTGAGGATGAGCTTTATTCAGGGGATCTGGAGCCGCGGCACTGAGCTGAGTGCACAGGGCCTGCTTTGCAGGCCCTCGCCGGCACAGAATTACCGCTCATCCTCCTTCCACGGCGCCTGCAGATACCGGGTACGGTTGAACGTCTCCAGCCATTCCGGGCAGAACACCACCAGGGCACTGATCACCATGCCGTTGATGAACGCCTCCGGGAACATCATCAACCACAGGTAGCCGACGAAGTCGCTCAGCCATTCCGGCATGGCGAAGCGCCCGTCCAGCCACAGCAAACCCAGCGCCGCCGACAGGCAGACCAGCACCGTGAGCGCGGCAGGGAAAAACCCCGAACAAAAGATGTAGACGAACAGGTTACGCGGCTGCGCCCGCTCGACCAGGATGGCGCACACTTCGGTGATCAGCACCGGCAGGCCCACCAGCAACAGCCCATTCACACCCAGCGCGGCCAGGTCCTGGCGCCCGAGCGCCAGCAACCCGAGCTGGGCGAAGAAGCCCCCCAGAATCGCCAACGGCCAGTCCAGCAGCAGGGTCACCGCGGTCATGCCGATGAAGTGGTACGACACCCCCGTATCGAAGTCGCGCCGCACCAACCACAAGGCAAACAGGCAGAACACCGTGCCGAACAGCAGATGTTGCCGGCGCCGGTCGGCGAACAGCTCCACCCAGCGGGTACGGCTGGCCGCCCACACCAATAAAGGCACGTAACCCAACCAGCCGAGGCCGAGGCTGGTATCGGACAATACCTGTGCGCTGATCACCTGAGGCATACCCCTTGCTGCCCTGTGGATAAGCCTGAGTCTACACCCATTGAAAACAGCATCTTATCGTCATGAATTAGCGACTAAGCTTGTGGCATGGATGACTCAGACTACCTGCGCCTGCTCACCATCCAGGCCGAACAAGCCAATGCCTTCCTCTCCAATGCACGCAAGTGGGAGCGGGAACGTTGGGTATGCCAGCGCTTGCTGCAGGGGCTGAACATCCCCTATCGCAGCGAGGATTTCACCCCGGCCGGGCAGGAGCCACCGGACGTGCTGTTTCGTGACGCGGCGTTCGAGGTGTTTTTCGTACTGGATGAAGGGCGCCGGCTCAATGACGAATGGCGCGAAGAGCTTCAGCGCCGGCGCAGCGCCTTTTCCCTGGCCCAGCTGGTGCGCCGCGAAGCGCGGCCCCGGCGCATTGCTGCAAGCGAGCTGCTGGCACGCCTGGCCCCGACCTTGCGCAAGAAGGCGCACAACTACCGCGAGCGCGGGCTGGACCTGAACGAGCTAGACATCATCGCCTTCGCCAGCCTCAAGCGTGAAGTGCTCGACCTCAATACCCACTTCCCGCCGCCCACCGAATACCTGCGCCAGGGCTGGCGGTCGCTGTCACTGGTGGGTCCGACCTTCGCCCGGGTGCTGTTCGCCCATCCCGACGCGCCGGATTTTCTGCGTGGCAACCTGGGGCGCAGCATCGTGTTCGACGTGGGCATCAGTCTTTGATCCAGTGCCGAGAGTCTTTGCGATGGCGTACACTCGGCGCCAGGGATAGAAAGCATTATCATTTGTTTCAAGCGCTTGCATGAACGCTGTAGCGTACATGCAGTCTCAAACGTCTACCTGACGAGGCCCACCATGACCAGCCGCCTGAATCCAGAAGATCAGCGTCGTGTCGATGAGTATCTGCGAGCCCCCCAGCACCAAGTCGAGCGCAGGCCTTTCCGGCCTTGGTTGCTCCTTGTGCTGGTGCTGGCGGTGACCATCGGGTTGGGCCTCATCAGCCGCCTGCTGAGTGGACTGGTGCTATGAGCTGCTTCGCGCTCGCCCTCCCCTCGTGCAGTTTGCGGCCGGCCGGCATGGCCACGAATTCCGTAAACCTTATGAGATATTCCCATGACTCATCGCATCGTGATTGTCGGCGGCGGCGCCGGCGGCCTGGAACTGGCGACCCGCCTGGGTAAAAGCCTGGGCAAGCGCAAGCAGGCCGAGATCACCCTGGTCGACGCCAACCTCACGCACATCTGGAAGCCGCTGCTACACGAAGTGGCCGCTGGCTCGCTGAACTCCTCGGAAGACGAACTGAACTACGTGGCCCAGGCCAAGTGGAACCACTTCAGCTTCCAGCTGGGGCGCATGAGCGGCCTTGATCGTGAAGGCAAGCAGATCCAACTGGCCGCCACCCTCGATGAAGAGGGCCGCGAGCTGCTGCCTGCGCGCACCCTGGCTTATGACACCCTGGTGATCGCCGTGGGCAGCAACACCAACGATTTCGGCACCCTGGGCGCAGCGCAGCACTGCCTGTTCCTGGACACCCGCAAGCAGGCCGAACGCTTCCACCAGCAACTGCTCAACCACTACCTGCGTGCCCACGCCGGTGACGTGGCCAGTGAGCAGATCAGCGTGGCGATCGTCGGCGCGGGTGCCACCGGTGTCGAACTGGCGGCCGAGCTGCACCACGCGGCCCACGAGCTGGCAGCCTATGGCCTGGACCGCATCCAGCCCAAGGACATGCACATCACCCTGATCGAGGCCGGCCCACGGGTGCTGCCTGCCCTGCCCGAGCGCATCAGCGTGCCGGTGCACAAGACCCTGGAAAAACTCGGGGTGAAGGTAATGACCAATGCCGCGGTCAGCGAAGTGACCGAGGACGGGCTGAAAACCAAAGACGGTGAAGTGATCCAGGCCAGCCTGAAGGTGTGGGCGGCGGGTATCCGTGCGCCGGGCTTCCTCAAGGACATCGACGGGCTGGAAACCAACCGCATCAACCAGCTGGTGGTGCGCCCTACCCTGCAGACCACCCGCGACGACAACATCTTCGCCTTCGGTGACTGCGCCGCGTGCCCGCAACCGGGCAGCGACCGCAATGTGCCGCCACGGGCCCAGGCGGCACACCAGCAGGCTTCGATGCTGGCGCAGAGCTTGAAGGCGCGGCTGGAGAACAACGTGCTGCCGACTTACGAGTACAAGGACTACGGCTCGCTGGTCTCGCTGTCGCGCTTCTCGGCGGTGGGCAACTTGATGGGTAACCTGATGGGCAGCGTGAAGCTGGAGGGCTGGTTGGCGCGGATGTTCTATGTGTCGCTGTACCGGATGCACCAGATGGCGCTGTATGGGTTCTTCCGCACGGCATTGATGATGCTGGGGAGCAAGATTGGGCGGGGCACTGAGCCGCGGTTGAAGCTGCACTGATTTTGGAAGTGGCTGGAGGTCAGGTTGTTTGCACTGGCCTCATCGCCGGCAAGCCGGCTCCCATAGGGTACGCACAGCATTCAAGGCTTGTGAAACACCTGTGGGAGCCGGCTTGCCGGCGATAGGGCCAGCAGCCCGCCTACCAACAGCAGCCCGTGCCATGGCTGAATGACTACAGAAGATCTGCACCGAAAGGTGCATTTTTTATGCGCGGGATAAATTTCAGGCAAAAGAAAAAGGGCATCTCTTTCGAGATGCCCTCTTTACATGGTGGGTCGTGTAGGATTCGAACCTACGACCAATTGGTTAAAAGCCAACTGCTCTACCAACTGAGCTAACGACCCGGAAAATGGTCGGGGTGAGGGGATTCGAACTCCTGACATCCTGCTCCCAAAGCAGGCGCGCTACCGGACTGCGCTACACCCCGAGATTGGCTCCGCGACCTGGACTCGAACCAGGGACCCAATGATTAACAGTCATTTGCTCTACCGACTGAGCTATCGCGGAACTGAACTTCGGTACAACTTCGAAGGCTGTGTTAGCTTCGAACCCTTCAGCTTCTTCGCTTTCGCGTTGTCGCTGCTGAGGCCGGCTATTCTACATTCTTCGTTTTGCTTGTCAACCCCTTTTTTTCATTCAACTTACTGATTTGTAAGTTGTTTTGCGGTCACCGTTGTTGCTGGTGATTCGCTTAGTGGCTGACAACGCGGCGTATATTAGGGGCACTCGATTTTAGATGCAAGCAAAAATTTCAAAATTTTCAGCAAGTTATCAAAAAAGGTTGGGAGGGCCTGGTTTTGCGGGGTTTGGGCGGGCCCTATCGCCGGCAAGCCGGCTCCCACACTGACCGCAGCTGGGCTTCGAAAACACCGCCGTACCTGTAGGCGCTGGCTTGCCAGCGATGGGGACACCACTCATTCAGGCAAAAAAAGCCCCGCAGATGCGGGGCCAGTTTTTTCAAGCAGAGCAATCAGGCAAATACGATATCGTCGCCTTCCACCTTGGCCGTGATCGCCGAACCCGGCAGGAACTTGCCGGCCAGGATCAGTTGCGCCAGCGGGTTCTCGATCCAGCGCTGGATCGCCCGCTTCAGCGGCCGTGCGCCGTACACCGGGTCGTAACCCACGGCAATCAGCTTGTCCAACGCTTGCGGGCTCAGGCTCAGCGACAGCTCGCGTTCCAGCAGGCGACTGCGCAAGCGGCCCAGCTGAATCTCGGTGATACCGGCGATCTGCTCGCGGCCCAGTGGCTCGAACACCACCACTTCGTCGATCCGGTTGATGAACTCCGGACGGAAGTGCGCACCCACGGCATCCATTACTGCCGCACGCTGCGCCTCGCGGTCACCGGCCAGTTCCTGGATCTGCGCCGAACCCAGGTTGGAGGTCATCACGATCACCGTGTTGCGGAAGTCCACGGTGCGCCCGTGGCTGTCGGTCAGGCGGCCGTCTTCCAGCACCTGCAGCAGCACGTTGAACACATCCGGGTGGGCCTTCTCCACCTCGTCCAGCAGCACCACCGAGTAAGGCTTGCGCCGTACCGCTTCGGTCAGGTAACCGCCCTCTTCATAACCTACATAGCCTGGTGGGGCGCCGATCAGGCGAGCCACGGAGTGCTTCTCCATGAACTCGGACATGTCGATGCGCACCATGGCCTCTTCGGTGTCGAACAGGAACTCGGCCAGCGCCTTGCACAGCTCGGTCTTGCCCACACCGGTCGGGCCGAGGAACAGGAACGAACCACTCGGCCGGTTCGGGTCGGACAGGCCGGCACGCGAACGGCGTACGGCATTGGCCACGGCAGTCACTGCTTCGTTCTGGCCGATCACGCGCTGGTGCAACAGGTCTTCCATCTTCAACAGCTTCTCGCGCTCGCCTTCGAGCATCTTGGCCACCGGGATGCCGGTCCACTTGCTGACCACTTCGGCGATTTCTTCCTCGGTCACCTTGTTGCGCAGCAGCTGGTTTTCCGTTTTGCCGTGCTGGTCGACCATCTGCAGGCTGCGCTCCAGGTCCGGAATCACTCCGTACTGCAGCTCGGCCATGCGGTTCAGGTCGCCTTTGCGACGGGCGGCGTCCAGTTCCTGGCGGGCCTGCTCGATCTTTTGCTGGATCTGCGCCGAGCCCTGCACTTCGGCTTTTTCCGAGGCCCAGATTTCTTCCAGGTCGGAATACTCGCGCTCAAGCCGCTCGATTTCTTCGGTCAGCTTCTCGAGGCGTTTTTTCGCCGCTTCGTCTTCTTCCTTTTTCAGCGCCTGGGATTCCACCTTCAGCTGAATGAGGCGACGGTCGAGGCGGTCGAGCACTTCCGGCTTGGAGTCGATCTCCATGCGGATGCGGCTGGCCGCTTCGTCAATCAGGTCGATCGCCTTGTCCGGCAACTGACGGTCAGTGATATAGCGGTGGCTCAGCTTGGCCGCCGCAATGATCGCACCGTCGGTGATCGCCACCTTGTGGTGCACTTCATAGCGTTCTTTAAGGCCGCGCAGGATGGCGATGGTGTCTTCCTCGCTCGGCTCCTCCACCAGCACCTTCTGGAAGCGCCGCTCCAGCGCCGCGTCCTTCTCGATGAACTGACGGTACTCGTTGAGCGTGGTGGCACCGACACAGTGCAGCTCGCCACGAGCCAGCGCAGGCTTGAGCATGTTGCCAGCGTCCATGGCGCCTTCGCCTTTACCGGCGCCGACCATGGTGTGCAGCTCGTCGATGAACAGGATGATCTGGCCTTCCTGCTTGGACAGCTCGTTGAGCAGGCCTTTGAGGCGCTCTTCGAACTCGCCGCGGTACTTGGCACCGGCAATCAGCGCGCCCATGTCCAGCGCCAGCAGGCGCTTGCCTTTGAGGCCGTCGGGCACTTCGCCGTTGATGATGCGCTGGGCCAGGCCCTCGGCGATGGCAGTCTTGCCCACGCCGGGCTCACCGATCAGCACCGGGTTGTTCTTGGTACGGCGCTGCAGCACCTGCACGGTGCGACGGATTTCATCGTCACGGCCGATCACCGGGTCGAGCTTGCCTTCTTCGGCACGCTTGGTCAGGTCGACGGTGTACTTGTCCAGCGCCTGGCGCGACTCTTCGGCATTGGCGTCATTCACCGCCGCACCGCCGCGCAGGTTGTTGATGGCGTTTTCCAGGGCCTTCTTGCTGACGCCCTGGCTCAGCAGCAGTTTGCCGAGCTTGCTGTTTTCATCCATGGCAGCGAGCACCACCAGCTCGCTGGAGATGAACTGGTCGCCCTTCTGCTGGGCCAGGCGGTCGGCCTGGTTGAGCAGGCGCGCCAGGTCCTGCGACATGTTCACGTCACCGGTGGGGTTCTGGATTTTCGGTAGTTGGTCGAGTTCCTTGACCAATGCCTGGCGCAGGCTGTTGATGTCGAAACCGACTTGCATCAACAGGGGCTTGATGGAGCCGCCCTGCTGCTCGATCAGCGCCTGCAGCAGGTGCACAGGTTCGATGGCAGGGTGATCCATGCCAACGGCCAGGGATTGGGCATCGGATATTGCAAGTTGCAGCTTGCTGGTCAAACGGTCTATTCGCATGGGGATACCTTCCTGTAGGGGCAGGTCGGAGCGATGGACAGCGCCTTTAATGAAGAAACCTGCCTGAGATGACCTTATAGATAAGGCTGATTCTGGAAGATTCAAGCGTAGCGGGGTTGACTGGGGTCAGCTTGATGGATTAGCGGGGGCCCAATCGCCGGCAAGCCGGCTCCCACAGGTAATGCGCAGCTTTCAGAAGCTATGGGGTGCCTGTGGGAGCCGGCTTGCCGGCGATGAGGCCACTACTGACTAACGAGGCTCCAGCCAGACGAGCGAGGCAAAACGCCCACCCTGTGGGGTACGGCGATAGGAGAAGAACCGCTCATCACTGACCGTGCAGTAACCCCCCCCATAAACGGCAGCCACCCCACGCGCCGCCAGGCGAATACGCGCCAGCTCATAGATGTCGGCAATCAACTTGCCCGGCCGCTCACCCTCGACGAACGCCCGGGCCGCCTCAGGATGCACCGCCGTGAAGGCGTCGCGCACTTCCAGCCCCACTTCGAACGCCTGCGGGCCAATAGCCGGGCCCAGCCACACCAGCACCTCTTCAGGCGGCACGGCCAGGCGGTCAAGGGTGGCTTCCAGCACGCCACCGGCCAACCCACGCCAGCCGGCATGAGCGGCAGCCACGCGGGTACCCGCTCGGTCGCAGAACAGCGCAGGCAGGCAATCGGCAGTCATCACGGTGCAGGCAATACCCGGCTGGTCGGTCCAGCTGGCATCGGCCTCGGCCACAACGGCCGGGTCGGCATCCGCCACCACCTGCCCATGCACCTGCTTGAGCCAGGCCGGCTGGATGGCGAACTCATCGCTCAGGCGGCGGCGGTTCTCGGCAACCGCCGCGGGGTCGTCGCCCACGTGGTCGCCAAGATTGAAGGTTTCGTATGGCGGCAGACTGATGCCGCCCTGACGCGTGGTGACACAGGCGCGTACCGAGGCCGGGGCCGGCCAGTCGGGGAACAGCAGCGACTGCGTCAGGCCACTCATCCGATAAAGGCCTCGCGGTCCTGGTTCAGCAGCGACAACAGCCAGGTGAAGTCGTCCGGCAGCGGCGAAGCCCATTCCATCCGTTCACCGGTGGTCGGGTGGTCCAGTGCCAGGAAGCGGGCGTGCAACGCCTGGCGCGGGAAGTTCTTGACCGCCTCGACCATGGCCACGCTGGCCGCTGGCGGAATGCGGAAACGCACACCGTAAGTCTGGTCGCCGACCAGCGGGTAACCCACATGCGCCATGTGCACACGAATCTGGTGGGTACGACCGGTTTCCAGCTTCACCCGCACATGGGTGTGCGAACGGAAGCGCTTGAGCACCCGGTAGTGACTGACCGCAGGCTTGCCGCCTTCGGTTACCGCCATGCGCTGGCGCACGCCACCGTGCCGGCCGATTGGGGCGTCGATCTTGCCCCCGGCGATCACCACACCCACCACGATGCACTCGTAGATCCGGCTGACCGTACGGCTTTGCAGCTGCTCGACCAGCTTGGTCTGCGCTTGCAGGGTCTTGGCGACGACCATCAGACCGGTGGTGTCTTTGTCCAGGCGGTGGACAATGCCGGCACGCGGCACGTTGATGATATCCGGCACATGGTGCAGCAAAGCATTCAGCAGGGTGCCACTGGCATGCCCGGCAGCCGGGTGCACGACCAGGCCGGCCGGCTTGTTGATCACCAGGATCTGGTCGTCTTCATAGACGATGTTCAGCTCGATGTCTTCGGCCACCCACTCGCCCTGGGCCTCTTGCTCGGCCTCCAGGACAAGCAGCGAGCCACCATGGACGGTATCTCGAGGGCGCACGACCGCGCCGTCGACCGTCAGGCGGCCCTCTTTGATCCACGAAGTAAGCCGCGAACGCGAGTACTCGGCGAACAATTGGGCGGCGACCTGGTCGAGGCGTTGACCGCCCAGTTCGGACGGTACCTCTGCGCTAAGTTGAATGATCTCGGACATGCTCGATTCGACGGGCGTACAGCCTTTGGTTTCAGCTGCACGCTTGTGGTTAAATACGGCTTCTTTTGTCCCGGGGTTGGCCGGGGCGCTCATCATAACAGGACGGCACCGCCCAAGACAGCGGCCGTCAAAGGGACGCAAGCCGCCATGCAAGTGAAACACCTGCTGCTGATCGCCATCCTCGGGCTCACCGCGGCCTGTTCCTCCAATAAGGAAGTCATCGACGAGAACCTCAGCGAGGCCGAGCTGTACCAGCAGGCCCAGGCTGACCTGGACAATTCCAGCTACAACAGTGCCGTGAACAAGCTCAAGGCCCTGGAGTCGCGCTACCCGTTCGGCCGTTACGCCGACCAGGCACAGCTCGAGCTGATCTACGCCAACTACAAGAACTCCGAGCCAGAGGCCGCCAAGTCGGCTGCCGAGCGCTTCATCCGCCTGCACCCGCAGCACCCGAACGTCGACTACGCCTACTACCTCAAGGGCCTGACTTCGTTCGACCAGGACCGTGGCCTGCTGGCGCGCTTCCTGCCGCTGGACATGACCAAGCGTGACCCAGGTGCCGCACGCGACTCGTACAACGAATTCGCCCAGCTCACCAGCCGCTTCCCCAACAGCCGCTACGCGCCGGACGCCAAGCAGCGCATGATCTACCTGCGCAACCTGCTGGCCGCCTACGAAATCCACGTGGCCGACTACTACCTGAGCCGTCAGGCTTACGTCGCCGCCGCCAACCGTGGCCGTTACGTGGTGGAGAACTTCCAGGAAACCCCATCGGTCGGCGACGGCCTGGCGGTGATGGTCGAGGCCTACCAGAAGATGCACCTGGACGAGCTGGCCGCCACCAGCCTGGAAACACTCAAGCTCAACTACCCAGACCACCCGAGCCTGGTCGATGGCCAGTTCGAGCCGAAGCAGACCGAGTCCGATGGCCGCAGCTGGCTGTCCAAGGCCACCCTGGGCCTGATCGAGACCGACGCGCCGCTGCCACCGGGTGAGACCCGCGCCAACCAGGACGTGGTCAAGCAGTTCCAGGACGCCCGTTCGGAGATGCCGCAAGAGCTGCTGCCGAAGGACGAGAATGGCGACCCGATCCTGCCGGAAGGCCCGAAAGAAGCCGAGAAGGACCGTTCGTGGTTCAGCTACATGACCTTCGGCCTGTTCGACTGAGCCATGCGCTGCTAGAAAGGGAGGCCTAGGGCCTCCCTTTTTTATTGGCGGCATCCTAGACTGTCGCCTTCATCACTCGACAAGCTGGACACCATGGTTCGCCTACTTTTCTGGATCGCCCTGATCGCCGCCGCGTTCTGGCTGTGGCGCAAATTCAAGACCAGCCAGCAATCGCCCTCCGAGCCCAAACTCGATGCCCCGCTGAAGATGGTGCGCTGCGCCCATTGCGGCGTGCACCTGCCCAATGACCGGGCGCTGCACCGTGGTAACGAGTGGTATTGCAGCCCGGCGCACCTGGAACAAGGGCCAGGGCGCCAGTAACCCCTGCGCAGTAGCTGTAAGAGCGGCCTTTCTCTACAAGGCCGCTACTAACACGTTTGCGACCTAATCGTTCCATTTACGACCTCTCCCCACTGCCAGCATTGACCCACCCCGGCAAAATTCGCTAAATCCTATTTATCCGCATAAATATGAAAAATAGCGAAATGCTCAAACCCAAACGCAAGCGCCAGAAGCTGTCCGACGTGATCGTCGAATCGGTCAAGCGCTCGATCGTGACCGATTCCTTGCACCCCGGCGACCGTCTGCCCACCGAGCGCGAGCTGATGGAGCACTTCGAATGCTCCAAGGGCACCGCCCGCGAGGCGCTCAAGGCCCTGGAAGTCGAGGGCCTGGTCAGCACTCGCACCGGCCCAAGTGGCGGCGCCTACCTGAACGAGGTCGGCACCGAACCCGCCAGCCGCGCACTGCGTAATTACCTGCACTTCCAGCACCTCGACGGCGAGCAGGTGTATCAGCTGCGCAAGGTCATCGAAGTCGAGCTGGCGGTGTCGGTGATGGGCCAGCTCAGCGACGCGGACTACGCCGCCCTGCAGGCCAATATCGATTTCTGCAGCACCCCGGAAGACAGCGAACAAGGCCAGCGCGAACAGCGCCTGGCAGAGCTGGAGTTCCACACCCTGTTGGCGCATCGCTGCCCCAACCCGCTGCTGCGCTTCATGGCGGTGTTCCTCAACGACCTGCTACGCGACCTGGTGGTACTGAAAAAAGCCTACCTGCCCAAGCGCCAGCAGTTCGCCGCGGCCAACATCGACTACCACAAGCAATTGATGCTCGCCCTGCGCGCCAGCGATGAGCCCGCTGTACGCCGGCTGATGCACGAACACATGTGCGACGCCGAGCACCACATGACCGCGCTCGAAGGCGAGGTCGCCCGCCACTTCCTGCTGGAGTTCGAACACAACCACTGATCCGCCTGTACAGAGGCCTGCACACAGGCCCGGCCGTACCCGCTTTGTCATTGCCACTCCTGCCTAATAACCACAACCAAGGAGTTACCCATGCAAAGACGTACCCTGCTCAAGGCAGGCCTTGCCCTGGGTGCCTTAGGTAGCCTCCCCTTCGGAGCGCACCGGGCATTCGCCAACGAACCGCTGACCTTCTACGGGCTCAAGTCCATGTCCGGTGCCTTCGCCAGCTATGGCAAGTACGCCGACATGGGGTCGCGCCTGGCCATCGCCGAGCACCCAGAGCTGCTCGGCCGCCCGCTCAAGTACAAAGTCATCGACACCGAAGGCAATGCCGGCAAGGCGGTGCGCAAGGTACAGGAAGCCATCGGCCAGGATGGCGCGCGCTTCTTCCAGGGTTGCACCCTGTCGTCCTCGGCACTGGCGGTGTCGAAGGAAATCCACAAGGCCGGCGGCGTATTCATGACCCCGGTCGGCGCCGACGAAATCACCGGCAAGGACTGCAACGCCTCGACCTTCCGTTGGTCGGTGCCCACCTACGGCGCCATTCGCGAAACGCTGGTGCCGATGATTCGCCAACTGCCCCAGGCCAAGCGCTGGTACACAATCACCCCGCAGTACGTGTTCGGCGATGCACTGCTGGACAACGCCCGCAAGGTGTTCGCCGAGTTCGGCGTGGAACACATCGGCAACAGCTACCACTCCCTGCAGGAGCAGGAATTCTCCGGCTACCTGACCAACGCCATCGCCGCCAAGCCCGACGTGCTGGTACTGCTCAACTTCGGCAGCCAATCGTCCAACGCCCTGCGTCAGGCGGTGAACTTCGGCATCAAGGACCGCATGAAAGTGCTGCTGGTGTGGTCGGCCGGGCTCGACCAGTTCCAGGAACTGGGCAGCGACGTGCTCGAAGGCGTGTACTTGGGCGCGCAGTACTGGCACCAGGTCGATACCCCGCTCAACAAGCAATTGGTCGCGGCCACGCGCAAGGCCTACGGCATCAACCCCAACTACCCGCTGGCGGCCGACTACATCGGCACCAAGGTGATGCTCGATGCCATCAGCAAGGCCGGCACCTTCGACGGCGCCGCCGTATCTGCTGCCTTGCAAGGCATGCGCTTCCAGGGCCCGACCGGCGACGAGCTGATCCGCCCCGGCGACCATCAGGTCATGAAGGATTACTACCTGCTGCGCGGCAAGCCCCAGGGGCAGATGCGCGACGAGGACGACCTGGCCGAAGTCATCAGCGCCGGCCGCTCGTTCGTCGAGGTCGACCACACCGGTTGCGCCCTGGCCTGAAGCCGCGGCGTTAGTCAAAAACATTCGTACAGGCAGCCACATTGCGTGCTGTCGAGGGCACACTCATGCTCGATTTGTACCTGTTCCAACTGCTAAACGGCCTGGGCCTGGGGATGATCTACTTCCTCATCGCCGTGGGCCTGACGATCATTTTCGGCCTGCTGAACTTCGTCAACTTTGCCCATGGCGCGTTCTTCTTGCTCGGCGCCTACCTCTGCTACACCGCCGTGGCGATCACTGGCAACTTCTGGCTGGCGCTGCTGATCGCGCCACTGGCCGTGGCGGCACTGGCCTGGGGAGTGGAGCGCCTGTTGATCAAGCGGATCTACCACCTGCCGCACACCTTCCAGATCCTCGTCACGCTGGGAATAGCGCTGATCATCCAGGAAGCCTCGGTGCTGATCTGGGGCCCGGTCGGCAAGAACATTGCCGTGCCGCCCGAGCTGCGCGGGGTGCTGATCATCGGCGACTTCATCTACCCCTACTACCGCCTGTTCCTGATCGGTTTCGCTGCCTTGATCGGCCTGGGCCTGTGGCTGCTGCTGGAGCGCACCCGTTTCGGCGCCCTGGTGCGTGCCGGCAGTGAAAGCACCGAAACCGTGTCGCTGCTGGGCACCAACATCTTCCGCCTGTTTTCCCTCACCTTCGCCCTGGGCGTGGGCCTGGCCGGTGTCGCCGGGGTGCTGTTCGCCCCGCTGCGTGGCGCCCAGCCGTTCGTCGGCCCGGAAATTCTCGGCATCGCCTTCGTGGTGGTGGTAATCGGCGGCATGGGCTCGTTCGGCGGCGCCCTGGTCGGCGGCCTGCTGGTGGGCGTGGTGCAAAGCATGATGACCAGCCTCTGGCCGCAAGGCGCCAGCCTGATGATCTACGGCGCCATGGCGGCGGTGATCCTGGTACGTCCCTACGGCCTGTTCGGGAGAGCATGACAATGAGCGAGAAAAATCCATTGCCCGTCGCCAAAGGCCGCGCCCCGGCCCTGCTGTTGCTGGTGGTCGCCAGCCTGGTGGCGTTGCCGCTGATACTGCCGTCGGCCACCCTGGCCACCGAAATCCTGATCTTTGCCTTGGCGGCGCTGGCCTGCAACCTGCTGCTCGGCTACACCGGCCTGCTGTCGTTCGGCCAGGGCATCTTTTTCGGTGTGGGTGCTTATGGCGCTGCGCTGCTGATGATCCATCTGAAATGGGGGATGTTCAGTGCGCTGCTCGGCGCGGCGGTGTTCGGCGCCTTTCTGGCGCTGCTGGTCGGTGCCCTGGCCATCCGCCGCAAAGGTATCTACTTCGTCATGCTGACCCTGGCTTTCAGCCAGATGGCCTACTTCCTGGCCTACACCCTGAGTGGCTGGACCGGCGGTGACAACGGCCTGCTCGACGTGCCACGGCCGAACATCGAGATTGCCGGCCATGTACTGGTCGACCTGGCCGACCCTCGGCACTTCTACGTGTTCGTCGCAGTGCTGTTCCTGCTGATCTTCGCCGGTGCCCTGCGGGTAATCCGCTCGCCGTTCGGCAGTACTCTGCTGGCGATCCGCGAGAACGAAACCCGCGCCGCCGCCATCGGCTACGACACCCGTCACTTCAAGATCCTGGTGTTCATGCTGTCCGGCGCCATCACCGGCATCGCCGGTGCGCTCTACGCGATGCTGCTGCACTTCGCGCCGCTGTCGAACATCGACCTGATGATGAGCGAGAACATCCTGATCATGACCATCGTCGGCGGCACCGGCTCGCTGTTCGGCTCCTTGCTCGGGGCCGGCGCCATCGTGGTGCTGGGCGATGTGCTGTCGGAGCTGTGGCCGCGCTGGCTGATGCTGCTGGGGCTGATCCTGATCCTGGTGGTGGTGTTCATGCGGGGCGGCCTGTGGGGCGGCCTGGCCGAACTGGGCAAACGCCTGTATCCGTCGCGCCGGGCTGAGGCCAAGGCGCCCGCCAAGACCAAGGAGACCCTGTGATGAGCGACTACCTCCTGGAAACCCGCAACCTCGAGCTGGCCTATGGGCCGTTCAAGGCCGTTGCCGGCGTCGACCTGAAGGTGCGCGCCGGCACCATCCACACGGTCATCGGCCCCAACGGTGCCGGCAAGACCAGCCTGTTCCACTGCTTGACCGGTGAACGCCAGGCCACCGCCGGCAAGATCCTGCTCAACGGCCAGGACATCATCCGCAAGCCGTCCCACGGCCGGGTGGCGCTGGGCATGGCTCGTTCGTTCCAGCTCACCAGCCTGTTCCAGAACCTCTCGGTGCGCGAGAACCTGCGCCTGGCCGCCCAGGGCCGCGACGGCCTGGGCGCGCTGAACTTCTGGCGCAGCGTGGAGCACAAGCGCAGCCACTGGAACACCGCCGACCAGGTACTGGAGCGCCTGAAGCTGACCACCCGCGCCGACACCCTGGCCGGCGAGTTGTCCCACGGCCAGCAACGGGTGCTGGAAGTGGGCATGTCGATCTGCGCCAAGCCCACCTTGCTGATGCTCGACGAGCCCACCTCGGGCATGGGCATCGACGACATCCCGGTGATGACCGAGCTGATCAGCGACCTGGGCCGCGACCACACCGTGCTGCTGATCGAACACAACATGAGCATCGTCATGTCGATCAGCCAGCGCATCACCGTCATGAGCCACGGCCAAATCCTGGTCGAGGGTACCCCGGAACAGGTGCGTAACGACGAACGCGTGCGCACTGCTTACCTTGGAGAGGCCGCCTGATGCTCAACGTCGAATCGATCCATTCCTACTACGACAAGAGCCACGTGCTCGAGGGCGTCTCGCTGCAGGTCGGCGCGGGCGAACTGGTGACCCTGCTGGGGCGCAACGGCGCAGGCAAGACCACCACGCTGCGCAGCATTCTCGGCATCGTGCGGCCGCGCCAGGGGCAGATCACCTTCGACGGCCAGCAACTGGTCGGTCGCGAAATCTTCGATATTGCCCGCCAAGGCATCGCCCTGGTGCCCGAACACCGCGGCATCTTCCGCCAGCTCAGTGTCGAGGAGAACCTGAAGATTGCCGTGCGCAAAGACAGCCGTTGGCAGCTGGAGGATGTGTACACCATGTTCCCGCGCCTGAAAGAGCGCCGGCGCAACGGTGGCTTCGCCCTCTCCGGTGGCGAGCAGCAGATGCTGGCCATCGCCCGCGCCCTGCTCAACGACCCCAAGCTGCTGATCCTCGACGAGCCGACCGAAGGCCTGGCGCCGGTGATTGTCGACGAGCTGGTGAAGATCCTGCGGCGGATCAAGGACGAAGGCCTGTCGATTCTGCTGGTGGAGCAGAACCTGATGGTCTGCGACGCCCTCGCCGACCGGCACTACGTGCTCGAACAGGGCCGCGTCGCCTACCAGGGCAGCGCCGCCCAGTTCCGCGAAGACCCGAGCATCAAGAACCGCTACCTGGCCCTGAGTGCCTGACCTTGTGGTGCCGGCACCGGCCCTATCGCCGGCAAGCCGGCTCCCACAGAGGGCAGCATCGCCCTCAAGGCCTGCGCTGTACCTGTGAGAGCCGGCTTGCCGGCGATAGGGCCAGCCCTGACAACACAGATCCTCGCCATTGGAGAGACGCCACATGAATACCCGCATCGATCCCTCGCAACACCTGCTCGGCCAGGGCGCACTGGTCAACCGTGAACGCCTGTGGCAGTCGCTGATGGACCTGGCCGAACTCGGCGCCACCGCCAAGGGCGGTGTGTGCCGCCTGGCGTTGACCGACCTCGACCGCCAGGCCCGGGACCTGTTCGTGCGCTGGTGCACCGAGGCCGGCTGCACGGTCAGCGTCGACGCCATCGGCAACATCTTCGCCCGCCGCCCGGGACGTAACCCGGCTTTGCCACCGGTGATGACCGGCAGCCATATCGACACCCAGCCCACTGGTGGCAAGTTCGATGGTTGCTACGGCGTGATGGCCGGGCTGGAGGTGATGCGCACCCTCAACGACCTGCAACTGACCACCGAAGCGCCGCTGGAAGTGGTGGTATGGACCAACGAAGAGGGCTCGCGCTTCCCGCCATGTATGATGGGTTCGGGCGTGTTCGCCGGTAAGTTCGGCCTGCAGGAAACCCTCGACAAGGTCGATGACCAGGGCCTGTCGGTCGGTGCCGAACTCTCACGTATCGGCTACGCCGGCCCGCGCGTGCCTACCGGTCACCCGGTCGGCGCCTACTTCGAGGCGCATATCGAACAGGGCCCAGTACTGGAAGACCAGTGCACCACCATCGGCGTGGTCCAGGGTTGCCTTGGGCAGAAGTGGTTCGACCTGGTGCTCACCGGTGTCGAAGCGCACGCCGGCCCAACACCGATGCACCTGCGCAAGGACGCACTGGTCGGCGCCGCCGAAGTGGTGGCAGCGATCAACCGCGTGGCCCATGCCCACCAGCCGCATGCCTGTGGCACGGTTGGCTGCCTGAACCTGCACCCGGGCTCGCGCAACGTCATCCCCGGCCAGGTGAACATGACGATCGACCTGCGCCACCTCGACCCCGGTCATCTGCAAACCATGGTCGACGAGGTGCGCGCAGCCATCGAAAGCAGCGCCGCCAGGCACGGCCTGCACGTCGAGCTGACTCCCACCGCCGACTTCCCGCCGCTGTACTTCGCCGAGCAGTGCGTCGATGCCGTGCGTCAGGGAGCACGCGAACTGGGCCTGAGCCATATGGACATCGTCAGCGGTGCCGGCCACGACGCGATCTTCCTCGCCGAGCTGGGCCCGGCCGGGATGATCTTCGTACCGTGCGAAGGCGGCATCAGCCACAACGAAATCGAAAACGCCGCGCCACAGGACCTCGCCGACGGCTGTGATGTGCTGTTGCGCGCCATGTTCCAGGCCGCCAACCAGGGAGCCCATTGAGATGCCCAGCAAGACTGCCATTGGAGAATTCACCGCCGTCGAACTGCTCGATCTCTATCAGCGCCGGCAACTGTCACCGGTGGAGGTGGTCGACGATGTACTGGCGCGTATCGACCAGCACAACCCGGCGGTCAACGCCTACTGCCATGTGGACGCCGAAGGCGCCCGCGCCGCCGCCCGCGCCAGCGAGCAGCGCTGGCAGCGCGGCGAGCCCTGTGGCCGGCTGGATGGGATACCGGCCTCGATCAAGGACCTGACCCTGACCTGTGGCATGCCCACGCGCAAGGGTTCACGCACCACGTCGGCCGCCGGCCCGTGGGACGTGGATGCACCATTCAGCGCGTTCATGCGTGAAGCGGGCGCGGTACTGGTGGGCAAGACCACCACGCCCGAGTTCGGCTGGAAAGGGGTGACCGACAACCCGCTGTACGGCATTACCCGCAACCCCTGGGACACGCGCCTGACCGCTGGCGGGTCGTCCGGCGGCGCTGCCGCTGCTGCCGCGCTGAACCTCGGCGTGCTGCACCAGGGCAGTGATGCCGGCGGCTCCATTCGCATCCCCTGTGCCTTTACCGGCACCTTCGGCATCAAGCCCACCTTCGGCTACGTGCCGCAATGGCCGGCCAGCGCCATGACCGTGCTTTCGCACCTGGGGCCGATGACCCGCACCGTCGAGGACTCGGTACTGATGCTCGATTGCGTAGCCCGCCCCGATGCCCGTGATGGCTTGGCCGGGGCGCCCAGGCAGGGGCCTTGGCTGGGCCAGGAGCAAGACCTCAGCGGCCTGCGCATCGCCTACAGCGCCGACTTCGGCTACGTGCAGGTCGACCCGCAAATCCAGGCGTTGGTGGCGCAAGCGGTGCAGCGCCTGGCGCGGCTTGGTGCACAGGTGGAAGAAGTGGACCCCGGCTTCAACGACCCGCTGGAGGTATTCAATACCCTGTGGTTCGCCGGCGCGGCGCGGCTGGCCAGCAGCTTCAGCGAGCAACAACGGGCACTACTCGACCCCGGGCTGCGCTGGATTGCCGAACAAGGGGCGCGCATCAGCCTGAGCGAATACACCCTGGCGCTGGAAGCGCGGGCCGAACTGATTGCGAAGATGAACGCCTTTCACCAGCATTACGATGTGCTGGTCTCACCGATGCTGCCGTTGGTGGCGTTCGAGGCTGGGCACAACGTGCCGCCGGGGTCGGGGATGGCGCAATGGATGGAGTGGACGCCGTTCAGCTACCCGTTCAACCTGACCCAGCAGCCAGCGGCTTCGGTGCCGTGCGGGTTCACCCGCGAAGGCTTGCCGGTGGGCTTGCAGGTGGTGGCTGGGCGGTTTGCCGATGAGCAGGTGCTGCGGGTGTGCAAGGTGTATGAGCAGCATTATCCGAGCCGGCATCTGCAGGCGCCGGTTACTGGCTGAGGGGTTGGTTGGCCTCATCGCCGGCAAGCCGGCTCCTACAGCGATAGCACCGCCCTCATGGCCTGCGCTGTACCTGTGGAAGCTGGCTTGCCGGCTCCCACAGCGATAGCACCGCCCTCATGGCCTGCGCTGTACCTGTGGGAGCTGGCTTGCCGGCTCCTACAGCGATAGCACCGCCCTCATGGCCTGCGTTGTACCTGTGGGAGCTGGCTTGCCGGCTCCCACAGCGATAGCACCGCCCTCATGGCCTGCGCTGTACCTGTGGGAGCTGGCTTGCCGGCTCCTACAGCGATAGCACCGCCCTCATGGCCTGCGCTGTACCTGTGGGAGCTGGCTTGCCGGCTCCTACAGCGATAGCACCGCCCTCATGGCCTGCGATGTACCTGTGGGAGCTGGCTTGCCGGCTCCTACAGCGATAGCACCGCCCTCATGGCCTGCGCTGTACCTGTGGGAGCTGGCTTGCCGGCGAAAGGCCCGCAAAGCGGGCCCGGCGATCTCAACCCAGACGCCCTTCCGGCGCATACGGCGCCGGGTCGATAATCGGCTCGGCCCCGGTCAACAGGTCAGCAAACAACTGGCACGAAGCCGGCGCCAGTACCAACCCATTACGGTAGTGCCCGCAGTTCAGCCACAACCCCTCATGCCCCGGCACTCGCCCGATATACGGAACACCTTCGGGCGAGCCAGGCCGCAATCCAGCCCAGTGCCCCACTACTTCAGCCCCCTGAAGCTCGGGCAGCAATTCGATTGCCGAAGCCTTCAGGCTGGCCAATGCCTCCTCGGTCGGGGTCTTGTCATACCCGGCATGCTCCAAGGTGCTGCCCACCAGAATATGCCCATCCCGGCGCGGGATCGCATAACGCCCCTTGGCCAGTACCATGCTCGGCAAGAAGTCCGCGGCGCACTTGAACAGAATCATCTGCCCCTTCACCGGCTCCACCGGCAGATCGAGGCCAAGCGTGCGCAACAAGTCACCACTCCAGGCGCCTGCGCTGAGCACCACATCATCGGCCCGCAACACGCCCTCTGCCGTCTGCACGCCGACGACGCGCCCTTGTTCGTGCACAAAGCCGGTGATCTGGCAGTGTTCGCGCAAGGTCACGTTGGGCAGCGCCAGCAGCGCTGCCTTGAGCGACTTCACCAGCCGTGGGTTGCGCACGTTGGCAACGCCCGCCATGAAGATCGCCCGCTTGAAGCCCGGGCCTAGTACCGGCACGGCATCGTAGGCCGCCGAGATGTCCACGGCACTCAGTGGTCGCCCCTCGCGCTCGGCCCAGGCCAATGCTTGGGCCTCGTCGTCCAGGTCGAGCCAGTAAAGGCCAGTGGTGTGCACCTCAGGGTCCAGGCCGGTGCTGGCGAACAGGCGCTCGCCCAGCTGTGGATAAAAGTCCTGCGACCAATGCGCCAAGGCAGTCACTGCCGGGCTGTAGCGCCAGGGATACAGGGGCGAAACGATACCGCCACCGGCCCAGGACGACTCACGGCCGACCTCGCCCTGGTCACACACCACCACCTGCCCGACCTTCGCCGCCAGGTTGTATGCCGTCAGCAGGCCGATCACCCCGCCGCCCACCACCACTACTTGCTTGCTCATCTGTCGATCCAACACCTGAAGTAAAACCGCGATGCACGGGCATCATTCAACCTTCAGCTTCCCCAGCAGCGCTCTGCGGCCTCGACACCGCCCGGATTGCTGCGTACGAGCGCCTGGTCGAGCCGGAAATCGCCACAGCGGTCATCGGCCATCAGGCCACCCGGCAGGCGCCGGGCGAGCAGCGTGAAGGTGTCGCTGTCGCGAATGGCCTGCAGGCTGTAATGGCGGTTGGCGACGGGCAATGCAGGGTCGCCTTCGGCGTACTGGCCGGTGCGCACACGATGCTGTTCCAGGCGCAGGGCAGCGTCATGCAGCAGGCCGACCACTTCGCTGCGCGCGGCTCGCCGAAGCTGGTCGCTGTAACTGGGGTAGGCAATGGCTGCCAGAATGCCGATGACGGCCATGACAATCAACAACTCGATCAGGCTCAGGCCTTGCTGCATGTCAGTCTTCTCTCAGTCTCTGGCGCCAGAGGATGCGCTGGGGGGCTCGGGCTTGAGCGGTTGGCATCGCGTATACCGCCTCCAGCACCTGCCGGGCAGCCAGTTGCTTGCTGACTGCCGTGACGCGGTAAAGCGTGACCTGCTCACCTTCTGGCATGTGCGCGGCCTTGTCGGTGACGCCCAGGTTCTGTAGCTGGTAGTAGCCGCCCTGGGTGCTTTGCCATGGGCCTTGCAGCGCGTGCGGTCTCGGCGGCGGCAGACAACTCTGGCAAGGTCCAGGTGGCGCCCGTTGCAATACCTCTGCCCCGGCCAGCAGCGCGACTTCAGCTTGCTCGAATGCAAACAGGCCATCACGCATGGCGCCGGTCATTCGTGTATCAACCAGTGCATCGCGCAAGGCTGAAGCAGCCAACAAGCTCAGGAACACGCTCAGCACCAGTGCCAGCAGCAAGACCATGCCACGCTGACCGTTCATGGCCCTGGTACCGGGTTGCGCAGCGCTACGCTCAGCGCATGGCGCTGCTCGATCTCAAACGTTGGTTCGTACATCGTCAGTTGCAGGTCCACCCTCTGCCCTTGCGGGCTTTGTACAAGCGCCACTTGCAATTCACGAACATGATCGACCAGAGACTGCCTCTGATTACGCCTCGTAAACATGAGCGTGGTGCCTGACAACTCGTAGCGAATGCGGCTGATGGGGATTGCCATGAGTTCGTCTGTGGCTGGATAACGGCCGTTTTTTACCTGGGCCTTGCAGGTGCAGTCTGTCAGCAGAGTCCAGTCCGCAGGGCCGGTATGCCCGGGCAGTTCGGCGGCGACCAGGCTCAGGCTGGATGGGCCGATATCCAGCGGGCGGGTAAAAACTTGCCGGGCAGCCGGGCTTTCAAAGTCGCCTGGCTTCAGACGCAGGCAACCGAACATCCCCGCCAGGCGGATATCCTGGGCCATGCGCAACAGCGCCAGGCGAGCATCGTCCTGCAAGCGCAATGCAGCACCTTGCAGACGCCAGCTCTGGTGAGCGGAGGCGAACAGTTGACTGGTCGCCGCCAGCACCATCAGCCCGATGGCCAGCGCCAGCGTGGCTTCGAGCAACCCGAAACCGCTCTGACGACGCCTCATTGGCGATGCCTCTCTTGCTCACTGTGCTCCGCCATTGCCGCCTGCCCATCGCGTCGTGCACTGTCGACGGCCTGCAATGCCTTCAGCTGCAAGGCTGCTGCAGAAAAAATACCCACAGCCACCACCAATACTGCCAACAGCACTTCCAGAAGCGTCATGCCCTGCTGCTTTTCGTGCATCCCTGCTCCTCCCGCGACTTTTCCTGCAATTGCCTAGAACTTGCTCGACTGGACCTCATGTCCAGTGACCTTGAAGCTACAGCGAAGCACTTCCAGGGAGGACTGCACGGTGAAGCAACAGGGCGTAACACTGATTCAAATGATGTTTACCCTGGGGTTGGCTGCTTTGCTGACGCAACTCGGCATGCCGGCCTACGCCAAGTTAAGCGATAACCTGCACAGATCGGCAGCGGCACGGGATCTGGCTCATGCACTGCGCAGCGCACGGAGCCATGCCATGCTGCAGAGCCAGCCCGTGCTGGTGCAGCCTTTGGAAAATGATTGGGGGAAAGGCTGGCGAGTCATGCTTGAAAGCAATCACCAGTTATTGCGCGAACACCGCCTTGCACGCCCCATGAAAATCGCGAGCAATATCGGTGAGCAGGTGAGGTTCAGTGCGCTGGGCATTCCGCTCACCTACGCCAACACCTTCCAGAGTGGGACGCTGGAAATCTGTGACAGCCACTATCACGTCGTACTGGCGAAAACCGGCAGGATAAGCCTGCGCACGGGGGAACGAAAAAATCCGCTGTGCGCAGGCCAATGATCAGATCAGCGAGCGAACCCGCAGCTCTTTGGGCATGGAGAACGTGATGTTCTCCGGGCGCCCATCCAGCTCTTCGGCGCCCGTGGCGCCCCAGGCCTTCAGCTGATCGATCACACCACGTACCAGCACTTCGGGGGCCGAAGCACCGGCAGTGATGCCGATCCGTGCTGCCTGGTCGAACCAGCTGCGCTGCATGTCTTCGGCACCATCGATCAGATACGCCGGAGTACCCATGCGCTCGGCCAGCTCGCGCAGTCGGTTGGAGTTGGAACTGTTCGGGCTGCCCACCACCAGCACCACATCGCACTCGTCAGCCAGTTGCTTGACCGCATCTTGGCGGTTCTGGGTGGCGTAGCAGATGTCGTCCTTGCGCGGGCCACCAATGTTCGGGAAGCGCGAACGCAGAGCGTCGATGACACGGCTGGTGTCGTCCATCGACAACGTGGTCTGGGTAACGAAGGCCAGGTGGTCCGGGTCGTTCACCTGCAGCTTGGCGACATCGTCTTCGTCTTCGACGAGGTAGATGGCGCCGCCGTTGCTGGCGTCGTACTGGCCCATGGTGCCTTCGACTTCCGGGTGCCCTTCATGGCCGATCAGGATGGTTTCGCGACCATCCCGGCTGTACTTGGCCACTTCGATGTGCACCTTGGTGACCAACGGGCAGGTCGCGTCGAACACCTTCAGGCCACGGCCGGCGGCCTCCTGGCGCACGGCTTGGGACACACCGTGAGCGCTGAAGATGACGATGACATCGTCCGGCACCTGGTCCAGCTCTTCGACGAAGATGGCGCCACGGTTACGCAGGTCTTCCACCACGAACTTGTTGTGCACCACTTCGTGGCGCACATAGATCGGTGGGCCGAAGACTTCCAGCGCCCGGTTGACGATCTCGATCGCCCGGTCGACCCCTGCGCAGAAGCCGCGTGGGTTGGCGAGTTTGATTTGCATGCTCGGCTCCAGGCTTACAGGGCCTTCACCTCGAGGATCTCTACCTCGAAGGTCAGGGTCTTGCCAGCCAGTGGGTGATTGAAGTCGATGGTCACCTGATCGTCATCGAACGCTTTGACCACACCCGGCAGCTCGGTGTTGGCGGCATCGTTGAAGATGATCAGCAGCCCTTCGGACAACTCCATGCCTTCGAAGTTGGACCGCGGCATGACTTGCACGTTCTGCGGGTTTGGCTGGCCGAAGGCATTCTCCGGAGCCACCACCACGGTGCGCTTGTCACCGGCCTTGAAGCCGAACAGCGCGGTCTCGAAACCGGGCAGCAGGTTGCCGTCACCGACCTTGAAGGTGGCCGGGGCCTTGTCGAACGTGCTGTCGACGGTATCGCCGTTTTCCAGGTGCAGCGCGAAGTGCAGGGTGACTTCGGTGTTCTGGCCGATACGGGTGTCAGTCATGGGCCGGTTCCTCGGACTTCTTGCTCTTGAACATATCCAGCGCCAGCATCACCGCACCAACGGTGATGGCGCTGTCGGCCAGGTTGAAGGCCGGGAAGTGATGAATATTCTTCCAGTGCACCAGGATGAAATCGACCACATGGCCCAGCACGATGCGGTCGTACAGGTTGCCCAGTGCACCGCCCAGCACCAGCGCCAGCGCCACTGCCAGCCAGGTCTCGCCGCGCCCCAGGCGCTTGAGCCAGACCACTAGCACGCCACTGACCACCACCGCGATCAGGGCGAACAGCCAGCGCTGCCAGCCGGAGCTGTCGGCCAGGAAGCTGAACGCCGCGCCGGTGTTGTAGGCCAGGGTCCAGCTGAAGTAGTCAGGGATGACCACGATCTGCTGGTACATGCTCAGGGCGTTGTTGAAATACAGCTTGGTGGCCTGGTCAAGGACCAGGACCAGCAGGCTGAGCCAGAGCCAGGCGAGGCGCCCGAAGCGCCCCGCTGCAGGATTAGGCATAGTGGCGCACCTCGCCCGAACCGCTCAGGTTGTCGACGCAACGGCTGCAGATTTCCGGATGCTCCGGGTGGCTGCCGACGTCGGCGCGGAAGTGCCAGCAACGGCCGCACTTGGCGTGGCCGGACTTGACCACTTTCAGCTTGAGGCCTTCGACTTCGGTGGCCACGGCATCGGCCGGGGCCTGGACGAACGGCACCACGCTGGCAGCGGAGGTGATCAGCACGAAGCGCAGCTCGTCGCCCAGCTTGCCCAGGTCGGCGCTCAGGCCTTCTTCGGCGAACAGGGTGACTTCGGCCTGCAGGTTGCCGCCGATGACCTTGGCGGTACGCTGGTTTTCCAGCTCCTTGTTCACCGCAGCCTTGACGGCCATCACGCGGTCCCAGTAGGCGCGGTCCAGCTCGGTGCCTTCCGGCAGCTCGCTCAGGCCCTGGTACCAGCCGTTGAGCATCACCGACTCGTTGCGCTCGCCCGGCAGGTACTGCCAGATCTCGTCGGCGGTGAAGGCCAGGATCGGCGCGATCCAGCGCACCAGCGCCTCGCTGATGTGGTACAGCGCGGTCTGGCAGGAACGGCGGGCGACACTGTTGGCGCCGGTGGTGTACTGGCGGTCCTTGATGATGTCGAGGTAGAAGCCGCCCAGCTCCTGCACGCAGAAGTTGTGGATCTTCGAGTAGACGTTCCAGAAACGGTATTCGCCGTAGTGCTCTTCCAGCTCGCGCTGCAGCAGCAGGGTACGGTCCACCGCCCAGCGGTCCAGGGCCAGCATGTCTTCCGGGGCCAGCAGGTCGCGGGCCGGGTCGAAGCCGGACAGGTTGGAGAGCAGGAAGCGCGCAGTGTTGCGGATACGGCGGTAGGCGTCGGCGCTGCGCTGCAGGATCTGCTCGGAAACAGCCATTTCACCGGAGTAGTCGGTGGCCGAAACCCACAGGCGCAGGATGTCGGCACCCAGGGTGTTGTTGACCTTCTCCGGTTCGATGGTGTTGCCCAGCGACTTGGACATCTTGCGGCCGCTCTCGTCCACGGTGAAGCCATGGGTCAGCAGCTCGCGGTATGGCGCGTGGCCATCGATGGCGCAGCCGGTCAGCAAGGACGAGTGGAACCAGCCGCGGTGCTGGTCGGAACCTTCCAGGTACAGGTCGGCGACCGGGCCGGTGGCATGGCCGATGTCGTGCGAGCCACGCAGCACGTGCCAGTGGGTGGTGCCGGAGTCGAACCACACGTCCAGGGTGTCGGTGATCTTGTCGTACTGGGCGGCTTCGTCACCGAGCAGTTCGCAGGCGTCCAGCTTGAACCAGGCCTCGATGCCTTCCTGTTCGACGCGCTTGGCCACCGCTTCCATCAGCTCGACAGTGCGCGGGTGCAGCTCGCCGGTCTGCTTGTGCAGGAAGAACGGGATCGGCACACCCCAGTTGCGCTGACGCGAGATGCACCAGTCAGGGCGGTTGGCGATCATCGAATGCAGGCGCGCTTGGCCCCAAGCGGGCACGAACTGGGTGTCTTCGATGGCCTTGAGGGCGCGCTCGCGCAGGTTGTCGCCGCTGTTGGGCTGCTTGTCCATGCCGACGAACCACTGCGCGGTGGCGCGGTAGATCAGCGGGGTCTTGTGGCGCCAGCAGTGCATGTAGCTGTGGCTGATGGTTTCGGTGTGCATCAGCGCACCGACTTCGCTCAGCTTCTCGACGATGGCCGGGTTGGCCTTCCAGATGAACTGGCCGCCGAAGAACTCCAGCGACTCCACGTACACGCCGTTGCTTTGCACCGGGGTAAGGATGTCGTCGTTGACCATGCCGTAGCGCTTGCAGGTGACGAAGTCGTCTTCACCGTAGGCAGGTGCGGAGTGGACAACGCCAGTACCGGCTCCCAGCTCGACGTAGTCGGCGAGGTAGATCGGCGACAAGCGGTCATAGAACGGGTGGCGGAAGTTGACCAGCTCCAGGGCCGAACCTTGGGCGGTAGCGATGACCGTGCCTTCCAGGTTGTAGCGCTTGAGGCACGACTCCACCAGCTCTTCGGCCAGCACCAGCAGACGCTCGCCGGTATCGACCAGGGCGTACTTGAACTCCGGGTGGATGTTCAGGGCCTGGTTGGCAGGGATGGTCCACGGGGTGGTGGTCCAGATCACGATGGCGGCAGGCTTGGCCAGCGCCGGCAGGCCGAAGGCAGCGGCCAGCTTGTCGGCGTCGGCGACCGGGAAGGCTACGTCGATGGTCTGGGATTTCTTGTCGGCGTATTCGACTTCGGCCTCGGCCAAAGCCGAACCGCAATCGAAGCACCAGTTCACGGGCTTGAGGCCCTTGAACACGAAACCTTGCTTGACCATTTCGGCCAGGGCGCGGATTTCACCGGCCTCGTTGGCGAAGTTCATGGTCTTGTAGGGGTTGTCCCAGTCACCCAGCACACCCAAGCGGATGAATTCGGTCTTCTGCCCTTCGATCTGCTCTGCAGCGTACTCGCGGCACAGCTCGCGGGTGCGGTCGGCGCTCAGGTGCTTGCCATGGGTGACTTCGACTTTGTGCTCGATCGGCAGGCCGTGGCAGTCCCAGCCCGGTACGTAGGGCGCGTCGAAGCCCGACAGGGTCTTGGAGCGGACGATCATGTCCTTGAGAATCTTGTTCAGCGCATGACCGATGTGAATCTTGCCGTTGGCATAGGGCGGGCCGTCGTGCAGGACGAACTTGGGACGATCCTTGCCAATTTCGCGCAGCTTCTGGTACAGGCCAATGCTGTCCCAGCGCTGCAGGATCTGCGGTTCGCGCTGAGGCAGGCCGGCCTTCATGGGGAAGGCGGTGTCCGGAAGGTTAAGCGTGGCTTTGTAGTCGGTCATTTCAGGCTCTTCGTTAGCGGTTGAGCGTGCCAATGTGCACGTGCGGCGGCGATATCCGCATCGATCGCCGACTTCAGCGCCTCCAGGGAGGCGAATCGCTGCTCTTCACGCAGCTTGTGGTGGAATTCCACCGTCAGGCGCCGGCCATACAGATCGCCGGCATAATCCAGTAGATGAATTTCGAGGTGCGGGCGGCCGTCACCGGCCACGGTGGGGCGTACCCCGATGTTGCCGACACCCGCCCAGGCCTTGCCGTCGATCTCGATGCTGGCCAGGTATACCCCGGACAACGGCACGCGGCGGCGCTTGAGCTGGATGTTGGCGGTGGGCGTGCCGAGCTGGCGAGCCAGCTTCTGGCCGTGCAACACGCGCCCGGTAATGCGATAAGGGCGGCCCAGCAGGTGCTCGGCCAGCTCGAAGTTGCCCTCGGACAGTGCCTTGCGCACCTCGGTGCTGCTGACCCGCAGGCCATCCTGGATCACCGTGTTGGCGGCCTCGACGGTGAAACCGTATTGCTTGCCGGCCTCGACCAGGAAGGCGAAATCGCCAGCGCGGTCGCAACCGAAGCGGAAGTCGTCGCCCACTTCAAGGTGGCGTACGCCCAGGCCGTCGACCAGGATCGCCTTGACGAACTCATCGGCGCTGAGTTTGCTCAGGCGCTGGTTGAAGGCCAGGCACAGCACCCGATCAATGCCTTCGGCGGCCAGCAGCTCGACCTTGTCGCGCAGGCGCGCCAGGCGAGCCGGGGCGGTATCGGGCGCAAAATACTCGCGTGGCTGTGGCTCGAAGATCACCACGCAGGTCGGCAGGCCCAAGGCCTGACCGCGCTCGCGCAGGCGCGCCAGGATAGCCTGGTGGCCACGGTGAACCCCGTCGAAGTTGCCAATGGTGGCGACACAGCCCCGATGCTCGGGGCGCAGGTTGTGAAGACCTCGAACCAGCTGCATAACGCGCTTCTTGCTCATAAAGTGGCCGATTATAACCACACCCGGGCGCTGGTGACAGGCAGCAGCGCCCGGGGGCGGCGTGGAATACGAAAAACCGACGCCTGACCCGCCTCGTGCCTCAGTGCAAGGCCTTGCGGGCGAAATGCCGGGGCCTGAAGCCGCACAGGTAGAGGCAACCGAAATAGGTCACCACACCCGCCGCGATCAACGCCCCAAGGCGCATGAAGCGGGCCAGCATGTTGCCTTGCTCCCAGGCTGGCAGGTAGTGCATGCCCAGCAGCAGAACAGCTGCCATCAGCGACACGGCCAATATCAGCTTGAGCAGGAACAGCATCCAGCCCGGTTGCGGCTGAAACAACTGCTGGCTGCGCAGCTTCCAGAACAGCAGGCTGGCGTTCAGGCAGGCACCGAGGCTGATCGCCAGGGCGAGGCCTGCGTGCTTGAGCGGGCCGATCAGCGCCAGGTTGAACAGCTGGGTGCAGACCAGGGTGAAGATCGCGATCTTCACCGGCGTGCGGATATTCTGCTGCGCATAGAAGCCCGGTGCCAGTACCTTGACCAGAATGATCGCCAGCAGGCCCACCGAATAGGCAATCAGCGCGCGCTGGGTCATGGCCGCGTCGTACGCGCTGAACTTGCCGTACTGGAACAGCGCCACGGTCAGCGGCTCGGCCAGGATCGCCAGGGCCAGGGTGCAAGGCAGTACCAGCAGGAAGCACAGGCGCAGGCCCCAGTCCATGATCCGCGAATATTCTTCACGGTCCTTGTTGGCGTAGGTCTTGGCCAGGGTTGGCAGCAGAATGGTGCCCAGCGCCACACCGAGAACGCCCGAAGGCAGTTCCATCAGGCGGTCGGCGTAATACATCCACGATACCGATCCGGCCACCAGGAAGGAGGCGAAGATGGTGTTGATGATCAGCGAGATCTGGCTGACCGAGACCCCGAGAATCGCCGGCAGCATCTGCTTGAGTACCCGCCACACGCCAGTGTCGCGCAGGTTCAGGCGTGGCAGCACGAGCATGCCGATCTTTTTCAATGCCGGCAGTTGGTACAGCAGCTGGGCCAGGCCGCCGGCCAGCACGCCCCAGGCCAAGGCCATGATCGGCGGATCGAAATACGGTGTGAGCAGCACGGCGAAGGCGATCATCGCCACGTTCAGCAGCGTCGGCGTGAAGGCCGGTACCGAGAAGCGGTTCCAGGTATTGAGGATCGCGCCAGCCAGGGACGACAGCGAGATCAGCAATATATAAGGAAAGGTCACCCGCAACAGGGCGGTGGTCAGCTCGTATTTTTCGGTGCTGTCGACAAAGCCGGGGGCGGTAGCCCACACCACCCAGGGTGCGGCAAGGATGCCGACGGCCGTGACCAGGGCCAGGACCAGCGTCAGCAGGCCGCTGACATAGGCAATGAAGGTGCGCGTAGCCTCCTCGCCCTGCTGGGTCTTGTATTCGGCCAGAATGGGCACGAAGGCCTGAGAGAAGGCCCCTTCTGCGAAGATCCGCCGCAACAGGTTGGGCAGCTTGAAGGCGATGAAAAAGGCGTCGGTGGCAATGCCGGCGCCGAATACACGGGCCAGAATCGTATCGCGCACGAAGCCCAACACCCTGGAAATCATGGTGATGGAGCTGACTGCAGCCAGGGATTTGAGCAGATTCATCGAAAAGATTCACGCCAATGACAGAGGACGCTGCCAGACAGCGTCCGAATGTGCGATACTCCCGCGCCTTCGCAGGGGAGCCAAAAATTCCCGAGTTTACAGGTCGTGCAGCAGAAAGGAATTCTTTCCCTTCCGTTGGTGCACCGCTCGGCGGAACCCTGCAGGTGGCCTTGACATCCGTTCGACTGATCGGCATGATTCGCGGCCTATTTTGTTTGCTATTTACCTAAAGTCTTTCGAGGAGCTCGACGGTGGCCAACACACCTTCCGCCAAGAAACGTGCAAAACAGGCTGAGAAGCGTCGCAGCCACAACGCCAGCCTGCGTTCCATGGTCCGCACCTACATCAAGAATGTAGTTAAAGCCATCGACGCAAAAGACGCCGAAAAAGCGCAAGCCGCTTACGTTCTGGCTGTGCCTGTAATCGACCGTATGGCCGACAAGGGCATC
This sequence comes from Pseudomonas sp. KU43P, assembly GCF_033095865.1. Taxonomy (NCBI): domain Bacteria; kingdom Pseudomonadati; phylum Pseudomonadota; class Gammaproteobacteria; order Pseudomonadales; family Pseudomonadaceae; genus Pseudomonas; species Pseudomonas sp. KU43P. The sequence goes on along the minus strand of NZ_AP019365.1, from coordinate 724,907 downwards.
ATCCACAAGAACAAAGCTGCTCGCCACAAAGGCCGTCTGAATGGCCACATCAAGGCGCTGAAAGAAGCTGCAGCTGCCTAAGCGACGTTCTTGTCGAAAAACCGACCCTAGGGTCGGTTTTTTATTGCCTGCGATTTGATGATCTTGCCAGTACTGGCCTCATCGCACCGGCCCCCACAGAGGCCGGTGCGATACCTGTGGGAGCCGGCTTGCCGGCGATTGGGCCGCATCGCAGCCCTCTCCCGTACTACTTGGCGATCTGAATCTTCGGTGCCCACTGCAGCCATTCATCTTCCGCCTGGTCGAACAGGGCGAAAGTCTGCTGCGGCCGGGCCGGATTGCCCATCTGTTCACCATCAGGCGTGGCGAAGGCAATGCCGCCGTCTATGAGCGTCTCCAGCGACTCGGTCCGCACCGTAGCCCCTTTGAGCAGCCCCCAATCGAAGCCAAACCCGCTGCTGTTCCAGAATCGGCTGCCACTGCGCACCAGAGCGGCATAGCGCGGCTCGATCAGGATATGGATCAACACCCGGTCAGCACTCTGGCCCAGCTCGAAACCGGTAACCTTGCCCACCGCGACCTCACGATAGGTCACTGGCACCCCAGGCTTGATCGAGCCACGTCGAGGCGCGCTCAGGGTGAGCGGTAAACCAACCTCCTGGCCTACCACCTCGGGAGCTTCGGCCAACGCAATGAAGTCACGCTGCGGGCCTTTATCCTTGGCCGACGGCTGCACCTCCAGGTACTGCCCGCCAATCAAGGTGTCGAGGTTCTCGGTACGCACCAGGCCGAGCGCCGGCTTGACCACCCAGAACTGCGTCCCCACCCGCGCAATACGGTCAGCTGCCTCGGTGATGCGCGCACGCAGCAGCACTGCTTGCAGGTCCTTGGTCAGGTCGACACTCTCGACACTGCCCACATCCAGGCCGCGGAAGCGGATTGGCGTGCCCGCCTTGAGACCGTCCGCACGGTCGACACGAATGGTGACCAGGGTGCCCGTGCGGTTCACCGCTTCCTGGCTTTCCAGCAGGCGGAAACGCGGAATGCGGCGCTTGAGCGCAACGTTCGGGGTTGGCGTGTCGAAGGCAATACCACCGGCCATCAGGGTCTGCAGCGATTCGCTCTTGATCTTGATGCCCGACAGGCCGCCCGTGAGGGTAATGCCACTGACATTCCAGAAGCGCGACGAGCCGTTGACCAGGTTCTCGTACTCTTTCTCGATATGTACGCCGATCAGGATGCGATTGCTGTTGCGGGCGAACTGGTAGCTCTGCACGCTACCGACCTTCACTTGGCGGTACATCACCGGGCTGCCGACTTCCAGCGAGCCGAGGGTATCTGCGAATAGCACCATGTGCAGGCCTGGCGCCTTGAGGTCGAGCGGCGGTGCCTTGGGCCTCGCTTCGAACTCGCGCTGCGGCGTAGCCCCCTTCTCACCTGGGCGGATGGCGATGTAGTTGCCCTTTACCAAGGCTTCCAGGCCAGTGATACCCGCCAGCGAGATGGACGGCTTGACCACCCAAAACTGCGTACCGTCGACCAGGTAGTCTTCGGTGAGTGGATCCAGAGTCAGCTCGGCCATCGCACTGGCCAGGTTATCTTCCATTTTCAGCGCTTTCAGCGAACCGACCTGGATGCCCTTGTACATCACCGGCGTACGGCCAGCCTGCAGGCCTTCGTAGTCGTTCAGCTTGACCTTGACCCGAATGCCTGCCTGAGCCGCATCGAAGTCTTCATACAGGCGGAACGGAAGATTGGGGTCGGTGGGCGGGCTGTCCTTGCGGTATTCCGGTGTGGCAAAGGCGATACCCCCGGCGACAATGCTGGACAACGATTCGCTGCGCACCTTCACCCCCGACAGGTCGGCGTCGATGCTGATGCCGCTGGCGTTCCAGAAACGCGTGTGCTTGCGCACCAGGCTGGCGTAGGCCGGCTCGATGAATACCTTGACCTCGACCGTGCTCTGGTCATCGGAGAGGCGGTAGCTCTTCACCCGGCCGACCTGGATCTGCTTATAGAAAACCGGGCTGTCGCGGTTGAGCGACCCCAGGCGATCGGCCTTGAGCGTCAGGTGCAGGCCCGGCTCACTATCCGACAATGGCGGTGCCACTTTCAGCGCGGTGAAACGCTTGGTCCGCTCACCCTCACCGGGGCTGACGGCAATGTAGTTACCAGACATCAGCGTCTCCAGGCCGGAAATACCGGCCAGGCTCACACTGGGCTTCACCAGCCAGAAACGCGTGCCCTTGGTCAGGTGCGGTTCTGCGGCCTTGTTCATCTCGATGGTGGCTATCACACCCTGCTTTTCGCCTTTGGCGTCGAGCACCAGACTCTTGACCTTGCCGACCGGCATGCCTTTGTAGATCACTTCGGTCTTGTTCGCGACGATGCCTTCGCCGCTTTCGAAACGCACCTCGATTTCCACGCCTGCATCGCGATACGCCTGCCAGGCCAGCCAACCGCCGATCATCAGCGCGATCAGCGGCAGAATCCAGATTGCCGACCAATTGGAGGCGGGGCGGGTTTTGGCCGTAGGCAAGTCACTCATGGTCGTCATCCGACTCCGTGTTATCCCAAATCAGTCGGGGATCGAAAGTTAAAGCAGCAAGCATCGTGAGAATCACCACAGTTGCGAAGGCGACAGCGCCCAGGTTGGCTTCGACACTGGCAATGCGGCCGAAATTCACCACCGCCACCAGAATGGCAATGACGAAGATGTCCAGCATGGACCAGCGCCCTATGAACTCGATGAAGCGGTACATCAATATCCGTTGCCGCGCCGATAACGGTTGGCGACGCTGCACGGAGTACAGCAACAGGCCAATGCCGATCAACTTGAAGGTCGGCACCAGGATACTGGCGATGAACACCACCGCGGCAATCGGCACCATACCGTGCTTGAGCAGGGTAATGACGCCGGACATGATGGTGTCCGGGCTCCCCTGCCCCAAGGAGCTGACGGTCATGATCGGCAACACGTTGGCCGGAATGTACAGAATCGACGCAGCGATGAGCAGTGCCCATGTGCGCACGATGCTGTTGGGCCGCCGCGCATGCACGATGGCGCCACAGCGCGTGCAGGTCTGCGTGCCTTGTTCGTTGTCTTGCCGGTTCAGTTCATGGCACTCGTTGCACACCCGAATGCCCGCATCAATCGCCCGCATGCAGATCCTCCCCCGACAACGCACTCCAGATCTGGTGTGGCGACATCACCACTTCGAGCCAGACCTGAACCAGCAGCAGGCTGATGAAACAGAAAAGACCCAGCCCCACGTTCAGCTCGGCCAGATCCACCAATTTGACGATCGCGACCAGCACGCCCATGAAATAGACCTCGAGCATGCCCCAGTCACGTAGATGGTGATAGATGCGATAACAGAGCAGGCCGTAGCTGCGCCCGATGTTCAGGCGAATGCTCAGCAGCACCGCTAGCTGGCAGAGCAGTTTGAGCAAGGGAATGGCCATGCTGCACAGGAATACCACGATGGCGACGCCGCGCATCTCGGAATTGTACAACCCCACCACACCACTCCAGACCGTGTCGTCTGAAGTCTGGCCAAGCAGGTGCAATTGCATGATCGGCAGAAAATTGGCTGGCACGAAAAGCAGCAGTGCTGTCAGCACCAGAGCCAGGCTACGGTTGACCACATTGTGGCGATGGGCGTACAGCTCGTAGCCACAACGGGGGCATTGGGCTTTTTCGTCATGCTGCAGGACTGGCTTGCGCATCAGCAGGTCGCACTCATGACAGGCGACCAGTTCATCCAGCGGCAACTGCTCTAGGGCTTCGGTTTCAGGCATCTTGGGATTCTGAATAGGTACGTCGGACTATTCTAGTGGCCCAGCTCGAAATGTGGGAGACGACGAAGGCCCGACTTTCCAAGGTAGAAAGACAAAACCCCTACCTGCTCGCGCAGATAGGGGTTTTGCGAAATTAATCTTGACGATGACCTACTCTCACATGGGGAAACCCCACACTACCATCGGCGATGCATCGTTTCACTGCTGAGTTCGGGATGGGATCAGGTGGTTCCAATGCTCTATGGTCGTCAAGAAATTCTGTTGCCAGAATGTCCAGATGGACAGCCCAGCGAATTCGGATATGCGATATTTGTGATGTTGCTTGCGAACTTTCGGTTCGTTTCGTCTTCACCACCGCAATCTGCGTCAGCAAATTGCTTGGGTGTTATATGGTCAAGCCTCACGGGCAATTAGTATTGGTTAGCTCAACGCCTCACAGCGCTTACACACCCAACCTATCAACGTCGTAGTCTTCGACGGCCCTTTAGGGGATTCAAGATCCCAGTGAGATCTCATCTTGAGGCAAGTTTCCCGCTTAGATGCTTTCAGCGGTTATCTCTTCCGAACATAGCTACCCGGCAATGCCACTGGCGTGACAACCGGAACACCAGAGGTTCGTCCACTCCGGTCCTCTCGTACTAGGAGCAGCCCCTCTCAAATCTCAAACGTCCACGGCAGATAGGGACCGAACTGTCTCACGACGTTCTAAACCCAGCTCGCGTACCACTTTAAATGGCGAACAGCCATACCCTTGGGACCGGCTTCAGCCCCAGGATGTGATGAGCCGACATCGAGGTGCCAAACACCGCCGTCGATATGAACTCTTGGGCGGTATCAGCCTGTTATCCCCGGAGTACCTTTTATCCGTTGAGCGATGGCCCTTCCATACAGAACCACCGGATCACTAAGACCTACTTTCGTACCTGCTCGACGTGTTTGTCTCGCAGTCAAGCGCGCTTTTGCCTTTATACTCTACGACCGATTTCCGACCGGTCTGAGCGCACCTTCGTACTCCTCCGTTACTCTTTGGGAGGAGACCGCCCCAGTCAAACTACCCACCATACACTGTCCTCGATCCGGATAACGGACCTGAGTTAGAACCTCAAAGTTGCCAGGGTGGTATTTCAAGGATGGCTCCATGAGAACTGGCGTCCCCACTTCAAAGCCTCCCACCTATCCTACACAAGCAAATTCAAAGTCCAGTGCAAAGCTATAGTAAAGGTTCACGGGGTCTTTCCGTCTAGCCGCGGATACACTGCATCTTCACAGCGATTTCAATTTCACTGAGTCTCGGGTGGAGACAGCGCCGCCATCGTTACGCCATTCGTGCAGGTCGGAACTTACCCGACAAGGAATTTCGCTACCTTAGGACCGTTATAGTTACGGCCGCCGTTTACCGGGGCTTCGATCAAGAGCTTCGCTTGCGCTAACCCCATCAATTAACCTTCCGGCACCGGGCAGGCGTCACACCCTATACGTCCACTTTCGTGTTTGCAGAGTGCTGTGTTTTTAATAAACAGTCGCAGCGGCCTGGTATCTTCGACCGGCGTGGGCTTACGCAGCAAGTGCTTCACCCTCACCGGCGCACCTTCTCCCGAAGTTACGGTGCCATTTTGCCTAGTTCCTTCACCCGAGTTCTCTCAAGCGCCTTGGTATTCTCTACCTAACCACCTGTGTCGGTTTGGGGTACGGTTCCCAGTTATCTGAAGCTTAGGAGCTTTTCTTGGAAGCATGGCATCAACCACTTCGTCGCCTAATGGCAACTCGTCATCAGCTCTCGGCCTTGAAATCCCGGATTTGCCTAAGATTTCAGCCTACCACCTTAAACTTGGACAACCAACGCCAAGCTGGCCTAGCCTTCTCCGTCCCTCCATCGCAATAACTGGAAGTACAGGAATATTAACCTGTTTTCCATCGACTACGCTTTTCAGCCTCGCCTTAGGGACCGACTAACCCTGCGTCGATTAACGTTGCGCAGGAAACCTTGGTCTTTCGGCGTGCGAGTTTTTCACTCGCATTGTCGTTACTCATGTCAGCATTCGCACTTCTGATACCTCCAGCAAGCTTCTCAACTCACCTTCACAGGCTTACAGAACGCTCCTCTACCGCGTCATCAAAGATGACACCCGTAGCTTCGGTGCATGGTTTGAGCCCCGTTACATCTTCCGCGCAGGCCGACTCGACTAGTGAGCTATTACGCTTTCTTTAAAGGGTGGCTGCTTCTAAGCCAACCTCCTAGCTGTCTAAGCCTTCCCACATCGTTTCCCACTTAACCATGACTTTGGGACCTTAGCTGACGGTCTGGGTTGTTTCCCTTTTCACGACGGACGTTAGCACCCGCCGTGTGTCTCCCATGCTCGGCACTTGTAGGTATTCGGAGTTTGCATCGGTTTGGTAAGTCGGGATGACCCCCTAGCCGAAACAGTGCTCTACCCCCTACAGTGATACATGAGGCGCTACCTAAATAGCTTTCGAGGAGAACCAGCTATCTCCGAGCTTGATTAGCCTTTCACTCCGATCCACAGGTCATCCGCTAACTTTTCAACGGTAGTCGGTTCGGTCCTCCAGTCAGTGTTACCTAACCTTCAACCTGCCCATGGATAGATCGCCCGGTTTCGGGTCTATACCCAGCGACTAAACGCCCTATTAAGACTCGCTTTCGCTACGCCTCCCCTATTCGGTTAAGCTCGCCACTGAATATAAGTCGCTGACCCATTATACAAAAGGTACGCAGTCACCTAACAAAGTAGGCTCCCACTGCTTGTACGCATACGGTTTCAGGTTCTATTTCACTCCCCTCTCCGGGGTTCTTTTCGCCTTTCCCTCACGGTACTGGTTCACTATCGGTCAGTCAGTAGTATTTAGCCTTGGAGGATGGTCCCCCCATATTCAGACAAAGTTTCTCGTGCTCCGTCCTACTCGATTTCATTGATAAGAGATTTTCGTGTACGGGGCTATCACCCACTATGGCCACACTTTCCAGAGTGTTCCACTAATCTCAAACCAACTTAAGGGCTGGTCCCCGTTCGCTCGCCACTACTAAGGGAATCTCGGTTGATTTCTTTTCCTCAGGGTACTTAGATGTTTCAGTTCCCCTGGTTCGCCTCTTGCACCTATGTATTCAGTACAAGATAACCAGCTTATGCTGGCTGGGTTCCCCCATTCAGAGATCTCTGGATCACAGTCTGTTTGCCGACTCCCCAAAGCTTATCGCAGGCTACCACGTCTTTCATCGCCTCTGACTGCCAAGGCATCCACCGTATGCGCTTCTTCACTTGACCATATAACCCCAAGCAATCTGGTTATACTGTGAAGACGACATTCGCCGAAAATTCGCATGTTGCGCTTTCGCGCAGAACTCACAAATTTTACCTTAGCCTGATCACACACCAGTGAAAGTGCGTGTCAGTCTATATCTATCACATATCCGAATTTTTAAAGAACGATCTGACAAAAGCCAGAAATCAGCATTCAAGCAGAATGCTCATTTCTGAGTTCTGATCAGGAACAGCGTTATCGCCTTCGACAATGAATCAAGCAATTCGTGTGGGAGCTCATCAGCAGGCTGATGTCGTCGATTAAGGAGGTGATCCAGCCGCAGGTTCC